>JAVEWF010000006.1:0-63749 GCA_034004665.1 Rhodocyclaceae bacterium | reverse complement strand
GTCTTCGTAATAGACGCGCACTTCCAGCCCCGTCGGCTCCATGGGCTTCATTGTGCGAACAGGTCCCTGCCGCCGGCCTGTGCCGGCACGTCGAGGCCGAAGTGCCGCCAGATGCTCGCCGTGGCGACGCGGCCGCGCGGCGTGCGCTGCAGGTAGCCCTGCTGGATCAGGTAGGGTTCGAGCACGTCCTCGATGGTGTCGCGCGCCTCGCCGATCGCGGCGGCGAGGTTGTCCACGCCGACCGGCCCGCCGCCGAACTTCTCCAGCATCGCACCGAGCAGTTTCCTGTCCATCACGTCGAGGCCGAGGTGGTCGACGTCGAGCATCGTCAGCGCAGCGTCGGCGATGGCCTGCGTGATGGCGCCGTCGTGCTTCACTTCGGCGAAGTCGCGCACGCGCCGCAGCAGGCGGTTGGCGATGCGCGGCGTGCCGCGCGAACGGCGCGCGATTTCCACCGCACCGGCCTCGGCGATCTCGCAGGCGAGGAGGTGCGCCGAACGGCGCACGATCAGGCCGAGTTCCTCGGGCGTGTAGAACTCCAGCCGCGCGACGATGCCGAAACGGTCGCGCAGCGGGTTGGTCAGCATGCCGGCGCGCGTCGTCGCGCCGACCAGCGTGAAGGGCGGCAGGTCGAGCTTGACCGAGCGCGCCGCCGGACCTTCGCCGATCATGATGTCGATCTGGAAATCCTCCAGCGCCGGGTAGAGGATTTCCTCGACCACGGGCGACAGGCGGTGGATCTCGTCGATGAACAGCACGTCGTGCGGCTCGAGGTTGGTCAGCAGCGCCGCGAGGTCGCCGGCGCGTTCCAGTACCGGGCCGGAGGTCTGGCGCAGGTTGACGCCCATCTCGGCGGCGACGATATGCGCCAGCGTGGTCTTGCCGAGGCCCGGCGGGCCGAACAGCAGCACGTGGTCGAGCGCCTCGCCGCGTTTCTTCGCCGCCTCGATGAAGATTTCGAGCTGGCCGCGGATCTTCTGCTGGCCGACGTAATCGGCGAGCCTCTTCGGCCGCAGCGCGCGTTCGAGCGCGTCTTCCTGCGGCGAAGCCTTGTCCGCGGCGATGAGTCGGTCCGTTTCGATCATGAGCGGGTCGTCGCAGGCTCCGACCATCCTTCCGCCAGTGTCAGCGCGAGGGCGAGGATGACCGGGCCGAGGAAGATGCCGACGAAGCCGAAGGCCAGCACGCCGCCGAAGACGCCGAGGGCGATCAGCAGGATCGGCAGGCTGGCCGAACGGCTGATCAGGATCGGCTTGACGAAGTTGTCCACGCTGCTGATCACGACGAGGCCGTAGATGACCATGAAGATCGCCCAGCCGGTCTGGCCCTGGTCGTAGAGCCACCAGGCGGCGCCGCCCCAGATCAGCGGCGGGCCGACCGGGATCATCGACAGGAAGAAGGTGGCTGCGCCGAGCAGCAGGGCCGCCGGCACGCCGGCGATCAGGAAGCCGATCAAGGCGACCGCCGCTTGCGCCGCCGCGGTGCCGACGATGCCGATCATCACGCCCATGATGGTGGTGCGGGCCAGCGTCAGCATGCGGCCGCCGAGTTCGCCGCCGATCTTGTCGGCCAGGTGCGCCAGGCGCGTCGCCAGCGCGCGGCCGTCGCGATAGAAGAAGAAGGCGATGAAGACCACCAGCGTCAGTTCGAGCAGGCCTTGGCCGATCAGGCCGACCGTGGCGAGCAGCAGCTTGCGCGTCGGCTCGAACAGCTGCTTGCCGAGCTGGGCGATTTCCTCCTTGCTGGCGGCGAGCTTGCGCCAGTAGTCGTCGAGCGGTTCGCCGATCAGCGGCAGGCCGGCCAGCCAGCCGGGCGGCGCATGGTCGCCCGATTCGAACCAGGGGCGCAGCAGGGCGATCAACTGGCTGACGCCATCGGCCACGGTGGCGGCGAGGTAGGACATCGGCAGCAGCACGGCCAGCGCCAGCAGCAGCGTGGTCAGCAGCGCGGCGAGCGTCGTGCGGCCCTTGAGGCGGGACTCGATCCAGGCGAACAGCGGCCAGGTGCTCAGGCAGAGGATGGCGGCGAACAGCAGCGCGGCGAGGAAGGGCGCGAGGACCCAGGCGGCGCCGACGGCGATCAGCGCGACGAGGGCGAGACGGGCATGGGCGCGGGTGCTTTCGTTCATCGGGAGAATGGGCGCAGGATGCGCGATTCTACCTGTTGCCGTCCGTCGCTTCCGTCGCGGTCGGGCGAGGTGCAATGCGGCGGATGTGCAGGGTTTTGTCGACCGTGGCGATGACCTGGCCGGCTGCATCCACGATGTCCACCGGCCAGGTCGGTTCGTATTTCTCGCCGTCGGCGGTCATGGCTGCGACCTCGGCGATTTGCACCGCCGTCAGCTCGAAGCGGGCGAACACGTCGCTGCGTCCGGGTGCCCGGAAACGGATGGCGGCCGCCTTGTCCCAGACGATGTGGCCGCGCTCGAGGTTGTGCAGCAGCATCAGCGCGTAGAAGGGGTCGGTCATCGAGAACAGCGAGCCGCCGTAATGCGTGCCGAAGTAATTGCGGTTGAGCAGGCCGCGGCGCAGCCGCACGACGACGCGGCGGAAATCGGGCGAGATTTCCATGACGTGGATGCCGGCCCCGACGAAGGGCGGCCAGAGGTTCATGCCGAAACGCAGCAGTCCCGCGGAAAGCCTCAGCCGGCTCAGGAAGCCTTGTGCCATCAGCCTTTCGAGAGCAGCTTCAGTGCCTGACGGATGCCGCCGGCGACGTCGATGTCGGCGGGCAGCGATTTCATCGCGGCCATCGCCTCGCGTTCGCTGTAGCCGAGCGCCAGCAGGGCGTTGAGAACGTCGCCCAGCGCATCCGGCGCCGCGGCAGACGCCGTCCCGCCGGCGCCGACTTTTGCGCTTCCGGCCGTGGTGACGGGCAGCTTGCCCTTCAGTTCGAGCAGCAGCCGCTCGGCGGTCTTTTTGCCGATGCCGGGGATTTTCACCAGCCGGCCGCTTTCCTGCAGGGCGACGGCCTGTGCCAGTTCGCCGACCGACAGGCCGGAAAGCACCGCCAGCGCCATGCGCGCGCCGATGCCCGAGATCTTCAGCAACTGGCGGAACAGGGCGCGCTCGGCCTCGGTGAGGAAGCCGAACAGCAGGTGGGCATCCTCGCGCACCACGAGGTGGGTGACGAGTGCGACCTTTTCGCCGAGGTTCGGCAGGTGGTAGAAGGTGCTCATCGGCACGTCGAGCTCGTAGCCGATGCCGCCGACGTCGATAAGGATCTGCGGCGGGTTCTTTTCCAGCAGGGTGCCGGCGATTCTTCCGATCATGGCGTGAATTCCTTGCTAAACGAGGCGGCCATTTCTAACACGGAACCCCTGCGTCGCCATGGCGCCGAGCTGGCCCCCGTGGGCGTGGCAGATCGCGCAGGCCAGCGCGTCGGCGGCGTCGGCGGAAGGTTCGCCGGGCAGTTGCAGCAGGCGCGTCACCATGTGGCCGACCTGTTCCTTGGCCGCCTTGCCGTGGCCGACGACGGCCTGCTTGATCTGCAGCGCCGTGTATTCGGCGACCGGCAGGTTCGCCAGCACGAGGGCGGAGATGGCGGCGCCGCGCGCCTGCCCGAGCAGCAGGGTCGATTGCGGATTGACGTTGACGAACACTTTCTCGATGGCGGCTTCGCCCGGTGCATGCGCGGCTACCACTTCGCCGATGCCGTCGAGCAGCGTCTTCAGGCGCTGCGGCAGGCTGTCCTTTTCGTTGCTGCGGATGCAGCCGCTGGTGACGTAGGCGAGCTTCTGGCCCGTCTTGTCGATGATGCCGAAGCCGGTGATGCGCAGGCCGGGGTCGATGCCCAGTATTCTGACGGTGCGGACGGTGTTCATCGCCGCGAAAGATACACGCCCCACACCGCGAGGGCCATGCCGGCCAGCGCGATGCCGCCCAGCGTTTCGCCGAACAGGCCCCAGGCCAGCAACGCGGTGGTCGGCGGCGTCAGGTAGAACAGGCTGGCGACATTGACGGCGCTGCCGTGGCGGATCAGCCAGTTGAGCAGTGATATCGCGCCGACCGACAGCACCAGCACCAGCCAGCCGAGGGCGAAGGCGAACTCGCCGGTCCAGTCGATGCGGAAGTCGTCGCGCACGAAGACGATGGCGCCGGTGACGAGGGCGCTCGGCAGGAATTGCGCGACGGCGCCGCTGCGCCAGTCGAAATGCGGCGCGAAGCGTTTCTGGTAGAGCGTGCCGAGGGTGATGCCGAGCAGGGCGACGATGGCGGGCAGCAGCGCGGCGGTGCCGAAGCCGCTGCCCAGCTTGCCGGAGACGACCAGTCCCGTGCCGGCGAAACCGAGCACGAGGCCCAGCCACTGGCGCGGCAGGACGGTCTCGCCGAGCAGACGGCCGGCGAGCGTCGCGGTCAGCAGCGGCTGCAATCCGACGACGAGGGCGGTGATGCCGGCCGGCAGCCCCTTGCCGATGGCGATGAAGACGCCGCCGAGATAGGTCGCATGGACGAGCAGGCCGCTGACGCCGATATGCAGCCACTGGCGGCCGTCGCGCGGCCAGGGGGCGCGCAGGAACAGCGCGATGCTGGTCATCAGTGCGATGACCAGCAGGTAGCGGACGAACAGGAAGGCGAGCGGCGCGGCGTGCGGCAGGCCGAGCTTGGCACCGAGGAAGCCGGTGCTCCAGAGGAAGACGAACAGGAAGGGCGCCGCGCGTTGCAGCATGATAGATGGGCCGGCGGGACGACGCCGGCAGAAGTCGGCGCCGGCAGGACGGTGACAGGACGCGACTACTCGTCCATCACCGCCGTCGTATAGACCTCCTGCACGTCGTCGAGGCCGTCGAGCGCGTCGAGCAGCTTCTGCATCTTCGCGACGTCGTCGCCGGCGAGTTCGGTTTCGCCCAGCGGCTTCATCGTCACTTCGGCGTATTCGGGTTTGAAGCCGGCACCCTCGAGCGCCTCCTTGACGGCGAGAAAGTCGCCGGGGCCGGTCACGACTTCGATCGAGCCGTCGTCATTGCCTGCCACGTCTTCCGCACCGGCCTCGATCGCGGCATCCATCAGCGCCGCCTCGTCGGTGCCGGGGGCGAAGATCAGCTGGCCGCAGTGCTTGAACTGGAAGGCGACGCAGCCATCGGTGCCCATGTTGCCGCCGTATTTGTTGAAGGCATGGCGTACCTCGGCGACGGTGCGCGTCTTGTTGTCGGTGAGGCAGTCGACCATCACCGCCGCGCCGCCGATGCCGTAGCCTTCGTAGCGGATCTCGACGTAATCGACGCCCTCGAGCTCGCCGGTGCCCTTCTTGATGGCGTTCTCGATCTTGTCCTTGGGCATGTTGACGGCTTTCGCCTTCTCCACCGCCATGCGCAGGCGCGGGTTGAAGTTGGCGTCGCCCCCGCCCATCTTGGCGGCGACGGTGATCTCCTTGGCGACGCGCGAGAAGGCGGCGCCGCGCTTTTCATCCTGGCGGCCCTTGCGGTGCTGGATGTTGGCCCATTTGGAATGTCCGGCCATGGCTGGTCTTTCGTAGGTTCGGGTTGCGGGAAGAGGAAAGCAGGCACCCGGCGGCGCAGGGCCGTCGGGTGCGGAGCGGGATTCTACGGCAGCGGAAGAATTACGCGGCGGCCGGCCGGATATCGACGATCTCGGCGATCGGCAGGGTCGCGATGTCCTTGAGCTTTTCGAGGCGCATGCCGTCCTGTTCGAGCAGGGCGGCGACCTGGGAGAAGCTGGAGGCGACGAACACCTCGCGGCCGTCGGGCGAACGGCGGCGCACGCCGTAGGAGAGGCGGGCGCGTTCGTCGGCGGGCAGCTTGCCGATCAGCGACTTGGTGACCCAGACGCTGCCATGGCGGGCGAAATCGGAAATGCGCGCGGCCTGGTTGATGGTGTCGCCGAGCACGACGAACTCGATGCTGGTCGGCGTCTGGAAGGTGCCCAGCCATTCCTGGCCTTCGTTGATGCCGGTGTTGAGGTACAGCTCGTTGAACCACTGCTTGCGCAGCTGCCAGGCTTTCGACAGGTGCTGGACCTGCTGGCGGATTTCGAGCGCGCAGGCGACGGCGTTGGCGAGATAGTCGCTGTCGGGCTGCGGGAAGAAGTAATAGACGAGGCCGTCGCCGACGTGCTTGCCGCAGGTGCCGCGGTACTTGCGGAAGACCGGGGCCAGCGTGCGCCAGATCTCGTTGATCAGCTCGAAGTACTCCTCGGGCGGCAGTTCGGAACAGATCTTCACCGAGCTTTGCAGGTCGGCGACGAGGACGGCGAGCTGCGTCAGCACCGGCAGGCGCTTGCGCAGGAGTTCGCGGATCACCTCGTCGCGGCGCATCAGCAGGTCGATCATCGCGTCCGCCGGACCGCTGTCGGGGCTCAGGACGACGAAAATGCCCTCGCGGAAGAAGGAGGCGAAGGCCTGGTAGTAATCCTCGCTGCGGTCCGGCCGGGGCATGCGCACCTCGGACTGGACGATCGGACGGTGGGGCGGTACCTCGGGGGCTTCGAGATAGGCTGCCTGCAGGCGGGCATAGGTCACCGGGTCGAGGCCGCGGCAGACATTGCCGAAGGCCTCGGCGCTCAGGCTGGACTTGGCGATGCCGACATGGAAAGCCATCAGGCTGCCCATTTCGCCGCGCCCGACCGGCAGCAGGCGGAACAGGTTGCGCGCGTCGCTGGTCTGGGGCAGGTCGAGGTGGCCGCCGAACAGGCACTGGCGGGCCGCCGCGTTGATCCACAGCAGCTCGAAGTTCTGGTTGATCATGTAGGCCGGATGCTCGATGTCATCCAGCGTCAGGTGCAAGGGAGCGGAGTGAGCGCTTCCCTGCGTACCTTGGGTTCCGGCGCCGCCGGTGGCGAGGCGCTCGACGATCTGGGCCATGCTGAGTCCCTCCTGCTTGAGGCGGCGCACTTCGTCGATGCTCGGCGAAGATTTTCCGGTAAGCGGCGTCATGTCGTGAATGGTCGGGTCATGGGACAATGCGGCAGCCGGCTTTTCCGGCAGTCGTGGCGATATTACGGAAAATAGCGCCAGAAATTAAAGCCTTTTTTAAGCATATTTCTACAACGTGTTGTTTTAAAGCAAATACAGGGATGCCGAAATGAGCCTCGATCCGCTGTCCATCGCCCGTCATCAGGGTGCCGACCTCGCCCTCCTGCCCGCGCTCGCCAACCGTCACGGCCTGATCACCGGTGCCACCGGGACGGGCAAGACCGTCAGCCTGCAGGTGCTGACCGAACGGTTCTCCGCCATCGGCGTCCCCGTGTTCCTGGCCGACGTGAAGGGCGACCTCTCCGGCCTCGGAGCCGCAGGCAAGGCCTCCGACAAGCTGCAGAAGCGGCTCGATATGCTCGGTATCACGGACTGGCAGCCGCGCGCCAACCCGGTGGTGTTCTGGGATGTCTTCGGCGAGGCGGGCCATCCGGTGCGCGCCACCGTCTCGGACATGGGGCCGCTGCTGCTGGCCCGCCTGCTGGGACTCAACGACACGCAGGAAGGCGTGCTGCAGATCGTCTTCCGCGTCGCCGACGATGCCGGCCTGCTGCTGCTCGATCTCAAGGACCTGCGCGCAATGGTGCAGCACGTCGGCGACAATGCGGCGGAATTCAGGACCCAATACGGCAACATCTCGGCCGCCAGCA
Source organism: Rhodocyclaceae bacterium (assembly GCA_034004665.1). Classification (GTDB taxonomy): domain Bacteria; phylum Pseudomonadota; class Gammaproteobacteria; order Burkholderiales; family Rhodocyclaceae; genus Sulfuricystis. The sequence continues at coordinate 56,169 of JAVEWF010000006.1, read as the reverse complement.
TCGGTGCGATCCAGCGGGGCCTGCTGGCCATCGAGGGCCAGGGGGGCGACCAGTTCTTCGGCGAGCCGATGCTCGACATCGCCGACCTGATGCAGACGCAGGGCGGCAAGGGCGTCGTCAATATCCTCGCCGCCGACAAGCTGATGAATTCGCCCAAGCTCTACGCCACCTTTCTGCTCTGGCTGTTGTCGGAGCTGTTCGAACAGCTGCCGGAAGTCGGCGACCTGGAGAAGCCGAAGCTGGTGTTCTTCTTCGACGAGGCGCACCTGCTGTTCGACGAGGCGCCCGCCGCGCTGATCGACAAGGTCGAGCAGGTGGTGCGGCTGATCCGCTCCAAGGGCGTCGGCGTCTATTTCGTCACGCAGAACCCGCTCGACGTGCCCGACAAGGTGCTCGGCCAGCTCGGCAACCGCGTGCAGCACGCGCTGCGCGCCTTCACCCCGCGCGATCAGAAGGCCGTCAAGGCGGCGGCGGAAACGATGCGCGCCAATCCGGCCTTCGATGCCGCGGCGGCGATCACCGAGCTGGGCGTCGGCGAGGCGCTGGTGTCCTTCCTCGACGAGAAGGGGCGGCCGCATGTCGTCGAGCGCGCCTTCGTGCTGCCGCCGGCCTCGCGCCTCGGTCCGCTGACGCCCGAAGAGCGGGCGGCGGCGATACGCGCCTCGGTCATCTACGGCCATTACGAGAAGGTGGTGGATCGTGAATCCGCCTACGAAAAGCTGGCCGGCCGCGTGCCGCAGGAGGACGCGCCGCAAAAAGTCGGCGCCGGCGGGACGGCCTCGGCAGCCGCCGCATCCTCCGCATCGGGCGATGCGGAAGCCGAAGGCGGCGGCAAGTTCAACGAGATCCTCTTCGGCCGTACCGGCCCGCGCGGCGGGCAGTACGACGGGCTGGTCCAGACGATGACCAAGACGGTGGTGCGCACCATCGGCTCGCAGGTCGGGCGCCAGATCGTGCGCGGCCTGCTGGGTTCACTGCTCGGCCGCCGCTAGACCGGAGTGAGCGCCGGCCGCGATCACGGCGTCGGCCTGCTGCTGGCCGTCGTCTCCGCCTTCGGCTTCTCGTTCAAGGCGATCCTCGTCAAGCTCGCCTATCCCTATGGCGTCGACGCGATCACCCTGCTCGCGCTGCGCATGGTCTTCGCGCTGCCGGTCTTCCTCTGGGTCGGCATCGTCGTCTCGCGCGGTGCGCCGGCCCTGTCGCGGCGCGACTGGCTGGGCGTCGTCGCCATGGGCCTGGCCGGCTACTACGCCGCCAGCGTGTTCGACTTCCTCGGCCTGCAATATATTTCCGCCGGTCTCGAACGACTGATCCTGTTTACCTACCCGACGCTGACGCTGATCTTCGGCATGGCGCTCTCGCGCCGCATGGCCAGCGGCCGGGAAATTGCTGCGCTGGCCTTGTGCTACGCCGGCATCGGCGCTGCCTTCTGGCACGACCTGGAGTTCGCCGCCGACGCCTCCACCATCTGGCTCGGCAGCGGCCTCGTCTTCGGCTCGGCCCTGTGCTACGCCATCTACCTCACCGGCAGCGGACGCCTGATCGCCCGGCTCGGCACCTCCCGCTTCGCAGCGCTCGCCACGCTCGTTTCCGTCGCGGCGGTCCTTGGCCATTTCTTCGCGACGCAGCCGGCAGCGTCGCTCGTCCAGCCCTGGCCGGTCTATGGCTACGCTTTGGCGATGGGGCTGTTCTCGACCGCGATGCCCGTCTTCGCCCAGTCGGCGGCGATCCGCCGCCTCGGCAGCGCCCGCGTCGCGCTGGTCAGCATGCTCGGTCCGCTCGCCACCATCGGCTTCGCCGGCTGGCTGCTCGACGAACCCTTGTCGCTGGCGCAACTCATGGGGGCCGGGCTGGTCATCGCCGGGGTCGCCCTCGTGAGCCGGCGCAGTGCCACCTGAACCGGGGATTGCCAGCCCTGCCGGGCCATGCCATCATCGACCCCCTTGCGCTGCCTGATCCGACATGAGTTTCCTCACGCGCCTCCTGCCCTTGCCCTGCATGCTGCTTCTGTTTGGAAGCGGTAGCGGCATGGCTGCCGAGATCTCGGAAAAGGACTATTTCACCGAACTGCCCGAGGTGCTGACCGTGACGCGCCTCGCGCAGCCGCTCAGCGAAACGCCCGGAGCGGTCACCATCATCGACCGCGAAACGATCCGGCGATCGGGGGCGCGGGAACTGGTGGATGTGCTGCGGCTGGTGCCGGGGTATCTGGTGGGGGGATATAACGGCGCCAATCCCACTGCGGCCTATCATGCACCGCTTGACGATTACGGAGCGCGCAATCTCGTCATGATCGATGGCCGGTCCGCGTACTCGGCCTATCAGTTCGGTGATACCCATCGAGGCATGATGGGCGTGATGCTCGAGGATATCGAACGTATCGAGGTTTTGCGAGGATCGAATTCAGCGGCTTACGGCGCCAACGCGTTGTTCGGCGTCATCAACATCGTGACGCGCCACACGGCCGATACGCTCGGTGCGGAGGTGTCCGTGACGGGCGGGCAGGGAGGTATCAACGATAACCGCATGCGTCTTGGCTGGGGAAATGAACAGGCGAGCTTCCGTCTCTCGGCCGGCCGCCGTAGCGACAGCGGCTACGGCAATGCCTACGACGACAAAATCGTCAGTCAGATTCATGTTCGTGGCGATCTGCGCCCGGCAGTCGATCAGGATCTGATGTTCTCCGCCGGGGTCGCCCAACTGGCTGCCGGGGATGGATTCTTCAATCAGCTCGGTAATCCTTTGCGCACGATGCAGTGGCGTAACTCCTATGCGCAGGGAGTATGGACAAGGATGCTTCCAGACGCTGGTGAGCTCAAGCTGATGGTCAGCTTCGACGAAGAAGTTTTTAGGGATGCCTTTCCCTACTCCGTTGATCCAAGTGTTGTCATCAGCACCAACGGTGAGGCGCGCCGTCTCAATCTTGAACTACAGCACAAGCTCGTTCTTTCTCCTTCGATGCGTGTCGTTTGGGGGGGGGGCTACAAAAGCGATTCAGCTCATTCAAAAGCGTTGTACGGGAGAGATGATCCAGTTTCCGTTCACGAGGAGCGGGTGTTCGGCAGTCTCGAGTGGCGCCCACATCGTCAGTGGGTCATCAATGCAGGTGGGTTTGCCGGTTATCACAGTGAGAAAGGTGATTATTTTTCCCCTCGTCTAATGGCTAATTTCCATGCCACGCCGGATCACACCTTGAGAGCTGGCATAACGGAATCGTCGCGTATGCCGACCTTGTTTGAGCTTGCCAGTGATGTGCGCGTTTACCCTAAAGATTGGGCCGCCTTGGCAGCGACAGGAGAGATGAATGATCGTATTGCCGCTGCCATGGCTTTCAGTAACCTACCATTCCGGCTGTTCCATTCAAGCGGAAGTGTCGCCAAGGAGCAGATGGATTCTTTGGAGATGGGTTACTTCGGCAATTTCAGAAGGTTTCATCTGACACTGGATGTGCGCGCCTACATCGAAAAAATGCGTGACCTGATCAGTGTGCAATTGGGTACTGCCCCCGGTTATGTATTCCCTAACAATGTGGTTGTTCCCCCCGCCTTGGTGGGTACCGATGTGCCGGTGCAGACATTCGGAAATAGCCAGCAAGGATTCAAGACACGTGGGCTGGAGTACCAACTGCGCTGGAAACCACTCGACGGTACCGAGTTCTGGGTCAATCAGGCGTTCGAGCGCGCATTCTGGGATAACAGTTTCGATGGTGCTATGCCACCTACTCATGCCACGACCATCGCCTGGTTCCAGAAGCTTTTCTATGATCTCGACTTAAGCGTGATTCATCATTCGATTGGGGCGCTGACCTGGAACAGGAAGGACGACACGCTGCCCAGTCGTCGTCGAGTCGATGTTCGACTGGCTGCGCCATTCCGTGTCGGTAGTACTCGGGCGGAGGTGGCATTTGTTGTTCAGGCGGCCAACAGTAGTTATCCGGAATACCAGTCAGGCACTGGATTCACTTTCGAGCGCCGTGCTTTCGGCACCCTCAGGCTGGAGTTCTGATGCCAAGGTACATACGCATAGCCATCGCCGCAGCTTGCCTGCTGTGTATGACTTTGGTATATGCGCAGGGCAGCCAGCCACGTATCTGGGTGGCGTTGTCGGAGGAAGGTGGGCCGTATGCCGAAAGTGCGGCGGTACTGCGCGCCGAGCTGGCGGATCGCAGCAGTCTGGTCATCGGGAAATGGCCTGTGACCTTTGCCGACAGGCGATCGCCTCCCGACCTGGTGATTACCGTCGGCATGGCGGCTTTCGAAGGCGTGCTGGACAATCTGGAAAGTCGGGGGGCGGAGTGGGCAGGCGTTCCGGTGCTGGCAACCCTGCTGCCGCGTTCCGGGTACGAGGCGCGCCTGAAGGCCATGCAGAAAGCGGGACGACCGGTTTCTGCGGTCGTCCTCGACCAGCCGGCAGATCGACAGCTTGCCTTGATCGCCCGGGCATTGCCCGATCGGCGACGTGTCGGGGTGTTGTCCGGTTCCCGGTCGCAGGCGCTGGTTCTGGAGCTTCAGCAGGCGGCAGCGGTGCGAAGGATGGGGCTGGATGTGATAACCGGCGTGACTGCGCCGGAAACGCTCTTCCCGGCCCTGAAAGGCGTGCTGGAAACCGCAGACGTGATTCTCTCGATCCCGGATCCGACCGTCTATCACGCCGGCAGTCTGCAGAATATCCTGCTGACGACCTACCGGGCGCGTGTGCCGCTGGTCGCCTTCTCGCCTGCCTATGTGAAGGCGGGGGCCATCCTCGCCGTTTATTCGACGCCCGCGCAGGTGGCTCGACATGCGGTGGGCATGGTGCGCAGCTGGCAGGCAAGCGGCAGCCTGCCGCCCATGCAGATGCCGGCGGAGTTCGCCGTATCGTCCAATCCCAAAGTCGCCGCATCGCTGGGCATCAGTCTGGATGATGCTGCCGAGATTGCAGAGGATCTGCGAAGAGGAGGGGGACGATGATTCATTGCAGTCAGACGGTGGGTCGGCAGCGCAAGCACAGGGAGGGGGCGTGAAGATCGTCAAACGAAGCCTGCTGGTCGGGGCGCTGCTTTGCCGCATGGCGAACGCACAGACGGAAGACGGGGAAATGCAGCAGATCCTGGCGATGAGCCTCGAGGAACTGATGACGACGACCGTCACGATTTCGACGAGCACGAAGCAGTCGCTCTCGAAGGCGCCTTCGGTCGTTTCCGTCATCACGGCCGAGGACATCCGAGCGACCGGAACGACCAATCTCATGGAGATCCTGCAGAGCGTGCCCGGTCTGTACGTGAAAACCAACCTGTTCGGCTTCAAGCCCCTGATCAGTTTCCGCGGTGCTTCGGGTACCAACGTGCTGCTGATGATCAACGGCGCACCGGCCAAGGATCTGGTTTGGTCGCCCGGCATTTTCTGGAAGGGTATGCCGGCGAACGCGATTGAGCGCATCGAGATTATTCGCGGCCCGGGTTCGGCGTTGTATGGCTCCGATGCTTCCGCAGGCGTGATCAACGTGATTACCAAAACAGCGCGCGGTATCGCACAAAGCGAAGCCGGTGTGCGTATCGGCAGTCACGACAGTCAGTCGGCCTGGCTTGAGCATGGCACCGAATGGAACGGTATCAATGTGGCGTTGACTGCCGATTTCTCGCGTATCGACGGCCATTCTCCCCATATTGCAAGGGCAAGTGGTGGCGCCAGCGGATATGCGGAGTACGGATGGACCAATGCGGACCTGCATCTTTCACTGGGCAAGGGCAGTTGGCGCATGCTTGCCGATTACACGCGGCATGACGACCTGCAAATCGGACTCACCGGAGGTGCAGTACTCGATCCGCGAACCCGGGCCAGCGATGGCCTGGCGGGCATTGCGCTGCTTTACGACAATCCCGATTTCGCTCCGGACTGGAAACTCAATGCCGAACTGCGCTATCGCGACATGGACTACAACTCCGGCAACGGTTTCTGGGAAGGCGGAGCTTTCAACCACTACATGAATTCTGGCGAACGCCGCCTGAATGCCGAAATGAGTGCCGGCTACCAAGGGTTCGGCCAGCATGGCCTGCGGTTCGGGGCGGGTTTTCAGGTTCAGGATCTGTACCAGTTTCAGGAGAGCGTCGGCGGCCTGCCTGTACCGCTTAACGCTCCACAGAAGCGCCGAACCGGGTATTTTTTCCTACAAGATATCTGGGGTTTTGCACCGGGCTGGGAATTGACTGCCGGAGTACGCTATGACCACTATTCAGACTTTGGCGGCACCCTCAATCCTCGCCTCGCATTGGTTTGGCAGGCGACGGAACGGCTGACGGCGAAGTTGATGTATGGACAGGCTTTCCGGGCACCTTCCTATCTCGAGCTTTATCTCACGACGACTCCCAATGCGCCCAATCCTGCCTTGCAGCCGGAACGCTCGAAGACTTTCGAGGCGTCGCTTTCCTATAGGGCTTCTCGCGACCTTAAGTTCGGAACGAATATCTACCGGTATGTACGTACCGATCTTATCGTTCCGACAGCGACATTCAGCAACTATGGGCGCTTCGTTACACGCGGCGTCGAGCTCGACGCACAGTGGCAAGCGTATCGTACGCTGCGCCTGTCCGGCAATCTTTCGTACATGAAGAACGAGGACGTCACTTCGTCCTTGCGCGATCTATCGATTCCCCAGATGCAGGCCTATATAAGGGCGGACTGGGCTTTTCGTCCCAAATGGAACCTGAATCTACAGGCCAACTGGTTCGACCGGCGGCCATTGCCCCCAGGCGATCCGCGTCAGGAAATTGGTTCTTACGCACTGGTGGATGCCACGCTGCGCTATTTCCATGGCAGTGAATGGGAATTCGCCGCTTCGCTGCGCAACTTGCTCGATGAAGATGCCCGCGAATATTCAAGCAAACAGCTCTGGTACAACCTGCCTCTCCCCGGCCGCAGCGCCTTCATGGAAGCACGGTACAAGTTCTAGTCGATATGGCGCGCTGGCTCGCCCGCTTTGTTGCCGTTTTTCTGCTGGCCGTCACGCTGGCATGTCCGGCGCAGGCTGAGATTTGGGTGTCGCTGGCCGGCGAGGACGGTCCATATGAAGAGATGGCGGCGGTATTGCGCGCTGAGTGGCGTGATCGGCCCGTGGTCATCGGGCCATGGACCGCGCTTGCGGAACGGGCGGGGCCCCCGCCGGATCTGGTGGTGACCGTCGGCGCGGCAGCCTTCGACGGCATGCTGAAAAGCATGCGGGGACGTGGCCCGGCGTGGGAATCGGTGCCGGTGCTGGGCACCTTGCTGCCGCAGCTGGCCTACAAGACGACGGTCGAGAGACTGCGCCCCGGCCGACGTCCCGTATCCGCTGTCGTGCTCGATCAGCCGTTTGCACGTCAGATGGACCTGATCCGGCACGCACTGCCGTCACGCCAACGCGTCGCCGTGATGACCGGACCGCAGACCCGTCCGTATCTGAAAACCCTGGAGCGTGAAGCGCAGGCGCGCGGCATGCAGTTGATCCCGGCCACGGGGATCGCCGCGCCGGAGGATATCTTCCCCGCGCTCAGGCAGGTCCTGGAGCAGGCGGATGTCCTGCTCGCGCTGCCCGACACGCTCGTCTACAACAACAGCAACCTGCAGAACATCCTGCTGACGACCTATCGCGCCCGCGTGCCGGTCGTGACGTTCTCGCCGGCCTATGTCAAGGCGGGCGCATTGCTGGCTGTCTATTCGACTCCTGCGCAGGTGGCGCGACAGGTGGTCAGGAAACTCGCCCACTGGCGGCCCGGCCAGCCGTTGCCCGAACCGTCTTCTCCGGGCGAGTTCGCCGTCGCCGCCAACCCGAAGGTGGCGGCCACCCTGGGCATCGGCCTCGACGATGCGGTGCAGATCGCCGAAGATCTGCGTGCCACCGAGGGGAGGCTCTGAACATGGGCCGTCTGGGGTTCCGCAGTCGCCTGCTGCTCGGTGCGGTGCTGCCGGCGCTGATGATGGTGCTGGTGCTGGAGATGGTTTTCCTCGATCGCTACCGGGCCGACATCGAACGTTCCTTCCTCGAGCGCGGCAAGGCGATCGCGCACCAGCTCGGCGTGGCGGCGGAATATGCGCTGTTCAGCGGCAGCTTCGATTCGCTCGACCTGCTGGCCACGGGGGTGCGCGAGAGCGACAGGGACATCGTGTCGATCAACATCCTCGACCGCAGTGGCCGGCGCCTCGCCGGCAACGGCCTCTGGCCGCGCCAGCGCCTGTCGCTCGAGGATCACCTGCTCGTGGTGAGCGACGAAGCGCATGTCACCATCCAGGCGCCGATTCGCCAGACGGCGCTGCCGATCGAAAACGAGTTGTGGACCGGAAACGGCAGCGTGGCGGCGACGCAGCCGGTTACCGGCTATGTGGTGGTGGAAATCTCGCGCGACCAGATCAACGAGCGCAATGCCGAGATGATGCGCATCACGCTGGCGATCGTCCTGGCCGGGCTGTTGCTGGCCGGCTGGGTATCGGCGCGCATCGCTGCCGACGTGCTGGGCAAGCTCGAGACCGCCAGCCGCGAGCTGACGCGGCAGAAGGAGGCCGCCGAAGCGCTGGCGCGCACCGATGCCCTGACGGGGCTCGCCAACCGGCGCGCCTTCGACGAGGCCGCGCAGCGCGAGATCCGGCGCGCCGTGCGCTATGGCGAGCCGCTGGCCCTGATCATCACGGATATCGATCGCTTCAAGACGATCAACGATACGCACGGCCACCATGCCGGCGATCTGGTGCTGGTGGGCTTTGCCCACACCCTGCGTGCGTCGGTACGCGAAGTCGACCTCGTCGGCCGCTGGGGGGGCGAGGAGTTCGTCATCCTCATGCCGGGAACGGAGATCGGCGAGGCGACACAGGCGGCCGAGCGCATGCGCCAGTCGGTGGCGGCATCGCCGGCGCGCTGTGGCGAGGCGACGTGCTCCTATACCGCCAGCTTCGGCGTTGCCGCCTTTACTGCCGACACGCCCTCATTGGATGCCCTGCTGGGGCGTGCCGACCAGGCACTCTACCGGGCCAAGGAAAACGGCCGCAATCGGGTCGAGGTCGGTTAGCTTTCGTCCTGGCCGGCGCCGAGCCGGCGCAGGATTTCCAGCGACAGCGTCGACTGGTTCAGCGTATAGAAATGCAGGCCGGGCGCGCCGAGCTCCACAAGGCGGGCGCACAGTTCGGTGATGACGTCGAGACCGAAGGCGCGGATCGAGTCGGCGTCGTCGCCATAGCTTTCGAATTTTTTGCGCATCCAGCGCGGAATCTCCGCACCGCTGCTGTCGGCGAAACGCGCCAGCTTGCTGAAGCTGCCGATCGGCATGATGCCCGGCACGATCGGGATCGTCACGTCCATGGCGCGCGCCTCGGCGACATAATGAGAATAAGCGTCAGGGTTGTAGAAGAACTGCGTGATCGCCGAGTCCGCGCCGGCATCCACCTTGCGCTTGAAGTTCTGCAGGTCCTCGCGCGGGTTGCGCGCCTGCGGATGCCATTCCGGATAGGCGGCGACCTCGATGCGGAAGGTGTCGCCGGTTTCCGCGCGGATGAAGTCGACCAGTTCGTTGGCGTAGCGGAACTCGCCGGCGTCGGCCATGCCCGAGGGCAGGTCGCCTCTTAAAGCGACTATTCGCCGGATGCCGTGGTCCCGGTAGTCGTGCAGGATCTTGCGGATGCCTTCGCGCGTCGAGCCGATGCAGGAGAGATGCGGCGCGGCGGCGTGGCCCTCGGCGGCGATTTCCATGACGATGTCGAAGGTGCGCTCGCGCGTCGAGCCGCCGGCGCCGTAGGTGACGGAGAAGAAGGTTGGCTCGGCTGCAGCCAGCTTGCGGCGCACCTCGCGCAGCTTGGTCATGCCCTCCGTCGTTTGCGGCGGGAAGAATTCGAAAGAGATTTCAGGCAGTTTCATGGCGGGCATGGAGGAAGAATTCGCGATTGCCGTCGCTGCCGGTGATCGGGCTGTCGAACCAGTCGACGACGGTGAGATGGTGCGCGGCGCAGCAGGCGGCGAGCTTGTCGCGCACCATGGGATACAAGCGAGTGTCGGTGACGATGCCGCCCTTGCCGACGTTCTCGGGGCCGACCTCGAACTGCGGCTTGACGAGCAGCAGCAGGTCGCCGAGCCCGGTCAGCAGCGGCGGGAGCTGCGGGAGGATGAGCGCGAGCGAGATGAAGGAAACGTCCGCGACGATCAAGTCGAACCGCCGTCCCGCCAGCGCCGACTTTCCGAGCTGGCGCGCGTTGATGCCCTCGTGGGACTCGACGCGCGGATCGGCGGCGATGGCCGGATGCAGCTGGCCGTGGCCGACGTCGATGCCGACCACTTTCGCCGCGCCGTGCTGCAGCAGGCAATCGGTGAAGCCGCCGGTGCTCTGGCCGATGTCCAGGCAGTCGCGACCGCGCGGGTCGATGCCTGCGTGCGCCAATGCACCGGCGAGCTTGAGCCCGCCGCGCGAGACGTACTCGGCGGCCTGCGACGGCTCGACGCGCAAGTCGGCATCGGCCGGCAGGAGGTGGGACGGTTTGTCGATCGCCGTCTCGCCAGGGCCGACTTTTACGCGGCCGGCCTCGATCAGCCGCTGGGCCGCGGTGCGCGAGGGCGCGAGCCCCCGCTGCACGAGCAGCGCGTCGGCGCGCACGCCCGAAGGAGCAGCGGCGGCTTGCCGCAGCGGATGCGCCTTTGGCCGGGGACGCGCCGTGCGCGCATGAAACGAGTTCATGCTCATCGGCTGATTAATACCGATAGTGTTCCGACTTGTACGGACCGCTCTTCGGCACCCCGATGTAGGCGGCCTGCTGGTCGGTCAGTTCGGTCAGCTGGGCGTTGAGCTTGCGCAGCTGCAGGCGCGCCACCTTTTCGTCCAGATGCTTGGGCAGCGTGTAGACGCCCACCGGGTAGTCGGCGTTGCGCGTGAACAGCTCGATCTGGGCGATGGTCTGGTTGGCGAACGAGGACGACATCACGTAGCTCGGATGGCCGGTGGCGCAGCCGAGGTTCACCAGGCGGCCCTTGGCCAGCAGGATGATCCTCTTGCCGTCGGGGAAGATCACGTGGTCGACCTGCGGCTTGATCTCTTCCCACTGGTATTTCTCGATGGAGGCGACGTCGATCTCGTTGTCGAAGTGACCGATGTTGCAGACGATGGCTTGGTCCTTCATCTTCGCCATGTGGTCGTGGTTGATGACGTGGTAGTTGCCAGTGGCGGTGACGAAGATGTCGGCCTTGTCGGCGGCGTAGTCCATGGTCACGACGCGGTAGCCTTCCATCGCCGCCTGCAGCGCGCAGATCGGGTCGATCTCGGTGACCCAGACCTGGGCGGACAGCGCGCGCAGCGCCTGCGCCGAACCCTTGCCCACGTCGCCGTAGCCGCACACCAGCGCGATCTTGCCGGCCACCATCACGTCGGTGGCGCGCTTGATGCCGTCGACCAGCGATTCGCGGCAGCCGTAGAGGTTGTCGAACTTCGACTTGGTGACCGAGTCGTTGACGTTGATGGCCGGGATCTTCAGGTCGCCGCGCTCGTGCATCTGGTAGAGGCGATGCACGCCGGTGGTGGTCTCCTCGGTGACGCCCTTGATCTGCGCGAGACGGGTCGAGTACCAGGTCTTGTCGGTGGCGAGCTTGGCCTTGATGGCGGCGAAGAGAATGGTTTCCTCTTCAGAAGTCGGCGCCGACAGGACGGCGATGTCCTTCTCGGCCTTGGCGCCGAGATGCAGCAGCAGCGTGGCGTCGCCGCCGTCGTCGAGGATCATGTTGGAGAAGCCATTGTCCGGCCACTCGAAGATGCGATGGGTGTAGTCCCAGTAGTCGGTCAGCGACTCGCCCTTGACGGCGAACACGGCGACGCCGTCCTTGGCGATGGCGGCGGCGGCGTGGTCCTGGGTCGAGAAGATGTTGCACGAAGCCCAGCGGACTTCGGCGCCGAGCGCGGTCAGCGTCTCGATCAGCACGGCGGTCTGGATCGTCATGTGCAGCGAGCCGGTGATGCGTGCGCCCTTGAGCGGCTGGCTTTTCGCGTATTCCTCGCGGATCGCCATCAGGCCGGGCATTTCGGTCTCGGCGATGCGGATTTCCTTGCGGCCCCAGTCGGCGAGGCCCATGTCGGCAACAACGTAATCAGCAGGTGTGGTCATGAGGTTCAGGCTCCTTGAACATGACCGGGGGGCGAGTCGTGGGGTTGCGCATGCTGGCTCACCGTCCCGGAGATGGGTTGGTGAGCGCCGTTTAGAAAAACGAGCCTGGCGGTGAAACCGTTGCAGCGCTCCTCGATGGGGCGAGATTATAGTCCAGTCGCCACCTGACACGGGTCAAGGCCCGGCCGGCGGGAAAAACGCTATCCTTGCCGCCATTTTCCGTTTGGTGGAGTCAGGAATGAATAGGATGAAGCAGTGCCTCGTGACGGGGCTGGCGTGTGTCCTGCCGCTCGCATTCGCCCATGGCCAGACCGCGACGCCCGGTGCGGCGGAAGTTCAGGCGCTCGGCCGGCTCAACGGCGAGGCACTGGCCTGCAAGCAGATGGCGCTGGTGGACCGGATCCGCATCGCCGTCGTGTACGACGCACCCAAGACGCGCGAGATCGGCGAACTCTTCGAGCAGGCGACCAGCGAGCGCTTCCTCGCCATGGGCACGGACAAGTCGGCCTGTCCGGACGGCCGCAGTCTTTCGCAGCAGGTCGAATCGGGCATCGCCGCGATGCGGGCGGCCTTCAAGGCGCAGGCGAAATGATCAGGTCGCTGGCCGTCGCCTGTTCCCTCTTGCTGCTGGCTGCCATCCCGGCCCGGGCGCAGCACGATCTTGGCCTCGGCGAAACGCGCGACATCGTGCCGCGCTACCTGCTCCAGGACGTCAATGGCCGGGCGACGACGCCGGAGGATCACAAGGGCTATTACCAGCTGATCGCCTTCGGCTACACCTTCTGTCCGGACATCTGCCCGACCACGCTGACCGAGATGGCGGCGGTGCTCAAGGAGCTCGGACCGCAGGCGCAGCGGCTGCGGCCGATCTTCATTTCGGTCGATCCGGAACGCGACACCCTGCAGGTGCTGCGCGAATACACCGCCTTCTTCGATCCGCGCATCATCGGCATGACCGGCTCGCCGGCGCTGGTGTCGCGCGCCGCACAGAACTTCAAGGTGCGCTACCAGAAGGTGGCGAAGGAGAGCGGGGACATGGCGAACTACGCCGTCGACCACTCGGCGGGCATGTACCTGCTCGGGCCGGACGGCAGCTTCGCGAAGAAGTTCGCCTACGCCACCCCGCCGGCCGAGATCGCCACGACGATCCGCCTGTTCCTCGAGATGGAACAGGCGGGGCGCTAGGACTTACAGCCCGGCATCCGCCTTCAGGGCGAGCGCCTTGTCGGTGGCTTCCCAGGTGAATTCCGGCTCGTCGCGGCCGAAGTGGCCGTAGGTGGCGGTCTTCTCGTAGATCGGGCGCAGCAGGTTCAGCATGTTGACGATGCCCTTCGGCCGCAGGTCGAAGTGCTTCTTCACGAGCTGGGCGATGGTGTCGTCGGACACCTTGCCGGTGCCGAAGGTCGTGACCCAGACGCTGGTCGGTTCGGCGACGCCGATCGCGTAGGACACCTGCACCTGACAGCGCGAGGCGAGGCCGGCCGCGACGATGTTCTTGGCCACATAGCGGCCGGCATAGGCGGCCGAACGGTCCACCTTGGACGGATCCTTGCCCGAGAAGGCACCGCCACCATGCGGGCAGGCACCGCCGTAGGTATCGACGATGATCTTGCGGCCGGTCAGGCCGCAGTCGCCCTGCGGGCCGCCGACGACGAAGCGGCCGGTCGGGTTGACCAGATACTTGATCTCGCCCTTGACCAACTCCTGCGGCAGGATCGGCTTGATGATCTCCTCGATCGTCGCTTCGCGGATGGCCTCCAGCGACATCTCCGGCGCATGCTGGGTGGAGATCACCACGGTGTCGATCGCCTCGGGCTTGCCGTCGACGTAGCGGACGGTGACCTGCGATTTCGCATCGGGACGCAGCCACGGCAGGCGGCCGTCCTTGCGCAGCATGGCCTGGCGCTCGACGAGGCGGTGTGACAGCCAGATCGGCAGCGGCATCAGGCTCGGCGTTTCGTCGCAGGCGTAGCCGAACATCAGGCCCTGGTCGCCGGCACCCTGGTCGAGGTTGTTGTCGTAGGCCTTGTTCACGCCCTGGGCGATGTCGGGGCTCTGCTTGTCGTAGGCGACCAGCACCGCGCAACCCTTGTAGTCGATGCCGAATTCGGTGTTGTCGTAGCCGATGCGCTTGATGGTGTTGCGCGCGACCTGGATGTAATCGACGTTGGCGCTGGTGGTGATCTCGCCGGCCAGCACGACGAGGCCGGTGTTGCACAACGTCTCGGCCGCGACGCGCGAGGTCGGGTCCTGCGCCAGAATGGCGTCGAGGATGGCGTCGGAAATCTGGTCGGCGACCTTGTCCGGATGGCCTTCCGAGACGGATTCCGAGGTGAAGTAATACTGGTTCGACATGATGGCTCCTTCTGCTTCCCCGCTGTTGGTCCGTCGGACCGGCTCGGGGGAATCGGAGCTGGCGACGCTTTAGCAGTATTTTCCCGAACGCTTCGGGTTCGCCCTGCAAGTTGTCCTCGGTCACACCATGTGCATGGGTGACGCCTTAACTCGGCGATGGGCGGCGATAATAGCGCCTTTTCCGATCCGGTCAACCGCGCCTGCCTCATGGGTTTCCTCTTCCGCCTCCTGTCCCGCCTGCCGCTTCACCTCTTGCACAACCTCGGCGCCCTGGCCGGCTGGCTCGCCTATGCGCTGTCGCCGACCTATCGGCGCCATCTGTACGAGAACATGGCACAGGCCGGGGTGTCGGCGGCGCGTAACGAGGCGATCGCCGAAGCCGGCAAGACCATCCTCGAACTGCCGAAGATCTGGCTGCGACCGCAGGCCGAGGTGGTGGGGCGGGTCGTGCGGCTCGAGGGCTGGGAGCATGTCGAGGCGGCACTCGCCGCCGGGCGCGGCCTCGTCTTCATGACGCCGCACCTCGGCTGCTTCGAGATCTGCGCGCAATACCTGGCCAGGACGCGCCCGATCACCGTGCTCTACCGCCGTCCCAAGCAGGCTTGGCTGGCGCCCATCATGGAAGAGGGGCGCGGCACCCATCTCAAGCTGGCGCCGGCCGACATGAGCGGCGTGCGCCGCCTGCTCAAGGCGCTCAAGTCCGGCGAAATGGTGGGCATGCTGCCCGACCAGGCGCCGGGTATCGGCGAGGGCGAATGGGCGCCCTTCTTCGGCCGGCCGGCCTACACCATGACGCTGGCCGCACGGCTGGCGCAAACGGGTGCGCCGGTGCTGCTCACCTATGCCGAGCGCCTGCACTACGGCAGCGGCTATCACCTGCATTTCCTCCCGCCGGAAGGCGATGTCACCACGCCGGCCGGCATCAACCGCGAGATCGAGCGCCTCATCCTGCGCTGTCCCGGCCAGTACCTGTGGGGCTACAACCGCTACAAGGGCACGCCCGACGCATGAGCCGCCTTGCCCTGATCCTGATGTGGCTGCTGCACTGGCTGCCGCTGCCGGCGCTGGCGGCCTGCGGACGGCTGTTCGGCCGGCTGCTGTTCCGTTTCGGCCACGAGCGCCGCCGCGTCGCCCTGACCAACCTCGGCCTCTGCTTCCCGCAGATGGGCGAAGCGGAAAAGTCGGCGCTGGCGCGACGGCACTTCGAGGCCTTCGGCCGCAGCTTCCTCGAGCGCGGCCTGTTGTGGTGGGCCCCGGCCGCGCGCATCCGCCGCCTCGTGACGATCGAGGGGCTGGAGCGCCTGCCCGCCGACCGGCCGATCATCCTGCTGGTGCCGCATTTCGTCGGCCTGGACATGGGCTGGACACGCCTGACGCTCGAGCGCGACATGGTCAGCATCTATGCCAACCAGAAGAACCTGCTGTTCAACGCCGCCCTGTATCAGGGCCGCCTGCGTTTCGGGCATTCCGAACTGCTTTCGCGCCAGGAAGGCACGCGCAAGGCGATCCGGGCGATGAAGGCCGGCCGGCCGTTCTACTACCTGCCGGACATGGACTATGGCGAGCGCGACACCATCTTCGTGCCCTTCTTCGGCGTGCCGGCGGCGACCATCACGGGCCTGTCGCGCCTCGCGCGCATGACCGGCGCCGCGGTCGTCCCGGTCATCGCGCGCATGACCCACGGCAACGATTGTGGCTACGTCGTCGAGATTCGCGAACCCTGGGCCGATTACCCCGATCAGGGCGAAAATGGCATCGAGGCCGATACGCGGCGCATGAACGCCTTCATCGAGTCCGAAGTGCTGAAGATGCCCGAGCAGTACTTCTGGCTGCACAAGCGCTTCAAGACGCGGCCGCCGGGCGCACAAAAACTGTATTGAGCCCTTATTCGCCTTTATTTGAAAAAGTCGGCGCCGGCGGGACGGCGTAAGATTTTCCGGCCATGAAAATCCGTTTCGCCAAAATGCACGGGCTGGGCAACGACTTCGTCGTGCTCGATGCCACCGGCGTGCACGGCCAGTCTTTCGTCCCGACCGCTGCGCAGGCGCAGTGGCTGGCCGACCGCCATTTCGGCGTCGGCTGCGACCAGATCCTCGTCGTCGGGCCGCCGCAGATCGAAGGCGCCGACTTCCGCTACCGCATCTTCAATGCCGACGGCGGCGAGGTCGAGCAATGCGGCAACGGGGCGCGCTGCTTCGTCCGCTTCGTTCACGAACAGGGGCTGACGGAGAAGCGCGAGATCCGCGTCGAGACGATGGCGGGCATCATCGCGCCGCGCCTCGAAGCGGACGGCCAGGTGACGGTCGATATGGGCGTGCCGCGCTTCACGCCGGCCGACATCCCTTTCCTTGCAGAGACGGACGATCTGGTCCAGACGCTCGAATTCGACGGCCGCCAGGCGCAGATCACCGCCGTCTCGATGGGCAACCCGCATGCTGTGCAGGTCGTCGATAACGTCGATTCCGCGCCGGTCGGCCGCGATGGCCCGTGGATCGAGGCCCATCCGCGTTTTCCGAAGCGCGTCAATGCCGGCTTCATGGAAATCGTCCACCGCCATGCCATCCGCCTGCGCGTCTACGAGCGCGGCGCCGGCGAAACGCTCGCCTGCGGCACGGGCGCCTGCGCCGCCGTGGTGGCCGGCATCCGCCGCGGCCTGCTCGATTCCCCCGTGCGGGTGACGACGCGCGGCGGCGACCTCACGATCGTCTGGGGCGGTGTCGGCCAATCCGTCCTCATGACCGGGCCGGCGGTCACCGTATTCACCGGCGAACTCGAATTGCCCAAGGAGAAGTCATGAATCTTGCCGCCAAGGATGTCGCCCAGTTCCTCAAGGATCATCCGGATTTCTTCAACCAGTATGCCGACGCGCTGGCGCAGATCACCATTCCCGACCCGCACGGCGGCCGGGCCGTGTCGATCACCGAGCGGCAGATGGGCACGTTGCGCGACCAGGTGCGGCGGCTGGAAGCCAAGCTCGCCGAGCTGATCCGTTTCGGCGAGGAAAACGACGCCCTGCTCGCCAAGACCCACCGGCTGGTCGTCGCGCTCACCGGTGCGGCCGATGGTGGCGCGGTGTTGCGCACCCTCTACGCACACCTCGGCGGCGATTTCGACGTGCCGCACGTGGCCGTGCGCCTGTGGGGCGTGGATGGAGACCCCGGCGCGCCCGAATTTACCCCGATGAGCGTCGAGGCCCACGAGTTCGCCGCGACGCTCAAGCGGCCCTACTGCGGTGCCGGCAGCGGGCCGGACGTGCTCGGCTGGTTCGGCGAGCGCGGCGCACACGTGCGTTCGCTGGCGCTGGTCGCCTTGCGCAAGGGAGACGACACTTTCGGCCTGCTCGCCCTCGGCAGCGAGGAGCCGCAGCGTTTCTATCCCGAAATGGGCACGCTCTACCTCGAACGCATCGGCGAAGTCGCCGCGGCGGCGCTGGCCAGAACCCTGCGCTGAACCCACCATGACCGATGTGTCGGTCGAACAGTTTCTCGCCGAGCTCGCCCACCAGCGCCGCGCCAGCCCGCACACGCTGAGCGCCTACCGGCGCGACCTCGCCCTGCTCGCGGCCGGTGTCGGCGCCCGTCCGCTCGATGCCCTGCAATCCCACGAACTGCGCCGCCAGGCGATGCGCCTGCACGGCCAGGGGCTGTCGGCCCGTTCGGTGGCGCGCACACTGTCCGCCTGGCGCGCCTACTTCCGCTGGCTCGCGCGGCGCGGCCGGATCGCGGCCGATCCCTGCGCGGGACTCAAGGCGCCGAAGCGGCCGCGCGTGCTGCCGAAGGCGCTCGGCGTCGAACAGGTGAACGCGCTGCTCGACGTACCCGATCCGGACGACGCCGTGCTCGCGGTGCGCGACCGGGCGATCTTCGAATTGTTCTACTCCTCCGGCCTGCGCCTCGCGGAACTCGTGTCCCTCGATCTGTCGAGCGGCATCGACCTCGCTGCCGGCGAAGTCACCGTTACCGGCAAGCGCGGCAAGACGCGCACCGTGCCCGTCGGCACACGGGCGGCCAGAGCGCTCGCCGCCTGGCTCGAACGGCGTCTGCAACTGGCGGCGGAAGGCGAGCCGGCGCTCTTCGTCAGCCGGCGCGGCGGGCGCCTGACCCCGCGCGCCGTCGAGCTGCGCCTCGCCCGGCGGGCGCGCGAAAGCGGCCTCGGCCAGCACGTCCATCCGCACATGCTGCGCCATTCCTTCGCCAGCCACGTGCTGCAGTCCAGCGGCGACCTGCGCGCCGTGCAGGAAATGCTCGGCCACGCCAGCATTGCGACCACGCAGATTTATACGCATCTGGACTTCCAGCATCTGGCGAAGGTTTATGATGCGGCGCATCCGCGGGCGAAACAGGCGAAACAGAAGTAACCGCCGTCCCGCCGGGACCGACTTTTTCTTTCCGCTGTCATGAACCTGCCCAAGACCCTCGCCGGCGATTTCTGGGGCGGCCTCGCCGCCATGCTGGTGGCGCTGCCCTCGGCGATCGCCTTCGGGGTGACGATCTACGCGCCCCTCGGCGCCAGCGCGGCCGCGCAGGGCGCGCTGGCCGGCATCCTCGGCGCGATGGCGCTGGGCCTGATCGCCGCCTCGCTCGGCGGGGCGCCGCGCCTCATCAGCGCGCCCTGTGCGCCGGCCGCCGCGGTGCTGGCCGCCTTCGCCATCGAGCGCCTGCAGGCGGGCAGCGATGCCGTGTCGATCATGCTGATGCTGACGGTGCTGGGGCTGATGGCCGGCCTGCTGCAGGTCGCCTTCGGCGCGCTGCGGCTCGGCAAGCTGATCGAATACATGCCCTATCCGGTGGTCAGCGGTTACCTGTCCGGCGTCGGGCTGATCATCATCGGCAGCCAGGTGCCCAAGCTGCTCGGCGTCGGGAAGGGCGTGACGCTCTGGCCGGCGCTCGCCGCCCCGGCGCAGTGGAACCTGGCCAGCCTGACGATCGGCGTCGTCACGGCCGGCGTGATGCTCGCCGCGCCCCGGTTCGTCAGGCGCGTGCCGGCGGCGATCCTCGGCCTGCTGGCCGGCGTGCTGACCTATCTTGGCCTCGGGCTGGCGGGCGCGGTGCCGCTGTCCACGGCCGAGAATCCGCTCGTGGTCGGCCCCCTGTCGGGCGGCGACGGTGCCGGTTTCCTCGAC
Source organism: Rhodocyclaceae bacterium (assembly GCA_034004665.1). GTDB lineage: Bacteria > Pseudomonadota > Gammaproteobacteria > Burkholderiales > Rhodocyclaceae > Sulfuricystis. The sequence goes on along the minus strand of JAVEWF010000006.1, from coordinate 36,612 downwards.
GCGCTGGCCGGCCGCTGGCAGGCCGCGAGCGCGCTCGACGCGCACACGCTGGCGCTGCTGGTCTTTCCGGCGCTGACGCTGGCCGGCCTGCTGTCGATCGACACACTGAAGACCTGCCTCGTGCTCGACGCGATGACGCGTTCGCGCCACCAGTCGAACCGCGAGCTGTTCGGCCAGGGCGTGGCCAACATCGGCTCGGCCCTGATCGGCGGCATGCCGGGCGCGGGCACCATGGGCGCGACGCTCGTCAACCTGTCTTCCGGTGCGCAGACCCGCCTGTCCGGCGTCTTCGAGGGGGCACTCGCGCTGCTCGCCTTCCTGCTGCTCGGCGCGCTCATCGCCTGGGTGCCGGTCGGCGCGCTCGCCGCGATCCTGATCGTCATCGGCGCACGCATGATCGACCGCAACAGCCTGCATTTCCTCAGGTCGCGCGCGACGATCCTCGATTTCGCCGTCATCCTCGCCGTCATCCTCACGGCACTCTTCGTCGGCCTGATCCCGGCTTCGGGCGTCGGCATCCTGCTGGCGATCCTGCTGTTCGTGCGCGAGCAGATCGGCGGCGCCGTGGTGCGCCGCAAGCTCGCCGGCAACCAGAATTTCTCGAAGCGCGTGCGGCCCCGGCAGGAGATGGAGATCCTCGTCGAACGCGGTGACTGCGCGGCGATCTGCGAACTGCAGGGCAGCCTGTTCTTCGGCACCGCCAACCAGCTCTACGCCGCGCTGGAACCGGAGCTCAAGACACGCGACTACCTGATCCTCGACCTGCGTCGCGTGCAGACCGTCGACGTCACGGCGGCGCACATGCTCGAACAGGTCAAGGACATGCTCGCCGAACGCGGCGGCTGCCTGATCTTCAGCCAGATCCCGCAGAAGCTGCCGACGGGGCGCGACATCCGCAAGTATCTCGATGAAGTCGGCCTGCTCAAGGCGGGCGATGCCGTCAGGGTGTTCGACGAGATCGACCAGGCGCAGGAGTGGGTGGAGGACCGCATCATCAAGGCGGCGGCGCTCGAACTCGCGGCGGAGACCGTGCTGGCGCTCCCCGACCTCGAGCTGTTCAGGAACCGCAAGGCACAGACCCTAGCCGCGCTGGAGCAGCACATGGAGCAGCGCGCGTTCAGGGCCGGCGAGAAGATCTTCGCGCGTGGCGACACCGGCGACGAGCTGTTCCTGATCCGGCGCGGCGCCGTGCGCATCCTGCTGCCGGTGAGCGAAACACTCAGCCACCATCTCGGCACCTTCGGCCGCGGCGCCTTCTTCGGCGAGATGGCCTTCCTCGACGGCGAACCGCGCTCGGCCGACGCGGTGGCCTTCAGCGATGTCGAGCTCTACGTGCTGTCGCGCGCGGTGTTCGACCAGTTCGCCGAGGAACACAAGAAAGTCGCCCTCGGCCTGATGGAGGGCATCGCCAGCGTGCTGGCGAGCCGCCTGCGCTACACCAACGCCGAGCTGCGCGCACTCGAAGCCTAGGAACACCATGACCGAACTGATCCTCCATCCCGGCAAGGAACGCTCGCTGTTCCGCCATCATCCGTGGCTGTTCGACACTGCCGTCGCCCGGCTCGCCGGCCATGCGCGGCCCGGCGACACCGTCACCGTGTGCGACGCCCACGGCAAGCCGCTGGCGAAGGCGGCGTACAGCCCGCAGTCGAAGATCCGCGCGCGCGTCTGGACGTTCGATATTGAGGCGACCGTCGACCACGCCTTCTTCAAGCGCCGCGTCGCGGCCGCCGTCGCCCGCCGCGCGGCCCTGCCGGAGCTTGCGGGGCAGCAGGGATTGCGGCTGATCCACGCCGAATCCGACGGCCTGCCCGGCGTGATCGCCGACCAGTACGGCGACACCGTGGTCGTCCAGCTCACCAGCGCCGGCGCCGAGAAATGGCGCGGCGCCCTCGTCGACGGCCTGCGGAAGGCGACCGGCTGCGCGCGCATCTACGAACGTTCGGACTCCGAGGTGCGCGGCCTCGAAGGGCTGGAGTCGGCCACCGGCTGGCTATTCGGAGAGTCGCCCGCTGGAGAAATCGTCATCGGAGAACACGGCGTCCGCATGGCCGTCGATATCGTCGCCGGCCACAAGACCGGCTTCTATCTCGACCAGCGCGACAACCGCAGGATGCTCGCCGAACTGTCGCGCGGCAAGCGCGTGCTCAACTGCTTCTGCTACACCGGCGGATTTTCATTGCAGGCGTTGGCGGGCGGCGCGGCGGGCGTGCTGTCCATCGACAGCTCGCAGCCCGCACTCGACCGTGCCGCGGCGAATCTCGCGCTCAACCCGCATCTCGACGCATCGCGCGCCGAGTGGCGCTGCGCCAACGTCTTCGACGAGCTGCGCAAGCTGAAGGCCGCCGGCGAAAGCTTCGACCTGATCGTGCTCGACCCGCCCAAGTTCGCACCCTCGGCCAGCCACGCGGAACGCGCCAGCCGCGCCTACAAGGACATCAACCTGCTCGGCTTCAAGCTGCTCGCGCCGGGCGGTCTCATGATGACCTACTCCTGTTCCGGCGGCATCGGCGTCGAGCTGTTCCAGAAGATCGTCGCCGGCGCGGCCATCGACAGTAGATGTACGGCGCGCATCGTCCGGCGCCTGCAGGGTGCCGCCGACCATCCGGTTGACTTGGCGTTTCCGGAAGGAGAGTATTTGAAAGGCCTGCTGGTGCAGGCGGATTGAAAGATAAAGCGATGCCGTACACGATCACATGGGAGGGGCGCGGGTTCTACAAGCGCTTTACCGGCCGCGTGTCTTATCAGGAGTACGCACGGAGCCAGGAGCAGGTATTGGGCGACGAGCGCATCGACGAAGCCCGCTATGTCATCAACGACATGCTTGAAGTCGAGGGCTATTCCATCACCAGCGACGAGGCGGAATACCTGGCCGCTTTCAATCGCGGCAGCAGCTATTCCAATCCGCGGCTGCGGGTTGCCTACGTCACCACGGACATCAAGGCGATCCTGCTGCTCCGGCTCGCCTCGACGATATCCTCGCTCGAATTGAAGGCTTTCCCGACGCTTGAGGAAGCACGGGCCTGGGGGCTCGCCGAGCGGAGCTGAACGCCGTCCCGCCGGCGCCGACTTTTTTCAGTCCGTTAGATCGCCATCGACGTAGAACCAGCGCCTGGCTTCGCGCACGAAGCGGCTGGTTTCCTGCAGCCTGAAGGCACGCCCGTTGAGCTTGTAGCGGGCGACGAACTCCACGAGGGCGTGGTCGTCATCCTGAACCGCGTGCCGCCTCACCGTCAGGCCGAGCCACTTTGGCTGCGGCCCTTCGTCCAGCTTCAATCCCGCCGGCCGGGTGGCGGCATGCCAGGTCGCCAGCAGATATGGTTCGTCCGACAACATGTAAGCCACATAGCGCGAGCGCATCAGCGCCTCGGCCGTCGGCGCGGGGGACCGGCCGTCCAGGCAGGGGCCGCAGCAGTCGGCGAGCGACTTGCCGCTACCGCAGGGACAGGCTTCCGCAGGGGCCGCCCGGCTCATTTGCGTTTCGTTTCCTCATAGGGGGCGACCTTGTCGACCGCCAGCCGGTAGCCGGCCACGCCCCAGGTCGTCTCGCCACGCTGCACGGTCAGCGTGCCCCAGGTCCAGATCGGCACCATCATCCGCACGCCCTCGAGCGCTTTCGCCGATTTTGCATGGATGATCTGGTTGGCGGGCGGCGGCGGCGTGTGGATGCAGGCGCCGAAATAGGGGACGATGAGGAACTCCGTCACCTTGCCGCCCTGGCGCTCCAGCGGCAGGGCGAAGCCGGCGATACGGATCCGTTTCCCGTTCAGGCCATGTTCCGCCGGAGCGTTGTCCCACTCGCGCTTGAGCTTCTCGAGCGCCTCCATCGCACGCGGGTCGGCGTCGTCGAGCTTCGAGAGGTCCAGTTCCCTGAATTCGCGGGCGGGGTCCCAGCCTTTCGGCACCATCGCCTCCCATTTGAGCTCGGGCCACGGTTCGGCGGCATGCAGGGGCAGGGTGGCGAACAGGGCGAGAAGGGGGGCGGCCAGAAGCAACGGCAATCGCATTTCTAGTTCCTCGGGGTGAGGCCGTCGGCCAGCGCCATGCGCCAGGCACGCCAGCCGGGGATCAGTCCGGCCGCGAGGCCGGTGGCGAGTATGGACGCAAGGATCGTCCATTCGCTGCCGCCGGGCAGGCCGGACGACAGGTGGATGCCGAATTCGCGGGCCAGCGGCGCAGCCAGCGCGCTGCCGCCGGTCAGCAGGCCGGCCCCGACCAGCACGCCGAGCGCGGTCACCAGCAATGCCTCGCAGGCCAGCATGAGGAACAGGTCGCCCGGCGAGGCGCCGAGACTGCGCAGGATCGCCAGTTCGCGGCGGCGCTGGTCGAGGGCGGCGAGCATGGTCGCGGCGAGGCCGGCGAGACCGACGGCGACGACCAGCGCGGACAGGACGAAGAGGGTGCGCTCGACCGTGGCGAGCGCCTGCCACAGCTCATCGAGCGCCACGCCGGGCATCACCGCCGTCAGCGCTTCGCCGCGATAGCCGTTGATCTGCCGCTGGACGCGGAAGACGTCGGCGCGATTCTTCAACCCGATCAGCGCGGCGGTGATTTCCTGCGGCCCGAGCTCGAACTTGCGCACCTGTTCGGCGGGGATGGACAGGCCCGGCAACGGGGCGCCGCCGGCCCAGTCGAGATGGATCGCGGTGATGGCTTCGAGGCTGACATGCACCGTGCGGTCGATGGGCGTCCCGGTCGGCGCGAGCACGCCGACGACGGCGAAGGGCTTGTCGGCGTGTTCCGGGCTGCCGATGCCACCGGCGGGCATGCCGTGGGTGAGCGTGATGCGGTCGCCGGTGCGATAGCCCAGTTCGCGTGCCACTGCGCTGCCGAGCACGGTCTCGAACACGTCATCGACGGTGCCGGCGAACGGCCGCCCGGCGGCGAAGACGAGGGATCGGGTGGCGGCGTAGCGCAAGTGCCTGAAATAGTCCGGCGTCGTGCCGAGTACCGGAAAACCGCGATGGCTGTCGCCGAGGGCGAGCGGCACGGCCCAGTCGATGGCGGGGTTCATGGCGATGGCTGCGAAGCTGTCCATCCGCAGGTTGTTCGTCGCGCTGCCGGAATGGAAGACGGCGTAGAGCATCAGTTGCACCCCGCCGCTGCGCGCGCCGACGACGAGGTCGACGCCCGATACGGATTGCGTGAAGCTCTGCCGGGCGTCGTGGCGCACGCGTTCGACGGCGAGCAACAGGGCTGAGGCGATGGCGATGGCGACGAGCACGATGCCGAGCGTCGGCCGGCGTGCCCAGGCGCTCTTCAGCGCGAGCCGCAGCACCGCCATCATGGCGTGCGCTCCGGTGGCGCCCGATTGATCTCGCCGAGCGCGACGACACGATCGAAATGCGCGGCCAGCCGCACGTCGTGGCTGACGAACAGCAGCGCGGCACCGGCCGCGGTGCTTTCCGCGAGCAGCAGGTCGATGAAGGCCTGCTGGCGCGGAGCATCCAGCGCCGAGGTCGGCTCGTCGGCGATCAGGATTTCGGGTTTCCCGATCAGCGCGCGCGCCGCGGCGACGCGCTGCTGCTGGCCGACCGAAAGCGTTGCGGCGGGTTTGTGCCACAGCGCAGGCGCGAGGTCGAGATGCGTCAGCAGCCGTTCTGCTGCCGCGCCCGCATCGCCGGCCCGTTGCCGGCGTCGCTGCGAGAAGGTGCAGGGCAGCAGCGCGTTGTCGAATGCCGACAGCCAGGGCAGCAGATTGAACTGCTGGAAGACGAAGCCGATGTGGTCGGCGCGGAAGGCGTCGCGTGCCCGGCCGGAAAGGGCGACGAGATCCTGTCCGAGCAATTCGATGCGGCCATGCTCGGGCACGGCAACGCCGCCGAGTACGCCCAGCAGCGTGCTCTTGCCGCCGCCCGAGGGGCCGTGCAGGAAGACGCGTTCGCCCGCGGCGATCCCGAAACGGGGGATGTCGAGGCAGGGGGCAGCCTGTCCGCGCCAGCGATAGCGCAGGTCGGCGATGTCGATCGCCGCGGCCATGCCTACCAGTTCAGGGCGGGCTTGTTGGGCGTGAGCCGCTGCGCACCCTGGCCGCCCGGGCCGACGCGTTGCGCTTCGAGGCGATAGAGGCGCTTCATCGACTTGAACAGCGTCGTCTCCACCGAAGTCAGTGCCGCAGGATTGGCGCAGCGGAAGGCATGGGTCGCGTCGATGTCGGCGTGGCCGCCGCCGCTTCCATCGAAGGCCGGCATGCCGACCTGCACCGATTGCACGGAGCACTGCGCGGCGGCGACGGGGCGGAACAGCGCCGGATCGTTCAGGATCCTTTCGGCGGCGGTGAGCGCCGCCTTCTCCCGGTCGTTCTTCGGCGCGCGCTCGAAGCCGACGGCGGCATCGAGCGGCAGTTCGAGGTTGAGCGTCAGCGTGTCCTTGTCGAGGACGGCTTCGAGCCTGCCCTCGCCATGCACATGGCGGTGCTGGGCGAGGGTGGCGGTCGCGGCAGAAAGCAGGAAGACGAGCAGCAGCGAATGTTTCACGAGGATGGCTCCGGAGGTCAGTGTGCGTGAGCGCTGCCGAACACCACCAGCGCGATGCCGGCGGCGAGCAGCAGTCCGTGCCAGCCGATCGCCTGCTGCTCGCGTTTGAGGCGCGGCATCAGGTCGGCGACGGCGATATAGAGAAAGCTGGCCGCGGCGAGAGTGAGGATGTGCGGCACCCATTCCTGTGCGCGCTCGAGGGCGAAATAGCCGGCCATGCCGCCGGCCAGCGCGGCGAGGCTGGACACGCCGTTCCAGAACAGTGCCCGGCCGCGTTTCCAGCCGGCCGCCAGCAGGATGGCGAAATCGCCGGCTTCCTGCGGCACCTCGTGGGCGATGATGGCCAGCGTTGCGGCCCAGCCCAGCGTCGGGTCGGCGAGGAAGGCGGCGGCGATCAGCAGGCCGTCGGTGAAATTGTGGAAGCCGTCGCCGACGAGGATCGAGACGGTCTCGCCGCCGCCATGCAGATGATGATGGCTGTGCGTGTGGTCTTCGCACTCGTGCTCGTCGGGGTGGACGTCAGGATTGCCGTGCGCATGGCGCCACAGCGCGAACTTTTCCAGCGCGAAGAAGCCGAGGATGCCGGCCAGCAGGAGCGGGAAAACCTCGTGCGGCGTGAGCCCCGACTCGAGCGCCTCGGGCAGCAGGTGCAGCGTCGCCGTGGCGAGCAGCAGGCCGGTGGAGAAGCTCACGGTGAAACCCAGCCACTTCCGCGGCAGGCCGAACATCACCAGTGCGGCGGCCGCGACCGACAGCAGGCCGCCGGCGACGCAGGCGAGCGCGATCTGGGCGAGCAGGGGCAGGGAGGACATGGGACGGGATTGAAACACAACCGGGTTGCAAATGCAATCATGTTGCAAATCGTGCGGCCATGTGTTTTCATTGGCGCATGTCCGCGACTGCCGATCTTCTGCGAGCCGCCGGCGTCCGGGTGACGTCCGGGCGGGTGCGCGTGCTCGATTCGCTCGCGGCGGCGGCGCAGCCCCTGAGCCATGCCGACCTCGAATCCCTGTTGCCCGATGCGGACCGCGTCACGCTCTATCGCGTGCTCGATTCGCTGGTCGCCTGCGGGCTGGCGCTGAAGGCGGTCGATGCGCGCGGGGTGTTCCGCTTCTCCGCCAGCGGCGCGCAGCGCGAGCACGGCGGCCACGTCCATTTCCGCTGCACGGATTGCGGCGGCGTGTTCTGCCTCAAGGCCGTGCCGCCGCCGCCGCCGAAGCTGCCGCGCGGCTTCCGCCTCGCCGAGGTCGATTACGACGTGCGCGGCACCTGCGCCGACTGCGTGCGTCGCACGGCATGATGCGCGCGCTGCGCTTCCTGCTGCTCGGCTGCACGCTGCTCTGGACGCAGCTGGCGCTTGCCGGACACGGCATCGACCATGCGCTTCAGCTACACGACGAGGCGTGCCTCGAATGCCTCGCCTTGCCGGGTTTCGCCGCCGTGCCGGTGCTCCCGCCGCAGCCATTCGTCCCCCGCGTGACGCAAGCCGGCGAACCTGCCGCCGTCCTGCCGGCGCCGACTTTTCCCGCGCCACCGGCTTTCCACAGCCGCGCGCCGCCCGTTCTCCAAAGCGCCTGAATCCTTCCCGTTCAACTGCCTTGGAGTTTCGACATGAACCACATCCCGATGTGGACACTGGCGGCTGCCGGTGTCCTGACGAGCCTGCCCGCCGCTGCCGCGGACGATGACCTGAAAGCCCTGCGCGCCGAGATCGTGCAGATGAAACAGTCCTACGAGCAGCGCATCGCCGCGCTGGAGCGGCGTCTGTCCCAGGCAGAGCAGGTCGCGCATGCCGCCGGCGGACCGGCGGACGAGCATGCGGACGATTCCCACGCTGCTGACGACGGTAGCGATCCGGAAATCGGGCTGGTCCTGCAGGGGCGCCTCAGAAAAGCCAAAGACACCGGGGAGCGCGCCGTGGCGGGATACTGGCCGGCCGGCCACGATCATGAGGGCGGCAAACGCGGTTTCTCGCTGCAGCATGCCGAACTGCGGCTGGCGGGGGACGTCGGCACGAAGTTTCGCGGCATGGCGCGTTTCGCGGTGAGCGATGCGGGCGAAGTCGAGGTGGAAGAGGCGAGTTTCACCACCCTCGGCCTCGGCGGAGGATTGACGCTGCGCGGCGGCCGCTTCGCATCCGGGATCGGCTATCAGAACGCGCAACATCCGCACGAATGGGATTTCGCCGAGGCGAGCCTGATGCAGGCGGCCCTGTTCGGCGCGGAGGGGTATCGCCAGGATGGCCTGCAACTGCAGTGGACGGCCCCGACCGCGTCCTTGCTGGCGTTCGGCGCCGAACTCGGCCGCGGCGCGGCTTTCCCGGGCACCGATCGCAACAGGAACGGCGCCGGCGCCGTGGCGCTTTTCGCCCGGGTGGGCGGCCCGCGTGGCGATGTGTCGGCCTGGCAGGCCGGCCTGTCCTATCTCGGTACGCGCGCAGAAGGTCGTGAAGCGCATTTCGAGGACACCGACCCCCTCGGCCCCAACGAGGTGGCCGGCGCATTCTTCGGACGCAGCCGTACATTGATCGCCGATTTCGTCTGGCAGTGGGCCCCGCAGGGCGACGGGCAAACGGGCGGCGTCAGGTTCCAGGCGGAGGTGTTCAGGCGCAGCGAAAGCGGCACGCTCGGCTGCGCTTCCGATGTCGCCACCTCGCCCTGCCTGGGCGGCGCGTCCCTCGGCGCGCTTGATACCCGCCAGACCGGCGGCTACTGGCAGGCGGTGTACCAGTTCATGCCCCAGTGGCGGGTGGGCTATCGACATGACTGGCTGTCGCCGGGCCGCAAGTCCTACGATCCGGCGGTCGTGTTCGCCGTGCTCGATCGGGACGGCAGTTACTTCGGCGGGCACAAGCCGCGACGCTACAGCGCCATGATCGACTGGGGCGACCCGGAGTCTTCCCGGCTGCGCCTGCAGTTCGCCCGCGACCGCTCGATGTCGGGCGTGACGGACCATCAGTGGACGCTGCAGTACATCATGCATCTCGGGTCGCACGCGCATTAGCGGAATGCCGGCAGTCCGTCCTGCCGGCACCGACTTTTCGGGGAAGTAGAATCGCCGCTTTCCATTTCGAAAGCAGGACCATGGAGCAGTATCACGGCACCACCATCCTTTCCGTGCGGCGCGGTAATGTCGTCGCGCTCGGCGGCGACGGGCAGGTCACGCTCGGCAACATCGTCGTCAAGGCGAGCGCGCGCAAGATCCGCCGCCTGTACAGCGAGAAGATCCTCGCCGGCTTCGCCGGCGGAACGGCCGACGCCTTCACGCTGTTCGAGCGCTTCGAGGCCAAGCTGGAAAAACATCAGGGCAACCTGCTGCGCTCGGCCGTCGAACTGGCCAAGGACTGGCGCACCGACCGCATGCTGCGCCGGCTGGAGGCGATGCTGGCCGTCGCGGACCGCGAGAATTCGCTGATCATCACCGGCAACGGCGATGTGCTGGAGCCGGAACTGGGCATCGTCGCGATCGGCAGCGGCGGCGCCTACGCGCAGTCGGCGGCGCGTGCGCTGCTGGAAAACACCGGGCTGGCGCCGCGCGACATCGTCAAGAAGTCGCTGGAGATCGCCGGCGACCTCTGCATCTACACCAACCAGAACCACCTGATCGAGGTGCTGGAATGACACAGATGACCCCGGCCGAGATCGTTTCCGAGCTCGACAAGCACATCGTCGGCCAGGCGCGCGCCAAGCGTGCCGTGGCAATCGCCTTGCGCAACCGCTGGCGCCGTGCGCAGGTGGCCGAGCCGCTGCGTACCGAGATCACGCCGAAGAACATCCTGATGATCGGCCCGACCGGCGTCGGCAAGACCGAGATCGCCCGCCGGCTGGCGCGGCTGGCCAACGCGCCCTTCATCAAGGTCGAGGCGACCAAGTTCACCGAGGTCGGTTACGTCGGCCGCGACGTCGACACCATCATCCGCGACCTGGCCGAGACGGCGATCAAGAACGCCCGCGAGCAGGCCATGAAGCAGGTGCGCGACCGCGCGCTCGATGCCGCCGAGGACCGCGTGCTCGACGTGCTGCTGCCGCCGGCGAGGACAACAATGGGGTTCGGAGAAGTCGGCGCCGGCGGGACGGCGACCGAGGAAACCGGGACGCGCCAGAAATTTCGCAAGAAGCTGCGCGAGGGCGAACTCGACGACAAGGAAATCGACGTCGAGATCGCCGCGCCGGCCGCCAGCATGGAGATCCTCGCCCCGCCCGGCATGGAGGACCTGAGCCAGCAGCTGCAGGGCATGTTCCAGAACCTCGGCGGCGGCCGCAAGAAGTCGCGCCGCATGCGCATCGCCGATGCGCTGAAGGCGCTGGCCGACGAGGAAGCCGCGCGCCTGATCAACGACGAGGAAGTGAAGGCGGCGGCCTTGAAGAACGTCGAGCAGAACGGCATCGTCTTCCTCGACGAGATGGACAAGATCGCTTCGCGCAGCGAGACGCAGGGCGCCGACGTGTCGCGCCAGGGCGTGCAGCGCGACCTGCTGCCGCTGGTCGAGGGCACGACGGTGTCGACCAAGTACGGCATGATCAAGACCGATCACATCCTGTTCATCGCCAGCGGCGCCTTCCACTTCGCCAAGCCGTCCGACCTGATTCCCGAGCTGCAGGGCCGCTTCCCGATCCGCGTCGAGCTCGATTCGCTCTCGGTCGACGATTTCGAGTGCATCCTGACGCAGACCGACGCCTGCCTGACGCGCCAGTACGAGGCGCTGCTCGGCACCGAGGGCGTGAAGCTGGACTTCACCGCCGACGGCATCCGGCGGCTGGCGCAGATCGCCTTCGAGGTGAACGAGAAGACCGAGAACATCGGTGCGCGCCGGCTCTATACGGTGATGGAGCGCCTGCTCGAGGAGATTTCCTACACGGCCGGCACGGCGGCGGCGACTGCCCTGAGCGTCGATGCCGCCTACGTCGATGCGCGCCTGGCCGAGCTGGCGCGGCACGAGGACCTGTCCCGCTACGTGCTGTAGGAGGCGCTGGCCATGCTGTGGCGCATCGTCGCCATCGTCTTCCCGATCTTCGCCCTCATCGCGGCGGGCTGGCTCTATGCCCGTTATCGCCAGTCGCGCGGTGGCATCGACATGGCTTTCGCCAACCAGCTCAACATGGACGTCTTCGTGCCGGCGCTGGTGTTCGCGGCGCTGACTTCCAAGAGCTTCGAGCTGTCCGCACACGCCGGGCTGGCCTTCGGCGCGCTGGCGGTCCTGCTCGGTTCGGGGCTGGTCGGCTGGGGACTGGCGCGCGTGCTCGGCGAGCAGCCGAAGACTTTCGTGCCGCCGATGATGTTCGTCAATGCCGGCAACATGGGCCTGCCGCTGATGGTGCTGGCTTTCGGCGACGCGGCGCTGCCGGCGGCCGTGGTGCTGTTCTTCGTCGAGAACACGCTGCACTACACGCTCGGCACCTGGCTGCTCGACCACCGCGCGCGGCTGTGGAACCTCTGGCGCGTGCCGGTCACGGCCGCGGCGCTCGCCGCCTTCGCCGTCAATCTGCTGCACGTCGACGTCTGGCCGCCGCTGCATATCGCCATCAAGCTGCTCGGCGACATCGCGGTGCCCTTGCTGCTGTTCTCGCTCGGGGTGCGGCTGGCCGTGTCGACCTTCTCCGACCTGCGCATCGGGCTGATCGGCGCGATCGCCTGCCCCCTGATCGGACTGGCGCTGGCCTGGCCGATGACCTGGTTGCTCGGGCTGGAAGGCCGCGATGCGGCGATGCTGCTCGTCTTCGGTGCGCTGCCGCCGGCGGTGCTGAATTTCGTGTTTGCCGAACGCTACCGGCAGGAGCCCGGCAGGGTCGCCTCGATCGTGATGATCGGCAACCTCGGCGCGCTCGTCTTCATCCCGCTGACGCTGGCCTGGGTGCTGTAGTCAGGCGGTCCAGCGCGAGATAGACCACCGGCGTGAGGTAGAGCGTCAGGAACTGCGACAGCAGCAGGCCGCCCACCACGGCCAGCCCGAGCGGCTGGCGGATCTCGGCGCCTTCGCCCCAGCCCAGCGCGATCGGCAGGGTGCCGACCAGCGCCGCCATCGTCGTCATCATGATCGGGCGGAAACGGACGAGGCAGGCTTCGAAGATCGCCCGCTCCGGCGCCATGCCCTCGCCGCGCTGCCGCTCCAGCGCGAAGTCGATCATCATGATGGCGTTCTTCTTGACGATGCCGATCAGCATGATGATGCCGACGAAGGCGTAGAGGCTGAGATCCACGCCGAACAGCAGCAGCGTCAGCAGCGCGCCGAGGCCGGCGGCCGGCAGGCCGGAGAGGATGGTGAGCGGATGGATGAAGCTCTCGTAGAGGATGCCGAGCACGATGTAGACGACCAGCACGGCGATCAACAGCAGTACGCCGAGCCCCTTGAGCGAATCCTCGAAGGCCTGGGCGGTCCCCTGCAGGCTGGTGGCGATCGTCGCCGGCAGGGCGATTTCCCGCTCCATGGCGCGGATGCGGTCGACGGCCGTGCCGAGCGAAACGCCCGGCTGCAGGTTGAAGGACAGCGTCACCGCGGGCAGCTGGCCCTGATGGTTGATGGTCAGCGCCTGGGTGTCGCGGCGAACGCGCACCACGGTGTCGAGCGGCACCAGCCGTCCGCTGCCGGCACGCACGTGGAGGCGGCCGAGCACGGCGGGATCGGCCTGGAATTCCGGCGCCACCTCGAGGATCACCTGATACTGCCCGGTGGCGGCATAGATGGTCGATACCTGACGGGCGCTGAAGGCGCTCTGCAGCGCATCCTCGACCTGGGCGACGGTGAGGCCGAGCGGCGCCAGCTTGTCGCGTTCGATGTCGAGCGCGACGACCGGGCTCTGGTTCTTCAGGTCGGTGTTGATGTCGACGAGGCCCGGGACGTCGCGCAGGCGTTCCAGCAGCACGTCGTTCCAGTGGTAGAGCTCGTCGAGGTCGGCGCCCTGCAGGGTGTACTGGAACTGCGCGCTGGTGATGCGTCCGCCGATGCGGATCGGCGGCGGATTGCTCAGGAAGGCGCGCATGCCGGGCGCCGCATTGAGCATCGGCCGCAGCCGGGCGATGACCTGGTCGGGGCTGTCGGCGCGCTGGCCGTGCGGCTTGAGGACGATGATCAGCGTGCCGGTATTGCTCGTGACGCGCGAGCCGGAGGCGCCGGCGAAGGAGGCGATGCGTTCCACCGCCGGATCGCGGGCGATCAGCGCGGCGATTTCGCGCTGGCGCTCCTTCATCGCGGCGAAAGCGATGTCCTGCGGGCCTTCGAGCGAGGCGATGATGCGGCCAGTGTCGCCGCTGGGAAGGAAATCTTTCGGCACCTTGTTGAAGGCACCGATGCTGAGCAGGACGGTGAGGACGAAGGAGGCGAGGATCAGCCGCGGCCGCGCCATGCACCAGCGCAGGGAGCGTTCGTAGGCGCCCAGCAGGGCGGCGAAGAAGCGTTCGAAGGCATTGAAGACGGCGCCGTGCTCCTCCGGTGCGGCGTGCTTCAGGTAGCGGCTGCACAGCATCGGCGTGAGCGTCAGCGAGACGAGGCCCGAGACGAGGATGGCGGCGCAGATGGTGACGGCGAACTCGTGCAGCAGGCGGCCGACGATGCCGCCCATGAACATCACCGGGATGAAGACGGCGATCAGCGACAGCGTCATCGAGATGATGGTGAAGCCGATCTCGCGGGCGCCGCGGATCGCGGCCGCGAAAGGCTCCTCGCCCTGCTCGACGTGGCGCACGATGTTCTCGAGCATGACGATGGCGTCGTCGACGACGAAACCGACCGACAGCGTCAGCGCCAGCAGCGAGAGGTTGTCGAGGCTGTAGCCGAGCAGGTGCATCACGGCGAAGGTGCCGATCACCGAGATCGGCAGGGCGAGCGCGGGAATCGCGGTGGCCGACAGGTTGCGCAGGAACAGCAGGATCACCAGCACGACGAGGCAGCCGGCGAGCACCAGCGTGAACTGCACGTCGGCGATGGAGGCGCGGATCGACTCGCTGCGGTCGTAATGCACCTCCAGCCGGATCGAGGCGGGCAGGTGTTCCTGGAAAGCCGGCAGCACGCGGCGAACGTTCTCGACGGTGGCGACGGTGTTGGCGCCCGGCTGGCGCATCACGGCGAGGATGATGGTGCGGCGGTCGTTGAACCAGGCAGCGACCTTGCTGTTTTCGACACCGTCGACGACCCGGGCGACTTCGGCCAGCTTCACCGGGGCGCCGTTCCGCCAGGCGACCGTCAGGGCGCGGTAGCCGGGCGCATCGAGCAGCTGGCCGTCGGCCTTGAGCGCCAGGCTCTGCCGCTCGCCGTCGAGCGTGCCGAGTGGCTGGTTGACGTTGGCGTTGCGCACGGCGGCCTGGAGTTCGTCGAAGCCGAGGCCGCGCGCGGCGAGCTGCGCCGGATCGGCCTGGATACGCACGGCGTATTTCTGCGAGCCGTACACCAGCACCTGGGCGACGCCGGGCAATGTAGACAGGCGCTGAGACAGCTGCGTCTCGGCATATTCGTTGACGACCCAGGTCGGCAGCGTTTCCGAATACATCGCGACGTAGAAGACCGGCGAGTCGGCCGGATTGACCTTGCGGAAGGACGGCGGCGACGGCATGTCGGGCGGCAGCTTGCGCTGGGCGGCGGCGATCGCCGACTGCACGTCCTGCGCGGCGGCATCGATGTCGCGGTCGAGCGCGAACTGCAGGGTGATCGAGGTGCTGCCCTGGGCGCTCGTCGAGGTCATCGAGTCGACGCCGGCGATGGTGGCGAACTGGCCCTCGAGCGGCGTGGCGACCGCGGCCGCCATGGTTTCCGGCGAGGCACCGGGCAGCTGCGCGGTAACGGAGATGGTCGGGAAATCGACGTTGGGCAGCTCCGAGACCGGCAGGGCACGGTAGGCGATGATGCCGAAGATGAGGAACGCCGCCATCAGCAGCGTGGTCATCACCGGACGGCGGATGCAGAGCTCGGGAAGTTGCATCGCCGCGTCAGCGCATCAGCGGGCGGGGGCGGCCGCTTCCTGCGCCTTGCCGCTATTGCCGGCATTGCCGGCGGTACGATAGGCGGCGCCGTCGGTGAGGCGCAGCTGTCCCTCGGTCACGACCGATTCGCCGGCAGCGAGGCCGTCCGCCAGTACCGCTTGGCCGTCCTCGACCGTGACGACCTGCACGGGGCGGATCGCCACCTTGCCCTCGCGGGCGACGAACACGAAGCTGCCGGCACTGCCCTGCTGGATCGCTTCGGCGGGCACGACGATGGCGTCGTGCAGGGTTTCGAGCACCAGCCGCACATTGACGAACTGGCCCGGCGTCAGGCTTGTGTCGGCGTTGGGCAGGTCGGCCTTGAGCTGGATCGTGCCGGTGGCGGTATCCACGCTGTTGTCTAGGAAGCGTACCGACCCCGCGACCGCCTTGCCGTCCGGCGTGGTGACGGTGGCCGCGAGGCTGCCGTCACCCCTGCGCAGCGTGGCGTGCAGCTGCGGCAGGTATTTTTCCGGCACGGCGAAGACCGCCCGCAGCGGCCGGACACGATTGATGACTGCCAGCGCGGTTTCGTTGGCCTTCACGGCCGTTCCGGGAAATACCAGCCGCGCTCCGATCACGCCGGCGAAAGGCGCCCGGATCGTCGTGTGCGACAGCTGCAGGCGCGCGACCTCGACGGCGGCGGCATCGGCCAAAGCGGTGGCGTCGGCGGCCTGCGCCGCGGTACGGATTTCAGCCACTTTCTCTTCGGAAACGAAACCCTTCCCGCGCAGCGCCACATAGCGTTCCACATCGGCGCGGGCGCGGACGGCCTGCGCCCGGCTTTTCTCCAGATTGGCGGCGGCCTGGCCGAGCCGCGCCTTCAGGTCGGCCGGGTCGAGCTGCACCAGCACCTCGCCTTCCCTGACCGGCTGCCCCTCGGCGAAGGATACGGCCTGTACCTGGCCGTCGACGCGCGACTTCAGCGTGACGGTGGCATCGGCTTCGGTGCGACCGGAGAGTTCGATGCGGCGCGGCACGTCGCGCATTTCCGCCTGCGCCAGCCGGACGGGGACCGGCGGCTTTCCGGCGGGTTTCCTGTTGTCCGGCGGGTCGCCGCAGCCCGGCAGGCTCGCCGCCAACATGATGGCGATGGCGAAGGCCGGCAGGAGGTTCACGGCAGGACGGATTCCGGTGCGAGCAGGTCCGCGATGGTTTCGCGGCGACGGATCAGGTGCGCGGCATCGCCGTCGACCATCACTTCGGCCGCGCGTGGCCGCGTGTTGTAGTTCGAGCTCATCGCCATGCCATAGGCGCCGGCCGAAAGGATGGCCAGCAGGTCGCCCGCTGCGATGGCGAGTGTGCGGTCGTGGCCGAGAAAATCGCCGGATTCGCAGATCGGGCCGACGATCTCGTAACTTCTGGCCTCAGCTGCCGTCCCGCCGGCACCGACTTTTACGATCTCGTGAAATGCATCGTAGAGCGCCGGACGGGCGAGGTCGTTCATCGCGGCATCGACGACGGCGAAGTTCTTTTCCTCGCCGTGCTTGAGCAGTTCCACGCGGGTCAGCAGCAGGCCGGCATTGCCGACCAGCGAGCGGCCCGGTTCGAACAGCAGTTGTTCCTTGCGGCCGGCGACGACCTCGAGCAGCGGCGCGAGATAGGTGGGGGCGCTCGGCGCGGCTTCGTCCTGGTAGCGGATGCCCATGCCGCCGCCGAGATCGATGTGATGCAGCGCGATGCCTTCGGCGGCGAGCGCGTCGACGAGGCCGAGGATCTTCGCGGCCGCCTCGGCGGCCGGCGCCGGATCGAGCAGTTGCGAGCCGATGTGGCAGTCGATGCCGCGCACGTCAAGGTGCGGCAGTCCTGCGGCGCGACGGTAGAGCGCTAGTGCTTCCTCGAACGGCACGCCGAACTTGGCCGTCTTGAGGCCGGTCGAGATGTAGGGGTGGGTCTTCGGGTCGACGTTCGGATTGACGCGCAGCGATACCGGCGCGCGCTTGCCGAGGCTGCCGGCGACTTCGTTCAGGGTATCCAGCTCGGCGGACGATTCGACGTTGAAGCAGAGGATGCCCGCTTCGAGCGCCTGGCGCATCTCGTCGCGCGATTTGCCGACGCCGGAAAACACGACCTTGTCCGGATCGCCGCCCGCGGCGATGACGCGGGCCAGTTCGCCGCCTGACACGATGTCGAAGCCGGCGCCCAGCCGGGCGAAGATGTTGAGGATGGCGAGATTCGAGTTGGCCTTGACCGCATAGCAGACCAGCGCGTCACGTCCGGCCAGCGCCTGCCGGTAGTCTCCCAGCGCAGCTGTCAGCGCGGCACGCGAATAGACGTAGCAGGGCGTGCCGAAGCGTGCGGCGATATCGGCGAGGGACACGCCTTCGACGCGAGCGTCGCCCCGGGAGGTGTCGATCAGGCTCATTGCTTGCCGGGAATGGAGGGGGCGGTATTGCTATGATCCGGGGGAGGCTTGGCCGCTGCCGCAGAGGACGAATCCTTGGGTGGCAGGGTCAGCGGACCGCGGTTGCCGCAGGCCGACAGCAGGAAGCTGCAGCCGGCAAGCAGGAGAAGGGCGGCGGAAAGACGGGTCCGGAAATGCATGGTCACGATGTTAACACGGAGGCAAGGTGGAAGAACGTGAATTCCTGGTGTTGGCAGATGCCGAACTGGCGCGACTGGAGCAGGCGCTTGACGCCGTGCTGGACCGGGGCGATGCGGATTTCGATGTCGAATTGAAGCCGGGTGGCATCATCGAGATCGTCTGCGAGGATGGCAGCAAGATCATCGTTAACCGGCATGCGGCGGCCCGTGAAATCTGGCTGGCTGCCCGGTCCGGTGGTTTCCATTTTCGGCCTCCGGAGACGGAGGGCGGTGCGTGGCTGGGTACGCGCGATGGCGTGCCGCTGCCCGCTGTCTTGTCGCGCTGCCTCAGCGAGCAGACGGGGGAGTCTTTGTCTCTGGCGTGGTAGCTGGTGGGCTGACCGGTCCGGCAGGCATCGCGACCCGCCGGTCGGGCGCAACAGGCAGGAGGGGCCGGATGCGGGCGCTTTCGACGGGGGCCGGCGGCTGGGTGCTCAGGATCTCGGGCGGTGCCGGCACGGCAGTTTCCCCGGCGTACTCGCTGTACACATAATCTCTTATCGCCGCACCGGTCGCCGGATCATGGCTGCCGACGATCGACAGGCCGGCAGGAGCATTCCGGTGCATTTCCGGAACCTCCTTCAACGCGGTTTCCATGTAGCCGATCCAGATCGGGAGGGCGGCGGATCCACCGGTTTCGCCGCTGCCGAGCCGCTTGGGCTGGTCGAAACCGATCCATGCGATGCCGACGACAGAGGGCTGGTAGCCGCAGAACCAGGCATCGACATAGTCGTTGGTGGTTCCGGTCTTGCCGGCCAGGTCGCTGCGTTTCAATGCCTGTGCGGCGCGCGTGGCCGTACCGCGCTGCACGACATCCTTCATCATGCTGTCCATCAGCCAGGCGTTGCGCTCGTCGATGATGCGCAGGCTTTCGTCGCCTGCCAGCAGGGGCTTGGTTTCCGCCAGGACCCGGTTGTCCGGACCGAGAATCTGCTGGACGAGATGGGGCTCGATCTTGTAGCCGCCGTTGGCGAAGACGGCATAGGCCCCCAGATGCTGCCACGGCGTCACGCTGCCGGCGCCGAGCGCCAGGGTCAGGTAGGGCGGATTCCGGTCGGCCTCGTAGCCGAAGCGGGTCACGTAGTCCTGCGCGTAATGCGGGTCGATGGCCTGGATCAGCCGGATCGACACCATGTTTTTGGATTTGGCGATCGCCGTGCGCAGCGTCATCGCCCCGTCGTACTTGCCGTCGTAGTTGCGCGGCTCCCATGCCTGCGAACCGGTCTCTTCGGCCGTGACTGAAATGGGTTCGTCCGCCAGCACGGAGATCGGCGTGAATCCCTTTTCGAGGGCGGCCGAATAGACGAAGGGTTTCATGCTCGAGCCGGGCTGTCGCCAGGCCTGGGTGACATGGTTGAATTTGTTGCGATTGAAGTCGAAGCCGCCGACCAGCGCGCGTACGGCGCCGTCGTTGGGGTTGGCGGCGACGAATGCCGCCTCGACATCCGGCCACTGCGTGATTTGCCAGCGGCCCTTGCCGTCCTGGCTGAGCCGGATGATCGCACCGCGCCGCAGGCGCTTGTTGGGAGGGGCCTTGTCATCGAGCATGCGCTGCGCGAACTTGAGCCCGGCGCCTTCGATGGTGACGATATCCCCGCCGGCCAGATAGGCACGCAGCTTCCCGGGCGTCGCCTCGAGCACCAGGGCGAGGCGCAGGTCGTCGGTATCCTCGAACTCGTAGAGCAGCTCGTCGATTTTTTCGTCGTCGTCCGTCGTGACGGACTTCATGTCGACATATCCTTCCGCGCCGCGATATCCATGGCGGCGGTCGTAGTCGAGCACGGCCTTGCGCAGGCTGCGATAGGCGGCTTCCTGATCCTGCCGGGTCAGCGTGGTAATTACCTTGATGCCGGCCACGTAGGCATCGTCAGGGAAAGCTTCCACGGCGATCTGCCGGGCCATCTCGGCAGCGTAGCTCGCCTTGACGGTGAAGTTGTCGATCTGGCGACGCACTATCAGTTGCCTGGCTTCGGCCTTGGCGAACTGGCTGTCGTCGATGAAACCGAGCTGCAGCATGCGTTTCAGCACGTATTGCTGACGCAGTCTGGCCCGTTTCGGATTGGCGACGGGGTTGTAGGCCGAGGGAGCCTTGGGCAGTCCCGCCAGCATGGCCATTTCCGCCACGTCGAGATCCTTCAGGTCCCTGCCGAAATAGATGCGTGCCGCCGCGGCGAAGCCGTAGGCGCGTTGTCCGAGATAGATCTGGTTGATGTAGATCTGCAGGATTTCGTCCTTGGACAGATTGCTCTCGATCTTGAAGGCCAGCAGGGCTTCATAAAGCTTGCGTGTCAGCGTCTTTTCCGACGAGAGGAAGAAGTTGCGGGCGACCTGCATGGTGATCGTCGAGGCCCCCTGTCGTTTGCCGCCGCCGACGAAGTTGGCGTAGGCGGCGCGCAGTACGCCGAGGGTGTCGATCCCGGGGTGCTGGTAGAAGCGCTCGTCCTCGGCGGCCAGAATGGCCTGCTTCATCGTCTCGGGGACATCCTGGATGCGGATGAAGTGACGTCGTTCCTCCCCGAACTCTCCGATCAAATGACCGTCCGACGTATATACCCGCAGGGGAATCTTCGGGTGATAGTCGGTGAGAACATCCACGGCCGGCAGGCGCGGATAGGCGAGAATCAGCACGATGCCGGCCAGCGCCAGCAGCGAGAGCAGGGAGCCGAGCAGCAGAATGAACGGCAGCAAAAGCCAGCGCAGCAGCATGAGAGCGAGGGGATGGAAATAGGGGATGGCGTCAAGGCCTGCGAATGATTATATTCGACCCGGTGCTCCTGCCATCCAGGATGCCTGATGGGTATGACGGATGTTGCGTCGATGCCCGTGAGATGCGGATGCGTGGCGTGCCCGCTAAAGAAAATCCTTTACAGCCGATATAGTTGTTGTTAGCATCTGAAGTAAATTGTGAATAAGTTTCATAATTAACTGAATATAAAGGATTAACTTGGAGATCGACCTCTCGATCCTCAACCCGAAAGCGCGTTCGCTAGTGGGGCTTGATATCAGTTCGTCCGCGGTCAAGATGGTCGAGCTGGGTGGTAGTCGCGCGGGTGGTTACCAGCTAGAGTGCTATGCCATCGAGCCGTTGCCCGAGGGGGCGGTGGTGGATGGGAACATCTCCAATCTGGAAGCGGTAGCCGATGTCGTGGCCAGGTGCTGGAAGCGCTTGGGGACCCAGACAAGGTTTGTCGCCATGGCCCTGCCTTCGGCGGCGGTCATCACCAAGAAAATTATCCTGCCTGCCGGACTTCGTGAGTCGGAGATGGAAGTGCAGGTCGAGTCGGAAGCCAACCAGTACATTCCCTTTGCCCTCGAGGAGGTGAATCTGGACTTCCAGGTCATCGGGCCATCTTCGAGCGGACCGGACGAGGTGGACGTGCTGATTGCCGCGTCGAGAAAAGAGGGTGTCGAGGACCGGGTGGCATGTGCCGAGGCCGCCAAGCTGAAGCCGGTCGTCATGGACATGGAGTCCTATGCGGCGCTTGCTGCATTCGATCTGGTGCGTGAGCAGTTTTCCGGCGGTGCGCCGGAACGGACCTATTCGCTCGTCGATGTCGGTGCCAATGCGATGAAGGTGACGATGGTCCGGGGCGACCAGCAGATCTATAACCGCGAGCAGGCTTTCGGCGGAAATCAGCTGACGCAGGACATGGTGCGTGCCTATGGCATGAGCCATGACGAGGCGGAAACCCTCAAGCGCATCGGTCCCCTGCCAGATAATTACGAAACTGAAATATTGCGCCCCTTCCTCGACAATCTTGCCCTCGAAGTCTCCAGGGCCCTTCAGTTCTTTTTCACTTCGACCCAGTATGGCGAGGTCGATCATGTCGTCCTGATGGGGGGCGGGGCGCTGCTGCCCGGGATCGCCGAGGTCGTGGCCGAGCGTACCCAGATCGATACCGTGATGGCGAATCCGTTTGCGCGGATGCCGCTTTCGCAGCGGGTTCGCCCCAAGCATCTGCTGACCGATGCACCATCGCTGATGGTCGCATGCGGCCTGGCCTTGCGGAGGTTTGATCAGTGATCCGCATCAATCTGCTTCCGCATCGCGAGGAACGGCGCAAGGCGTTGCGCCAGCAGTTCTATGCACTCGCCGGTTTGGTGACGGTTCTGGCGGGGGCGGTCTGGTTCGTCGGCTTTAGCTACATCAACAACCAGATCGAACAGCAGGCGGGTAAGAATGCCTTTCTGAAAAAGGAAATTGCCGTTCTGGACAAGCAGATCGACGAAATCAAGAAGCTGAAGGAACAGACCGAGGCGTTGCTGGCCCGGAAGCAGGTGATCGAATCCCTGCAGGCGAATCGTTCCGAAACGGTTCATCTGTTCAATGAATTGGTGCATCGCCTGCCGGCCGGCATCTATCTGCGCTCCATCAAGCAGAAGCAGCAGAAGATCACGCTGATTGGCTATGCGCAGTCGAATGCGCGTGTGTCTACGCTGATGCACAATCTCGACGAGTCGCCTGTATTGGAGCGTCCTGTCCTCGTGGAAATCAAGGCGGCCATGGTCGGCAAGCGCCGCATGAACGAGTTCAATCTGACCATAGAGTTCACTCGCCAGAAAACCGATAGCAAACCATCTGCAGGTGGACCAGCGAAGAAGCCGGGAGGCAAGGCATGAAAAAGCCTGCATTGCCCGCCGTACCGAAAATCGACCTCAGGAAGGTCAATTTCCAGGCGCTCGTCGAAGACTTCAAGACGCTCGACCCCAAGGATCCGGGCGCCTGGCCGCTGATTCCGCGCGTCATCATCCTGATCGGCGTATTCATCGTCCTGCTGTTGCTGGCAGCCTGGTTCGGCTGGCAAGGGCAGCTCGAAGAGCTTGATGGAAAACGGCAGGAGGAGGTCCGGCTCAAGGATGACTGGCTGAACAAGAAGAAACAGGCCGTCAATCTCGACGAATACCGCAACCAGCTGGCGGAGATCGAGCGTTCCTTCGGGGCCCTGCTCAGGCAGTTACCGAATGCCGCAGAGATGGAGTCGCTACTGGTCGACATCAACCAGGCAGGGCTTGGACGCGGCCTGCAGTTCGAGTTGTTCAAGCCGGGCAAGGAAATCGTACGGGATTTCTATGCGGAATTACCGATTACCGTCAAGATCACCGGCTCCTATCATGATTTCGGCGCATTTGCCGGCGATGTGGCGAAGCTGCCGCGCATTGTCACGTTGAACGATATCGACGTCGCGCAGCCCAAGAGCGGCGGAGTGCTCACTCTGACAACGACGGCAAAGACCTTCAGATATCTCGACGAGGCCGAGTTGGCTGCCCGCAAGCGGGCAGAACAGGCCAAGAAGGGAGTGAAGAAGAAATGAAGCAGGTGACCGCGTCCTTCATTATGGCGTGCGCCATTCTGCTCACCGGTTGTGGCGAAGGTGAACATGAGGACATCAAGCTCTGGATGGACGAAGTATCGCGTGATCTGCGTGGCAGGGTTCAGCCGCTTCCCGAACTCAAGCCGTTCCCGGTGGTTTCCTATGATGCGGCAGACCAGCTGGATCCATTCAATGGCGGTCGTGTCGATCCGGAAAGAAAGGAAACGGGCGGCAACAAGCCTGATTTCGATCGCCCGCGGGAGCAACTCGAGAATTACCCGCTCGAATCGCTCGACTTCATCGGCGTGGTGACCAAGAACAAGAGTGGTACGAGACATGCGCTGATCCAGGTGGATGGCGTCGTCTATCAGGTTGGCAAGGGCAATTACCTTGGACAGAATTTCGGACGTATCGTCGAGATCGGCGATACCGAGGTGCTGCTGGTCGAGACGGTGCAGGATCCCAGTGGTCAATCGACGGAGTGGGTACAAAGAGACATGACCCTTCAATTGCAGGAAGGATTGCAGGGCAAGGAGAAGGCCAAATGAAGTGGATGCGTATCTGGTTGGGTTGCTTGACGTTGCTGGCGGGCATGCCTGCCCTGATTGCCCGGGCTGCCGATGCCATCGTTCCTGGCAACAGCATTGAAAGCCTGGCAGTGAGCAGGTCTGGTGGAAGCACGGTCCTGAAGCTCGACCTGCGTCAGCCACTTGTGGCGGCGCCTTCGCATTTCAGCATCGTCAGTCCGGCGCGACTGGTGTTCGATTTCCCGGATACGGGAAATGGCCTGGGCTATACCGCGAAGGCGGTGAATGACGGCGGGGTGCGTAGCGTGAATGTCGTCCAGGCTGGCGAACGCTCGCGTGTGGTACTCAATCTCGAAAAAAGCATGCGTTTCGAAACCCGACAGGATGGCAGGACGCTGCTGATCACCCTGCTGGGCGACGGTGATGTTGCCGGAGCATCGGACAGGCAGTTTCAGGCCGGCGCAATGGCGAATGCGATACGCGATATCCAGTTTCGCCGTGACAAGGATGGCGCAGGCAGGGTGGTCGTCGATCTGACGAGCAGCGATACGGGGGTCGACATCCAGCAAAAGGGCAGCAAGCTGCAGGTGGTTTTCAACAAGACAGTCCTTCCGGAGACTCTCCGCCGCCAACTGGATGTGGTCGATTTCGCGACGCCGGTGACCACCATAAACACCACGGTAGCGGGCGGCGACACGGTCATGGATATCGTCCCCAAGGGACTGTGGGAGCATGTTGCATTCCAGAGCGACAACCAGTTCATCATCGAGGTCAAGCCGGTCAAAGAAGACCCGAACAAGCTGTTCCAGGGTACGAAAACCGGATATCAAGGCGAACTGATCTCCCTCGATTTTCACAGCGTTCCGGTTTATGAGTTACTGCGAGTCTTTGCGGATATCACCAGCTTCAACATCATCGCCAGCGACTCGGTCGCTGCATTGGGCAAGGTGACCCTCCGCATGCGCGATGTGCCATGGGATCAGGCGCTGGACATGGTGCTCGAGATGAAGAACCTTGCCAAGCGCAAGAATGGCAGCGTCATCTGGATCGCGCCGCGTGACGAAATGCTGGCGATGGAAAAACAGGAGCTGGAGTCACGCCAGCAGATCAGCCAGCTCGAACCGACGCATACCGAGTCGTTTCAGGTGAATTACCAGAAGGCGGCCGATGTCCAGAAGCTGCTGGGTAACAAGGACCAGCCGGTACTGTCGAAAGCCGGTTCGGTCGTGGTCGACACCTATTCGAATCGGCTTTTCGTGACGGATGTGCCTTCGCGCCTGAGCAAGGTCCGGGAACTCATCAACCTGATCGACCAGCCGGCCCGGCAGGTGTTGATCGAGGCACGGGTAGTCGAGGCGCGAGACAATTTCGGTCGCGAACTGGGCGTTCGCATGAACCTGTTCAACTCGAAGCCGGTGAAGGTTGCCTCGGACAATGCGGGAGACATATTTCTGAGTGGAGGCGCTTCATCGATAGGCTCCACCTCCGCCACCTCGCAAATTGCGTCGACCAGCTTTACGCAATCATCCACGATGGGGCAGCTGTCTTTTTCCCTGTTCAATGCCGGTCTGACGCGTATTCTCAACCTGGAGTTGAGCGCCATGGAGGCGGACGGCAAGGGCAAGAGTCTGTCCAATCCGCGGGTGGTGACAGGGAACAACATCAAGGCGTTGATCGAGCAGGGCGACGAGATCCCGGTCGTGACGCCGGGGACGGGTACCAATCCCCCGACGACGACCTACAAGAAGGCGAAGCTGTCGCTTGAGGCGACACCCCAGATCACGCCGGATGGCCGCATCAAGATGAAACTGGTCATCGCCAAGGACCGACCCGACTTCGGCCGGACGGTGCTGGGTAACCCGACCATCGTTACTGCCAAGGTGGAGACGGAGGTGCTGGTCGAAAACGGCGGCACGCTGGTGATCGGTGGCGTGACGGGCGAGGACAGCACCGTTGCGGAAGATCGCATTCCGGTACTCGGTGATCTGCCCTATGTCGGCTTCTTGTTCAAGCACAAGAACACGACGCAGGAGCGGAAGGAATTGCTGGTATTCATCACGCCGAAGATTGTCGACGACAGCCTCACGCTGAAATAGGGGCAAGCCGGATGTTTCCTGGCTATCCGCTCGCCACATCCTGATTGAAGACGATGGCGGTGTATCTCGTCGGCATGATGGGAGCCGGCAAGACGACGGTCGGCAAAAAACTGGCTAAAGCGCTCTCCCGTGAATTCATCGATCTGGATCATGAAATCGAACACAGCACGGGGGTGACCATACCGACGATCTTCGAGATCGAGGGCGAAGCCGGCTTCCGGCGACGGGAGAGCCAGGTTCTGATGAGGCTGCGAGACGGAGGGCTGGTCGTGGCGACCGGGGGCGGGGTGGTGCTGAACCCGGCGAACCGGGCGTGGATGGCTGCCAGAGGGCTCGTCGTGTACCTGCATGCGTCTGCCGAGCTTCTCTATGCACGGACGAAAAACGACAAGGGGCGGCCGTTGCTGCAGGTAAGCGATCCGCTGGCCAGAATCCGCAGCCTGGTGGAAAGGCGCGACCCGCTGTACCGTGAAATTGCCGATATAGTCGTAGAGTCGGGGGCAGGCGTGAGCAACACGGTAAACTGCATCCAGAAGTCTCTGGAGTCCCCATGCACACTTTGAACGTCAGTCTGGGGCAGCGCTCCTACCCGATCCATATCGGCCCGGCGCTCCTCGATCACTTGCCCGGCCTGCCGGACGCAAAGCGCGTCGCGATCGTCACGAACGATGTCGTGGCTCCACTGTATCTCGATCGTCTGCGCCGCGCTTTCGAGAAAGTCGGCGCCGGCACGACGGCGATCATCCTGCCGGACGGCGAGGCCCACAAGAACTGGGAGTCGCTGAATGCGATCCATGACCGCTTGCTGGCCGAGCACTGCGACCGGACGACCCCGGTCGTGGCCCTGGGCGGCGGGGTGATCGGCGACCTTGCCGGCTTCGCCGCTGCGACTTATCAGCGCGGCGTACCTTTCATTCAGGTACCGACCACATTGCTGGCCCAGGTGGACTCGTCGGTCGGTGGCAAGACCGGTATCAACCACCCGCGCGGCAAGAATATGGTCGGGGCTTTCTGGCAGCCGCGCATGGTGGTCGCGGATACCGATACCCTCGATACGCTGCCCGATCGCGAACTGTCTGCCGGATTGGCCGAAATCATCAAGTATGGCCTGATCCGCGACCTGCCGTTCCTCGAGTGGCTGGAATCGAACATGGAAAAACTGATGGGCAGGGACAGCGCTGCCCTTTCGCATGCGATCGAGCGCTCCTGTGCGAACAAGGCCGAGGTCGTCGCGGCCGACGAACTGGAAACGGCGAAAGAAGGCGGCCGTGCGTTGCTGAACTTGGGTCACACCTTCGGCCATGCCATCGAAACCGGTGCCGGCTATGGTGCATGGCTGCACGGCGAGGCCGTTGCCGCCGGCACGGTGATGGCGGCGGAATTGTCACGTCGGCTCGGCTGGCTGGCGGATGCGGATGTCGAGCGGATTCTCCGCTTGTTCGAGCGCGCCCGTCTGCCGGTTCGCGGCCCGGCACTGGGCGCGGATGCCTATCTCGACCTGATGAGCCACGACAAGAAGGTGATCGCGGGGCGCCTGCGCCTCGTCCTGTTGCAACGCGTAGGCGAAGCCGTGACCTGGGCGGATGCGCCGACAGCGGAAATCCGCGCCGCGATCGAAAGCTGTTGTGACTGAACTCGCCCGCTATGCGGTGACGGAAGAAGCATCGGCGGGTCGGCTGATTCCCGAGCCTCGCCCGAAGGCGCGCGGTGAATTTCAGCGCGACCGCGACCGGATCATCCATTCCACGGCCTTCCGGCGCCTGGAATACAAGACGCAGGTATTCGTCAATCACGAGGGCGACCTGTTCCGGACGCGGCTGACTCACTCGATCGAGGTGGCGCAGATCGCCCGCAGCATCGCGCGGGCCCTGTCCCTCAATGACGACCTGACCGAGGCGATCGCCCTGGCCCATGACCTCGGTCATACGCCGTTCGGCCACGCGGGGCAGGATGCCCTCAACGAATGCATGACCGCCCATGGCGGGTTCGAGCATAACCTGCAGTCGCTGCGTATCGTGGATCGGCTCGAGGAGCGTTATGGTGCCTTCGATGGCCTGAACCTGATGTTCGAAACCCGGGCGGGCATACTCAAACACTGCTCACCGGCCAAAGCCCGGGAATTCGGGGCGGTGGCGCGGCGCTTTCTGGACGATCGCCGTCCGTCGCTGGAGGCCCAGATCTGCAATCTGGCCGACGAGATCGCCTACAACAACCACGATGTCGATGATGGCTTGCGCTCGGGTTTGCTGACGCTCGTGCAGTTGGGCGAGATTCGCCTTTTCGCGCGACATGCGGCAGAAGCCCAGGAGGAGTTCCCGTCCTTGGCGGGGCGTCGTCTGATTCACGAAACGGTCAGGCGGATCATCGATGCCCAGGTCACCGACCTGCTGGCCGAAACAGAGCGTCGCATCGGTGCGCAGGGAGTCGAGACCGTGGAGGATGTCGCCCGGGCGCCGGCGCTGGTCGGATTCTCTCCGTCGATGGCGGAGGAGAACGCCCAGTTGAAGCAGTTTCTGCGCGAGAACCTGTATCGTCACTATCAGGTGGTCCGCATGACCAGCAAGGCGCGCCGCGTCATCAATGACCTGTTTGCCGCCTTCGTGGCCGATCCGCGGCTGCTTCCCCCCCAGTACCAGCGTTTCGCCGAGCGGGAAGGGGTGCCGCGGAGCATTGCCGACTACATCGCCGGCATGACCGACCGTTATGCCGTGAAAGAGCATCGCCGGCTATTTGCGGTCAGCGACTACTGAAGGCCCCAACCCCTGCAGGAGTATTGAGCCGGGGGATGAATCTCGGTATATTTCGCGGTTCGCCTATAGCAATGGATAACGCCGGGTCGGCAAGCTTGCCCCGGCTTTTTTTGACGGTCGCTTTTTGGCTTCGCCGAAGCCGGAGGCTTTCAGGAAACAGCGAGATGCATCTTTCCGCCCGCCCCACCCAGCAGGGTCTCTACGATCCCGCCAACGAGCACGACGCCTGCGGCGTCGGCTTTGTCGCCCATATCAAGAATCAGAAAAGTCACGCCATCGTCGAACAGGGCCTGAAGATTCTCGAGAACCTCACCCATCGCGGTGCCACCGGCTACGATCCGCTGCTTGGCGACGGTGCCGGCATCCTGATCCAGTTGCCCGATGCCTTCTTGCGTGAAGAAACCGCTCGCCTCGGCATTCCTTTGCCTGCCATCGGCAACTATGGCTGCGGCAATATTTTTCTGCCCCAGTCGGCCAATGGCCGTGCGGCCTGCGAGTCCGCCATCGCGCGCATCGTTCACGAAGAAGGACAAATCTTCCTCGGCTGGCGCGACGTGCCGCGCGACAACAGCGGCCTGGCCCAGGCGGCGAAGGACCTTGAGCCGGTCATCCGCCAGGTGCTGATAGGCCGGGGCGCCGATACCCGTGACCAGGATGCCTTCGAACGCAAGCTGTTCGTCATCCGCAAGCGCGTCGAGCACGAAGTGCGCCGACTCGGCCTCGCCGACGGCAGGCAGTTTTACATCCCGACGCTGTCGTCGCGCACCATCAACTACAAGGGCCTGCTGCTGGCGCACCAGGTCGGCGAGTACTACCTCGACCTGAAGGACAAGCGGGTCGTTTCGGCGCTGGCGCTCGTGCACCAGCGCTTCTCGACCAACACCTTCCCGACCTGGGACCTGGCCCATCCCTTCCGCATGATCGCCCACAACGGCGAGATCAATACCGTGCGCGGCAATATCAACTGGATGGCGGCGCGTCAGCAGGCGATGAAATCGAAACTGCTCGGCGACGACCTAGACCACATGTGGCCGCTGATCGTCGAGGGCCAGTCGGACTCAGCCTCCTTCGACAATGCGCTCGAACTGCTGGTGATGGGCGGCTACTCGATGGCCCATGCCATGATGATGCTGATTCCGGAGGCCTGGGCGAGCAACCCGCTGATGGACGAGGACCGTCGCGCCTTCTACGAATTCCATGCCCCGGTGATGGAGCCATGGGACGGACCCGCTGCCGTGGCTTTCACCGACGGCCGCCAGATCGGCGCAACGCTCGATCGCAATGGCCTGCGTCCCGCCCGCTACCTGGTCACCGAGGACGACATCGTGATGATGGCTTCGGAGATGGGCGTGCTGACCTTCCCCGAGGACAAGATCGTCAAGAAGTGGCGCCTGCAGCCGGGCAAGATGTTCCTGATCGACCTCGAGAAGGGACGAATCATCGACGACGCCGAGCTGAAGAAAACCATGGCGACCGAAGAGCCCTACGGCAAGTGGATCGAAGAGTCGCGCGTCTTCCTCAACGAACTGCCGGAAGCGAAGGCCCTGCCGAAGATCAAGCCGGCACTGCTCGATGCGCAGCAGGCTTTCGGCTATTCGCAGGAGGATCTGAAGTTCATCCTCGAGCCGATGATCAAGAACGGCGAGGAGGCCACCGGCTCGATGGGTGCCGACGTCGCCCTGCCGGTCCTGTCGAGCAAGAACAAGTCGCTCTATCTCTACTTCAAGCAGTTGTTCGCCCAAGTGACGAACCCGCCGATCGATCCGATTCGCGAAGAGATCGTCATGTCGCTGACCTCGTTCATCGGCCCCAAGCCCAACCTGCTCGGCATCGCCGACGACGAGGACACGCTGACGCCGCGTCTCGAAGTCACCCAGCCGGTCCTGACCGATGACGAAGTCGCGCGTCTCGCCACCATCGACAAGCTGACCGGTGGGCGGTTCAAGTCGCTGACCCTCGACATCACCTACCCGGTGGCCGATGGTGTGGAGCAGACCGCCGAGGCCTGCGAAGCCGCCGTGGATCGCCTGTGCAAAGCTGCAGAGAAGTCGGTGGCCGACGGCTACAACATCGTGATTCTTTCCGACCGTGCCGTCGCGGCCGACCGCGTCGCCGTCCCGGCGCTGCTGGCCTGCGCCGCCGTCCATCACCACCTGACGCGCAAAGGCCTGCGCACCAGCACCGGCCTGGTGGTCGACTCGGGCTCGGTGCGCGAAGTGCACCACTTCGCCCTGCTCGCAGGCTACGGCGCCGAAGCAGTCTGTCCGTGGCTGACGCTCGCGACGATCAAGGACATGGCCGGCCCCGGCAACAAAGGCGGCGATGCCAAGGCCGCGGCCAAGAACTACATCAAGGCCATCGGCAAGGGCCTCAACAAGGTGATGTCCAAGATGGGCATCTCGACCTACCAGTCCTATTGCGGTGCGCAGATCTTCGAGGCCATCGGCCTCAATGCGGCCTTCGTCGCGAAGTATTTCACCGGCACCGCCACCCAGGTCGAGGGCATCGGCCTGCTTGAGGTGGCCGGGGAAGCCGTGCGTACGCACATCGCTGCTTTTTCCAGTGACCCCGTGCTTGCCAACATGCTCGACGTGGGCGGTGAATACGCTTTTCGCGTTCGTGGCGAAGAGCACATGTGGACACCGGATGCGATCGCCAAGCTGCAGCATTCGACGCGTTCCGGCAAGTTCGAGACCTATCAGGAATACGCGAAGATCATCAACGACCAGAGCCGGCGCCACATGACGCTGCGCGGCCTGTTCGAGATCAAGCCGGCCGGCCCGCCCGTGCCGCTCGACGAGGTCGAGTCGGCGAAGGACATCGTCAAGCGCTTCGCCACCGGCGCGATGTCGCTCGGCTCGATTTCGACCGAGGCGCACAGCACGCTGGCGATCGCCATGAACCGCATCGGCGGCAAGTCGAATACCGGTGAGGGCGGCGAGGACCCGCGACGCTTCCAGAAAGTCGGTGCCGGCGCGACGCTGGCGAGCGTGGTCGGCGCGAGCCGCGTCGAACGCGACATCCCCCTGAAGGAGGGCGATTCGCTGCGTTCGGCGATCAAGCAGGTCGCTTCGGGGCGTTTCGGCGTCACCATCGAATACCTCTCGAACTCCGACCAGATCCAGATCAAGATGGCCCAGGGCGCAAAGCCCGGCGAAGGCGGCCAGCTGCCCGGCCACAAGGTCTCCGAATACATCGGCTTCCTGCGCCATTCGGTGCCGGGCGTCGGCCTGATCTCGCCGCCGCCGCACCACGACATCTACTCGATCGAGGATCTGGCGCAGCTGATCCACGACCTGAAGAATGCGAACCCGAAGGCTTCGATTTCCGTGAAGCTGGTATCGGAAGTCGGCGTCGGCACTGTCGCTGCGGGTGTTTCCAAGGCCAAGGCCGACCATGTCGTGATCTCCGGTTTCGACGGCGGTACCGGTGCTTCGCCGCTGTCGTCGATCAAGCATGCCGGTACGCCGTGGGAGCTCGGCCTCGCCGAGACGCAGCAGACCCTGGTGCTGAACCGCCTGCGCGGCCGCATCCGCGTGCAGGTGGACGGCCAGATGAAGACCGGCCGTGACGTCATCGTCGGCGCATTGCTGGGGGCCGACGAGTTCGGTTTCGCCACGGCGCCGCTGGTCGTCGAGGGGTGCCTGATGATGCGCAAGTGCCATCTCAACACCTGCCCGGTCGGCGTCGCCACGCAGGATCCGGTGTTGCGCAAGCGCTTCACCGGCCAGCCCGAGCATGTCGTCAATTACTTCTTCTTCGTCGCCGAAGAGGCGCGCCGCCTCATGGCCGAGATGGGCATCCGCAAGCTCGACGAGTTGATCGGTCGCACCGACCTCCTCGACATGAAGGCCGGTGTCGAGCACTGGAAGGCACGCGGCCTCGATTTCTCGAAGATCTTCTACATGCCGCCGGTGGGGGGCGATGTCGCGCGTGTCCATTGCGAGGTGCAGGATCACAATCTCGGCCCGGCACTCGACCACCAGCTCATCGCGAAGGCGAAGCCGGCGCTGGAGCGTGGCGAGAAGGTCAACTTCGAGATCCCCGTGAGGAACCTCAACCGGACCGTCGGCACCATGCTGTCGCATGAGGTCGCCACCCGCCACGGCCATGCCGGACTGCCGGAAGACACGATCCACATCCGCATGACCGGCACCGCGGGCCAGAGCTTCGGCGCCTTCCTCGCCCGCGGCATCACGCTGGAACTGTCGGGCGAAGGCAACGACTATGTCGGCAAGGGGTTGTGCGGCGGCAGGATCATCGTCAAGCCGCAGCAAGCCTTCAAGGGCAAGCCGAGCGAGAACATCATCGTCGGCAATACCGTGCTCTACGGCGCCATCGAAGGCGAGGTGTTCTTCCGCGGCGTGGCCGGCGAGCGCTTCTGCGTGCGCAACTCCGGTGCCACCGCCGTGGTCGAGGGTACCGGCGATCATTGCTGCGAATACATGACCGGCGGCACGGTGGTGGTGCTGGGTGCCACCGGCCGCAACTTCGCGGCCGGCATGAGCGGCGGCATCGCCTACGTACTGGACGAGGACGGCATGTTCGCCAAGCGCTGCAATCCGTCGATGGTGACGCTGGAGAAGGTCCTGCCGGCGGCCGAGCAGGCCGACGACGGCACCCGTCATCGCGGCGAAGCGGACGAGACGCTGCTCAAGCGACTCATCGAACAGCATTCGCTGGAAACGCAAAGCGACGTGGCGCGCCACATCCTCAAGCACTGGGCGGACTATCGCACGAAGTTCGTCAAGGTGTTCCCGAACGAATATCGTCGCGCCCTCAAGGAGCAGGCCGCGGCGCAGGATAGAAAGGCCGCATGATGGGCAAGCCAACCGGATTTCTCGAATTCGAACGCCAGACCGAAGGCTACGAGCCGGTCGAGGCACGGCTCGGGCACTACCGCGAGTTCGTGCCCCACCTGACCGACGACAAGGCGAAGGTGCAGGGTGCGCGCTGCATGGACTGCGGCATTCCCTTCTGCAACAACGGCTGTCCGGTCAACAACAACATCCCGGATTTCAACGATGCGGTTTACCGCGGCGAGTGGCGCGAAGCCATCGAGATCCTTCACTCGACCAACAACTTTCCGGAGATGACCGGACGCATCTGTCCGGCACCCTGCGAGGCGGCCTGTACGCTGGGCGTGAATGTCGACCCTGTCGGCATCAAGTCTCTCGAACGCGCGATCATCGACAAGGCCGGCGAGAACGGCTGGGTGCTGCCTCAGCCGGCAGCCGTCAAGACCGGCAGGAAAGTCGCCGTCGTCGGCTCCGGCCCGGCGGGCCTCGCGGCCGCACAACAACTGGCACGCGCCGGTCATGACGTGACGGTGTTCGAGAAGAACGACGCCATCGGCGGCCTGCTGCGCTACGGCATTCCCGACTTCAAGCTCGACAAGCGCCTGGTCGAATGGCGTGCGGCCCAGCTCAAGGCCGAGGGCGTGGAATTCCAGCTCAGGACGCTGGTCGGTACGACGATGCCCAAGGGCGTCGCCAACGATGCGAAAAAAGTCGTCGCACCCGCGAAGCTGATGAAGGACTTCGACGCCGTGATTCTCGCCGGCGGTTCCGAAACCCCGCGCGACCTGCCGGTTCCCGGCCGCGAGCTCGAGGGCGTGCATTACGCGCTCGAGTTCCTGATCCCGCAGAACAAGGAAGTCGGCGGCGGGAAAAAGAACCCGATCAACGCCAAGGGCAAGCACGTGGTCGTCATCGGCGGCGGCGATACCGGTTCCGACTGCGTCGGCACATCCAATCGCCACGGTGCCGCGAGCATCACCCAGTTCGAGTTGCTGCCGCAGCCACCCGAGCAGGAAAACAAGCCGCTCGTCTGGCCCTACTGGCCGACCAAGCTGCGCACCTCATCGTCGCACGACGAAGGCTGCTCGCGCGACTGGTCGATCGCCACCAAGAAATTCGTCGGGGAAAAGGGCAAGTTGAAGGCTCTCCAGTGCGTCCGCCTCGACTGGCAGGACGGCAGGATGACCGAGATTCCGGGCTCGGAGTTCGAGGTCAAGGCCGATCTCGTCTTCCTCGCCATGGGCTTCACGAATCCCATCGCCGCGGTGCTCGACGGCTTCGGCGTCGCCAGGGACGGCCGCGGCAATGCCGCCGCCATGACGGACGGCGATGGTTGCTATGCGACGAATGTGCCGAAAGTTTTCACCGCAGGCGACATGCGCCGGGGCCAGTCGCTCGTGGTGTGGGCGATCCGCGAGGGACGCCAGTGCGCGCGTGCGGTCGACGAGTTCCTGATGGGGACGAGCAATCTGCCACGCTGATCGCCTATAGGCAGAACGGAGCCAAAGCCATGCTCAATGTCGTCATTCTCGCGGCCGGGCAGGGCAAGCGCATGCGCTCCGACCTGCCCAAGGTGCTGCACCCGATCGCCGGCAAGCCGATGCTGGCGCAGGTCATCGATACGGCACGCCGGCTCGGCGCCGGTTGCATCTGCGTGGTCTACGGCCACGGGGGCGAGCAGGTCCGCGACCGGCTGAGCGCGCCGGATCTGCACTGGGCCCGGCAGGAACCACAGCTCGGCACCGGCCATGCGGTCCTGCAGGCGATGCCTGCGCTCGAAAAAGTCGGTGATGGCGGGACGGCGGCCGTGCTCGTTCTTTACGGCGACGTGCCGCTGATCCGGACCGAAACCTTGCAACGGCTGATCGAGGCCGCCGGCGAAGACCGCCTCGCATTGCTGACCGCCCACCTCGACGATCCTCACGGCTACGGCCGCATCGTGCGTGTCGATGGCAGAGTCGTGCGTATCGTCGAGGAAAAGGATGCCGACGACGCCGAGCGGGCGATCCGCGAGATCAACACCGGCATTCTCGTCGCCCCCGGCACGGCGCTGGCGCGCTGGCTGCCCCAGCTCGGCAACCGCAATGCGCAGGGCGAGTACTACCTGACGGACATCGTCGCGATGGCGGTCGGAGAAGGCATGGAGATCGTGACGGCGCACCCGGATGCCAGCTGGGAAACCGATGGGGTGAACAGCAAGGTCCAGCTGGCGCGACTCGAACGCATCCACCAGCGCAACATCGCCGAGTCGCTCATGGAGCAGGGCGTGACCCTCGCCGATCCCGACCGCATCGACGTGCGCGGCGAACTGGTCTGCGGGCGCGACGTGTTCATCGACGTCAATTGCGTCTTCGAAGGCCGCGTCGAACTGCAGGATGGCGCTCGCATCAACGCCCACTGCGTGATCCAGGATGCCGTCGTCGGCCCGGGCTCGATCATCGGCCCCTTCGCCCGCCTGCGTCCCGGCACGGTGCTGGCGGAGGACGTGCATATCGGCAACTTCGTCGAGGTGAAGAATTCGACCATCGCCGCGCACTCGAAGGCCAACCACCTCGCCTACGTCGGCGACACCACGATGGGCAGTCGCGTCAATGTCGGCGCGGGAACGATCACCTGCAACTACGACGGCGCCAACAAGTTCCGCACCGTGATCGAGGACGACGTCTTCATCGGTTCCGACACGCAGCTGGTCGCACCGGTCACCGTCGGCCGCGGCGCCACGCTCGGTGCCGGAACGACGCTGACCAGGGATGCGCCGCCGGATACCCTGACGTTGTCACGCGCCAAGCAGATGACGCTACCCGGCTGGAAACGCCCCCTCAAACTCAAAAAGGAATAGTGGCATGTGCGGTATCGTCGCAGCAGCAGCCTCCGGCAACATCGTCGGCGTCCTGATCGAGGGACTGAGAAAGCTCGAATACCGCGGCTACGATTCCGCCGGCCTGGCGGTGCTGAATCCGGCGCTGGTGCGCCTGCGCAGCGTCGGCCGGGTCGCCGAGCTCGCCGCGCAGAGTGACGGTCTGTCCGCCGCGACCGGCATTGCCCACACGCGCTGGGCCACGCATGGCGTGCCGTCGGAGCGCAATGCGCATCCCCATGTGTCCGGCCGCGTTGCCGTCG
>JAVEWF010000054.1:0-15201 GCA_034004665.1 Rhodocyclaceae bacterium | reverse complement strand
CGAGGGTGCACGGCTCTATCAAACCGGGGCTGCACCTGTTTTTCAACCAAGCGTTTGAGAGAAAACTCATGGCCATTTCCACTGCCGACAAGGCGAAGATCGTTACCGATTTCCAGCGTGCCCAGGGCGACACCGGGTCCCCCGAAGTGCAGGTTGCCCTGCTGACTGCGCGCATCAACGACCTGACCGGTCATTTCAAGACCCACGTCAAGGACCATCATTCCCGCCGCGGCCTGCTCAAGATGGTGAGCCAGCGCCGCAAGCTGCTCGACTACCTCAAGTCCCGCAATGCCGATAGCTACCGTGCGCTGATCGAGCGCCTGGGCCTGCGCAAGTAAATTACCGAGAGGAAACGTTGTGCTGACACCCTTCAAGAAAAGCTTCACCTACGGCGCGCATACCGTCACGATGGAAACCGCCGAAGTCGCCCGTCAGGCGACTGGTGCCGTGATGGTGAATGTCGACGACACCGTCGTGCTCGCCACGGTCGTCGCCAAGACCGATGCCAAGCCCGGGCAGGACTTCTTCCCGCTGACCGTCGATTACGTCGAGAAAGTCTATGCCGCCGGCCGCATTCCGGGCGGCTTCTTCAAGCGCGAAGGGCGTCCTTCCGAAAAGGAAACGCTGACCTCGCGCCTGATCGACCGGCCGATCCGCCCGCTATTCCCCGAGGGCTTCTACAACGAAGTCCAGGTCATCATCCATGTGCTGTCGAGCAACCCGGAAGTCGATCCGGACATCCCGGCCATGCTCGGCGCCTCTGCCGCGCTGGCGATCTCCGGCATTCCCTTCGACGGCCCGATCGGTGCCGCACGTGTCGGTTACATCGACGGCCAGTATGTGCTCAACCCCACCCTCACCCAGTTGATCGGCAGCCAGCTGAACCTCGTGGTCGCCGGCACGCAGGCGGCGGTGCTGATGGTCGAATCGGAAGCCCAGCAACTGTCCGAAGAGGTCATGCTCGGCGCCGTGGTATTCGGCCACGACCAGATGCAGGTGGCCATCAACGCCATCAACGAACTGGTCGAAGTGGCCGGCAAGCCCGAATGGGACTGGCAAGCCCCCGCCAAGGACGAGGCGCTGATCGCCAAGGTCGCCGCACTGGCCGAGGCCGACCTGCGCGAGGCTTATCGGATCACCAGCAAGCAGGCACGCACCCAGAAATGCCGCGAGGTCACGAACAAGACCATCGAGGCGATTTGCGCCGGCGAAGGTGCGCCCGATGCCACCGCCGTGGGCAACCTGATTTTCGAGCTCGAGGCGAAGATCGTCCGCTCGCAAATCCTTAATGGTGAGCCGCGCATCGACGGCCGCGATACCCGCACCGTTCGTCCGATCACCATCCGTACCGGCGTGTTGCCGCGCACCCACGGCTCCGTGCTGTTCACCCGCGGCGAAACCCAGGCGCTGGTCATCGCCACGCTGGGCACCGGCCGCGACGAGCAGATCATCGATGCCCTGCAGGGCGAGTACCGTGATCGCTTCATGCTCCACTACAACATGCCTCCGTTCGCTACTGGAGAAACCGGTCGCGTCGGTTCGCCGAAGCGTCGCGAGATCGGCCACGGTCGTCTGGCCAAGCGCGCGCTGGTCGCCGTGCTGCCGTCCGCCGAGGAATTCGGCTATTCGATGCGCGTCGTCTCCGAGATCACCGAGTCGAACGGTTCCTCCTCGATGGCCTCCGTCTGCGGCGGTTCTCTGTCGCTGATGGATGCCGGCGTGCCGCTGAAAGCCCATGTGGCCGGCATCGCGATGGGCCTGATCAAGGAAGGCAGCCGCTTCGCCGTGCTGACCGACATTCTTGGTGACGAGGATCACCTCGGCGACATGGACTTCAAGGTGGCCGGCACACGCAACGGCGTGACCGCCCTGCAGATGGACATCAAGATCCAGGGCATCACCAAGGAAATCATGCAGGTCGCTCTGGCGCAGGCCAAGGAAGCACGCCAGCACATCCTCGGCATCATGGAGGGAGCGGTTACCGGACACCGCGAAGAAGTGTCGAACTTCGCGCCGCGCATGATCACCATCAAGATCAATCCGGAGAAGATCCGCGACGTGATCGGCAAGGGCGGCGCCACCATCCGTGCCCTGACCGAAGAAACCGGCTGCTCGATCGACATCGAGGATGACGGTACGGTCACGATCGCTTCGGTGAGTTCAGACGCGGCCCAGGCGGCGAAGAAGCGCATCGAGGACATCACGGCCGAGGTCGAAGTCGGCAAGGTCTACGAAGGTACCGTGCTGCGCCTGCTGGATTTCGGTGCGATCGTCCAGATCCTGCCCGGCAAGGACGGCCTGCTGCACATCTCGCAGATCGCCAACGAGCGCGTCAATGCGGTTTCCGACAAGCTGAAGGAAGGCCAGGTCGTGCGCGTCAAGGTCATCGAGACCGACGACAAGGGCCGCGTGCGCCTGTCGATGAAGGCGTTGCTGGCAGAGGGAGGCGAAGCCCCCGCCGCTGCCCAGTAAGGCACTGCCCGTACCAACAAAAAAGGACGCTGCGGCGTCCTTTTTTGTTATCTGAAAATGCGAAAGTCAGTGCGCCATCGCTTGGCCGGCTATTTGGCCAGCTGCTTCTCGCGGCGTTCCTCGAGTTCCTTGCAGTCGATGCACATCGTGGCGGTCGGGCGGGCTTCGAGCCGCTTGAGGCCGATCTCCACACCGCAGCTTTCACAGTAGCCGTATTCGCCGTTCTCGATCAGGGCGAGCGACTCGTCGATCTTCTTGATCAGCTTGCGCTCACGGTCGCGGTTGCGTAACTCGAGGGCGATGTCGGATTCCTGGCTGGCGCGGTCGTTGGGGTCTGCGAACACCGTGGCTTCGTCCTGCATGGTATGGACGGTACGCTCGATATCGCCTGCCAGTTCCTGTTTCAGGGCTTCGAGGATTTGCCGAAAATGCGCCAGCTGCTTGGCGCTCATGTACTCCTCGCCCTTCTTGGGGGTGTAGGGAGGGAAATGCTTGTGCAGAAAGTCTTCAGCCATTCTCTCTTGTCCGCTCGGCAAAAAAGAAGCGTTTATAAACGAAACCCCCGGTCGTCGCAAGTTTTTACGGAGTCCGATTGACCGGGTCCTGGCCCCTCAGTAGAATGCGCCTTCCTCGGGGCGTAGCGCAGCCCGGTAGCGCGCTTGCTTTGGGAGCAAGATGTCGGGGGTTCGAATCCCTCCGCCCCGACCAGTATCCAGCGTTTCGAGTGTTGACATGCTTGGCATCACCGGCCGCCCGTAGCTCAACCGGATAGAGCACCGGCCTTCTAAGCCGGGGGTTGTGAGTTCGAGTCTCGCCGGGCGGACCAGGCGATTTTCCGACGACATGCTGGTGATCTTCCCCCCAATGGAGATGGAGCCATGCCAGACGTCGTGCTTACCGAAATTCATGGACGGGTCGGCTTGATCCGGCTGAATCGCCCCGAAGTCCTCAATGCCCTCAACAACGATGTCGCCGACGGCATCGCCCGGGCCGTCGATGCCTTCGAGGCGGACGAAAACATCGGCTGCATCGTCGTCACCGGCACCGAGAAGGCCTTCGCTGCAGGTGCGGATATCGCCTACATGAAGGACTTCGGCTACATGGATACCTACAAGTCCGATTTCCTGTCGAACCGCTGGGAACGCATCCGCACCGCCCGCAAGCCAGTCATCGCGGCAGTCTCGGGCTACGCCCTCGGCGGCGGCTGCGAACTGGCGATGATGTGCGACATGATCTACGCTGCCGAGAACGCGAAGTTCGGCCAGCCGGAAGTCAAGCTTGGCACATTGCCCGGCCTCGGCGGCTCGCAGCGACTGCCGCGCGCGGTCGGCAAGGCCAAGGCGATGGATCTTTGCCTGACCGCTCGCATGATGGATGCGCAGGAGGCCGAGAAAAGCGGGCTGGTCGCGCGCATCTTCCCGGTCGACAAACTGCTTGAGGAAACCCTGGCCGCCGCCCAGATGATCGCATCCTTCTCGCTGCCGGTGGTCATGATGGTCAAGGAGGCCGTGAACCGCGCCTACGAATCCTCGCTCGCCGAAGGACTGCTGTTCGAGCGCCGTACCTTCCATGCCGCGTTCGCGCTTGAAGACCAGAAAGAGGGAATGGCAGCCTTTGCCGAGAAACGCAAGCCGCAGTTCAAGCACCGCTAGAAAAAGTAATGCTAGAATTCGCGCCCTCCCTGCCGTGACAATACTTACGGTGTGAGTGCCCAGTTTACGGCGGTGGCTATAGCTCAGTTGGTAGAGTCCCGGATTGTGATTCCGGTTGTCGTGGGTTCGAGTCCCATTAGCCACCCCACCCATACAAGGGGTTACAGACGACCAGTCTGTAACCCCTTTTCCTTTGGGGGGCAGCGGGACGACAAGCCACTGGGCAAGCCCGGGTCTGGCAAGACAGTTACGGACGAATGTTGATGTTCACTCTGGATCATTTCCATAAGTAACTGTTGTGCTGCATGCTTATACGGATGCCCACAGGCTTACCCACAATTTCTGTGGGTGACTTACAAACGGTTACGAATGCTTGCAGAAGCGACAAGGTTTTTGCGAGGGGCATCGGTAATCTGCGTTCCGTAGTTTTTACCTCCCTGAGAAGGCGCCTATGCCTTCATTGCGCCCCGGCGGTTCTCCCCTTTCCGCCGGGGTTTTTCTATTGGCGTGCGGCCGCGGCTCCATGGGGGCATCCGGGACTTGATGGATTTTCCCGGCAGGCTCGTCTGGTGAGACTGCGCATGGGATAGCATTGCCCCGTCATGTTGCATTTGCATCTCGGCAATCGTCCCGAACCTCTCGTCGCCGCATTGGCAGCCGTGCTGCGTGTGGATCCGCTGCCGCTGCTCGAGACCGAGGTGGTGGTGACGCCATCGACGGCTGTGTCGCGCTGGCTGGGCTTCCGCCTTGCCGACAATCTCGGCATCGCAACCCAGACAGCCTTTCCCTTCGCGGCCGCCCATGCCTGGCAACTGATCGGGCGCGTGCTGCCCGAAGTCGCATCGCGCAATCCCTTCGACCGCACCACCCTGCAGTGGCGACTGCTGCGTCTGCTCGGCACGAGTGATGCTCCGGAGGTCAGGCGCTATCTCGCCGGGGACGACGGGATGCGTGCCTGCGAACTGGCCGGTCGCCTCGCCGCGCTGTTCGAGCGCTATCTGGTCGAGCGGCCGGACTGGATAGCCGCGTGGAGTGCGGGCCGGCGTCTCGGCCTCGGTCCGGACGAGGCCTGGCAGGCCGGGCTGTGGCGCAAGCTTGCCGGCGAACTGGTGGATCCGGCCGCCGAGCATCCGCGTGAGCGGTTCTTCGCCCGGTTGCAGCAGGAACCGGCGGCGCGTGGGCGCCTGCCTCGACGCATCTCGCTGTGGTGCGTCGAGGCGATGCCGCAACTCTATTGGGAGGTGTTTGCCGGATTGGCCGAGTGGGTCGAACTGCACGTGTTCGTGCTGGCGCCGAGCCGCGAATACTGGGGCGACATCGACAGGAAGCGGGAGCAGTTGCGCATGGCGCTCGAGCATCCGGAGACCGCGACGCTCTTTGAGACAGGCCACCCGCTGCTCGCCTCGCTGGGCCGCGCGCGGCAGCATGCCGCGGTACGGCTGGCCGACACTCTCGGCAGCGGTACCGAGCACACCTGGTTCGTCCAGCCGCCGGCTACCCTGCTGGGTACGCTGCAACGCGACCTGCTCGAGTTGGCGCCGCACAGCAGGGCCGCACCGGATGCCTCGTTGCAAGTGCACGATTGCCACGGTGCGCTGCGCGAGGCCGAGGTGCTGCACGACCGCCTGCTCGACCTGTTCGAGCGGCTTCCCGGTTTGCAGCCGTCCGACATCCTGATCCTGACGCCCGACATCGAGACCTATGCCCCGCTGGTCGAAGCGGTGCTGACGCACGCGGAACCGGCGCTGCGCATCCCCTGTGCGGTGGCCGACCGACCTCTTGCTTCCGACCCTCTGTGGCGCGCGCTGCGTCGACTCTGCGTGGTTGCTGCCGGCGAACTGGATGCCGAGAGCGTGATGGGGTTGCTCGAGGAGCCTGCCCTGCGGCGTGGCTTCGACATCGAGGCCGGGGACGTGCCGCTGCTGCGCGACTGGGTGGCACAGGCCGGCATCCGCTGGGCCGAGGACGGCCGCGCGCGCCGCCGCCTGGGCTTGCCCGCGGACGATGGGCACACCTGGCGTGCCGGCCTGCGCCGGTTGCTGCTCGGCGTGGCACTGCCCGATGCGCTGGAACGGCTGTGGAACGACGTGTTGCCGGCGGCCGGCAGTGAAGGCGGTCGTGCCGCCCTGCTCGGGCGCTTCATCGATTTCTGCGAGGCGCTGTTCAATCTTTCGGAAAAAGTCGGCGCCGGCAGGACGGCGGCTGAATGGAGTGATCTCCTGGTCGGATCGATGGAACGCTTCCTGTTGCCAGATGAGACGGAAGAGGCGCAGATGCAGCGCCTGCGCGAGGCGCTGGCAAAGCTCGACGAATATGTCCGCGATGCACGCTGCACGACCGAACTGCCGCTGGCGGCGGTCCTGCGCGAACTCGATGCGCTGCTCGCGGAGCAGGCGCCGGCACAGGCCTTCGCCGGCGGGTGCGCCACCATCGCCGCGCTGCAGCCCGGCCGTCCGCTGCCGGCACGCGTGTTGTGCCTGGTCGGCATGAACGACGGCGCCTGGCCGCGGCCCACGCCGCAACCGGGCTTTGACCTGCTGGTGCGCCATCCGCGTCCCGGCGACCGCAATCGGCGCGGCGAGGAACGCCATGCCTTTCTCGAGACGCTGCTGTGTGCCGGCGACGCACTGGTCCTTACCTATACCGGCCACGATGCGCGCAGCAACGTCGAGCAGCCTCC
Organism: Rhodocyclaceae bacterium; assembly: GCA_034004665.1. Classification (GTDB taxonomy): domain Bacteria; phylum Pseudomonadota; class Gammaproteobacteria; order Burkholderiales; family Rhodocyclaceae; genus Sulfuricystis. Next base: position 8,397 of record JAVEWF010000054.1, on the reverse strand, counting down.
CGCCGCGCCGCTGGCCGAATTGCTCGATACGCTGACCTCGATGACCGGGCTGGAGGCGCAGGCCTTCGTCGTTGCGCATCCCCTGCAGCCCTTCGGGGCGGCCTACCGGGACGGCAGTCGCGATGGCAGCCGTGATGGCGATGGGCGCCTGTTCAGTTATGACAGCGAGCATCACCTGCCCGGCCTGCAGCGCCCGCCCGCCTTCCTGGCCATCGATGACATGACGTCGGGGATCGCGGACGAGGAGTTGCAGGTCGATCTCGCCCGACTCCAGCGCTTCTTCGCCAACCCGACACGCCATTTCCTGCATGAACGGCTCGGCATCCATCTGGAGGAGGGCGAGGAACTGCTCGAGATCCACGAACCCTTCGTGCCCGACAAACTCGATGAATACCGGTTGCGCGCAGCCTGTTTCGAGCTGCGCCGCACGGGCGCCGACGATGCCGCGATCGCGCACCTGTTGCGGGCGCGCGGCTGGCTGCCGCACGGGGTGGCCGGCGAGCTCGCGTGCGCCGCTGCGCGTGCCCAGGCGGACACGCTCTGGCAACGGGCGCGCCCATGGCGCGAGGCGGAGGCGGTGCCGGCGATCGACATCGACTTTCGGGGTGGCGGCGTGCAGCTGGTCGGCCGGCTCGACGGTCTGACTTCGCAGGGCCTTTGGCGCGTGCGTCACGGCAGCATCCGGGCAAGCGACCGGCTGCGGCTCTGGCTCGACCATCTTGCCTTGCAGGTTTGCGCACCGGCGGGAGTCCTGCGCGAAAGCGCGCTGGTCGCTCGCGACGGCGTGCTGCGGTTGCTTCCCCTGCCTTCCGTGGCCGACGCGGAGGAACGGCTCGCCGAACTGCTGGCGGTCTATCGTGACGGCCGGCGCAAGGCGCTGCCCTTCTATCCCGAGACTGCCTGGGCCTGGCTGACGGGCGGCAAGTGGCGCCGCGCGTGGGAAGGCGATGCACATCACGGCATCGGCGGTGAGTGCGACGATGCCTACGTGCGGCTCGCCCTGCGCGATCGCGTTGGCGAGCCGCTCGACGACAAGTTCCAGGCGCTGGCGCAGCGCATCCTCGTACCGCTGCAGGCAGCGTGCGATTCGGCGGCGGACCGGACCGATGCCTGAGCGTCCCCTGGTCCATTTCGTACCGCTCGACGGACCGTTCGAGGTCGCGTTGTCCGGTACGCGCCTGATCGAGGCGGGTGCCGGCACCGGCAAGACCTGGACCATCGCCACGCTCGTGCTGCGCCTGCTGCTCGAACACGAGCTGTCCATCGGTCAGGTTCTCGTCGTTACCTATACGCGCGCCGCGACCGGCGAGCTGCGCGGACGCATCCGCGCGCGGCTGGTCGAGGCGCTGGCCGTCTTCGCGGCCGGTGTCGCCGAGGAGCCTTTCCTGCAGGCGCTGCTGGCGCGCCATGTCCACCGGCGCGACGAGGCGATGGCGCGGCTGCGTCTGGCGATCGAAAGTTTCGACGAGGCGGCGATCCACACCATCCACGGCTTCTGCCAGCGCGCCCTCGCCGAAGCCGCCTTCGAGGCGGGTTGCGGTTTCGAGCGCGAACTGCTCGCCGACCAGCAGGACCTGCTCGATGGCGCTGCGCGCGATGCCTGGCGCCGGCTGCTGGCGGAAGCGAGTCCGCCTTGGGCCCGCTGGCTGGTCGATAAGCTCGGGGGGCCCGCCGGACTGGCGCGGATGATCCGCGCTCACCTCGGCCGCGGCTATCTGCGGCTCGCGGCGCCGGCGGTACCCGGGCGTCCGGCTGCGGAACGCGACTTCGTCGCCGCCTTCGAGCGCGTGCGCGCACTCTGGCAGGCCGGGGCCGACAGGATTCTCGCCCTGCTCGGCAGTGCCGGCATGAAGCAGAACAGCTACAGCCCGAAACAGAACCGCACGCGTGCCGAAGCGATGGAGGCCTTCCTCGCACAGCCATTTGCCGCACTGCCGGTGCCGAAGGGCGCGGAGTTCTTCGGCACGGAGAAGATCGCCGCGGGGACGAAGAAAGGTGTTCCGATGCCGGAGCATGCATTCTTCGAGGCGATGGATGCGCTGCGGGGCGCCGCCGACGTGTTCGAACAGGCCTGCGAGGCCGCGACACGCCGATTGGCACACGATTTCCTGCTGTCGGCACGGGAGGAACTGGCGGCGAAGAAGCGTCGTCGTGGCCAGCAGACCTACGACGACCTGTTGGCTGACCTGGCCGCCGCATTGCAGGGCGAAAGCGGTGCGCCGCTCGCCGCCAGCCTGCGCGCACGCTACCGTGCCGCACTGGTCGACGAGTTCCAGGACACCGATCCCTTGCAGCTCGACATCTTCAGCCGCGTATTCGGTTCGGCCGATCATCCGCTCATATTCGTCGGCGATCCGAAGCAGGCGATCTACGGCTTCCGCGGTGCCGACGTGTTCGCCTACCTCGATGCGCGACAGCGCGCCGATGCGGGCTACGCGCTGCTGCAGAACCGCCGCTCCGATCCGCCGCTGCTGGCGGCGTGCAATGCCCTGTTCGACCGGGTGCGGCCCTTCCTGCTCGACGCGCTCCCTTACGACGAGGCCGTGCCCGCCTCGATGCCGCGCCGATCGCTGGCGATCGACGACGGTACCGCGCCGTTCACCGTATGGGCGATGGACGCGACGGAAGACGGGAAGCCGATCTCGAAGGAGAATGCCCTGCCTCAGGTGGCCGCGGCCGTGGCGGCCGACATCGCACGGCTGCTGGCGCTCGCCCGCGATGGCCGCGCTCAGTTCGACGGCCGCCCCCTGGACGGCGGCGACATCGCCGTGCTGGTACGCAAGCGCCGGCAGGGCGAGGCGGTGCGGCAGGCGCTGGGCCGGCACGGCATCGCCAGCGTGGCGATGGGCGGCGGCAGCGTCTGGGAGAGCGATGAGGCGGAGGAGATGGAGCGCCTGCTGCTGGCGGTTGCGGTACCGGCGCGCGAAGGACTGGTGCGTGCGGCGCTGGCCACCGTCCTGCTCGGGGCCGGGGCCACGCAGCTCGCGGCCTGGAACGACGATCCTGCGGGCTGGAGCATGCGGCTCGATCGCTTCCACGCCGACCACCTGCTGCTCCGCGAGCGTGGCTTCATGGCGATGTGGCGCCGGCTGCTGCGTCGCGAAGGGGTGGTCGCGCGCGTGCTGGCACGCCCCGACGGCGAGCGGCGCCTGACCAACTACCGCCACCTGGCCGAACTGCTGCAGGCGGCCGAGCATGCGGGTTCGCTCGACGCGGCCGGCCTCGCGCGCCACCTCCTGCGGCAACGCGAGGCTCCCGAGGGCGAGGAAAACCAGTTGCGGCTGGAGAGCGACGCGCAACTGGTGCGCATCGTCACCATCCATGCCGCCAAGGGTCTGCAGTATCCCGTCGTCTATTGCCCCTTCCTGTGGGACGGGCCGCAGGAGGACAAGGCCGGCTGGCCCGTGCTGGCGCATGACGGTGAAGGCGGACAAGGCGCGGCCTGCCTGGATTTCGGCTCGCCCGACATCGACGTGCTGCGACGCCAGGCCGACCTCGAAGCCGCCGCCGAGGAGCTGCGCCTCGCCTACGTCGCACTGACCCGTGCCCAGCATCGATGCATCGTCGCGTGGGGACGCGTCAATCAGTGCGAGCGTTCGCCGCTGGCCTGGCTGCTGTTCGGGCCGCGGGAAGCGATTGCCGGCGATCCGCGCTCCTGGCTGGCGGACCGGCTCGCGCGCGGGGACGAGGATCTGAACATCGAGCTGGATGCCCTGGCGCGACGACTCGATGGCGCGCTGCGCGTGGCGCCGCTGCCGACGGATGGCACCCAGGCGCCGTTGCCGGCGCGGCCGGTATCGGCCGGTCCATCACGCACCTTCACCGCCGCGATTCCCGCCCCCTGGCGGATCACCAGCTTCTCCGCGCTGGCGGCGCGACTGGGCGAGGAGGCATCGAATGCGGACTGCGATGCGGTATCGGTGGCAAAAGCCGCCGTCCCGCCAGCGCCGACTTTTACGAGCATCCACGCCTTTCCGCGCGGCACGCGGGCCGGCAGCTGCCTGCACGCGATCTTCGAACGCATCGACTTCCAGCGCGCCGCGCAGGCCGGTCCCGTCGTCGCCGCAGCGCTCGCCGACTTCGGCTATGTGCCGGAATGGCAGCCGGCGCTCGAACGGATGGTCGCCGACGTCCTGGCAACGCCGCTCGACGCTTCCGGATTGCGGCTCGCCGACGTACCGCGGGCGGCGCGGCTGGTCGAGCTGGAGTTCGCTTTTCCGATGGGATCGCCCGCCAGGCGGGCGGGCTACATGAAGGGCTTCATCGACCTGGTGTTCCGCCATGACGGGCGCTGGTACATCGTCGACTGGAAATCGAACCGGCTCGGCGACGGTGCGGCCGACTACGGTCCGGCGGCACTCGCCGAGACGATGCGCGCGCACCGCTACGACCTTCAGCTCGCCATCTATGCGGCGGCCCTGAAGCGGGCGCTGGCGCTCCGCGAGCCCGCCCTCGACTGGGAGGCATCGTTCGGCGGCGTGTTCTACCTGTTCCTGCGCGGCATGGCGCCCGGTTCTTCGTCCGGCATCCATTTCGCCCGGCCCAGCCTCGACGAGATTGGCGAATGGCTGCCCTGAACGCCCCCTCGATCGTCTTCCACCTCGCGCGCGCGCTCGGCAGCGGCGACCCGCAGATGGAGCTGGCCGCGGCGCTCGCCTGCCAGGCGACGCAGGCCGGCCACGTCTGCGCCGACCTCGACCAGCCGGCCGGCTGGGGGCCGTGGGCGGAGGCGATGGATGCCGTGCAGCGCGCCGACTTCCGGGCGCGGCTGCCCGGGATGGCGATCGTCGGCGCGGCCGAGGACTGGACGCCGCTGGTCTGGGACGGGCGCCGCCTCTATCTGCGTCGCTACTGGGATTACGAGCGCACGATCGCCGCCGACCTGGCCGCGCGTGCGGCGGTCGCCCGGCCGACCGATGCGACGCTCGAACGGCAGCTCGCGGAAATGTTTGCGGATGCGGGGCAGCGGCGTGCGGCGTGCGTCGCGCTGACCCGCGGCCTCTGCCTGGTCTCCGGCGGACCGGGCACCGGCAAGACGCATACGCTGGCACGCATCATCGGCCTGCTGCAGGCCCGGGAACCGGGCCTGCGCATCGCGCTCGCCGCCCCGACCGGCAAGGCCGCTGCCCGCATGGGCGATGCGCTGCGTGCGGCGGGCGTGCTTGTGACGGACGAGGCGCAGACGCTGCATCGCCTGCTCGGACTGCGTGCCGATGGCAGCGGTTACTACCGGAACAAGGAACGGCCGCTGGCGACGGACGTGCTGGTCGTCGACGAAGCCTCGATGATCGACCTGTCGCTGATGGCGCACCTGCTGGCGGCGCTGCCTGCGACGGCCCGGCTGATCCTGCTCGGCGACCGCGACCAGCTCGCCGCAGTCGAGGCCGGCGCGGTGTTCGCCGACCTGTGCGCCAGTCCGCGCCTCGCCGGCTGTGTCGCCGCGTTGACGACGAACTTTCGCTTCGGCGCCGCGAGCGGCATCGGCCGGCTGGCCGATGCCTTGCGTGCCGGCGATGCGACGAAGGCGATCGCGTATCTCCGGGCCGGTGGCGGAGATGTCGACTGGCGTGATGGCGATGCGCGTGCGCTGGCTGCATCCGCGCGCGACGGCTACGCGGCGTATCGCGGGGCGGTCCTCGCCGGGGCCGCGCCGGCCGAGTTGTTCGAGCGGTTCGCCCGCTTCCGCGTGCTGTGCGCACTGCGCAGCGATGTGGAGGCGGTCAACCGTGCGCTGGGCGATGCGCTGATGCCCGGGCTGCCGGTGATGGTGAGCCGGAACGATGTCCTGCTGCGCCTTTTCAACGGCGACATCGGACTGGTATTGCCCGATCCTGCGGATGGCGTCCTGAAGGTCTGTTTTCCGGCGGAAGGCGATACGTATCGCTGGGTTCCAGTCATGCGCCTGCCGGCCTGGGAACCGGCCTGGGCGATGACCGTGCACAAGTCGCAGGGTTCGGAGTTCGAGCGGGTCCTGCTGGTCCTGCCTCCGGTCGCGACGCGGGGTGCTTCGCGGGAGCTGGTCTATACCGGCGTGACACGGGCCAAACAGGGAGTCGAGCTGCAAGCGGGCGAAGACGTGCTCCGAAGCGCGATCGGGAACCGCGCCGAACGGATGTCCGCGCTATGCGAGAAACTCGCCTGAAAGAGGCTTACCGACCCTGCTGGATCTTGTTGAGCATGCGGGCCCGGCCGGATGCTTCGGCCTGGTTGGCGGCCGAAACCTGACGACCGTACTGGTCGCGCTCCTCCTTGGAGCGCTTCACGGCTTCGATGCTCTTGATGCAACGCCAGCGCGAACCCGTCTTGGTGACGAGCAGCTTCATCTCCTCCACCGGATGGTGGGTGCGGCAGTGGTAGCAGTAGCGGGTAGCGGGGGAATTCTTGTCACTCATAATGCCGGCGAATTATACCAAGAGATGCGCGGACCTAGTCCTGGACTGAAACCAGCCCGGCTGGCCTGAGTTTTGCCGGGATCGGCTGGCCCTTGCGGGCCCTTTGCGCCCGGTAGTGGTCGCTGTCCTTGCGGGGCAGTTTCCATTCCGCGACCTTGCCGCCGCGACCGGTGCCGCTCACGACGAAGCCATCCGCACCGACGGCCACCGCCGCCATTTCATCCTTGCCGTCCAGCGCCTGCAGGATCGTGCCGCGGCCCTTCGCCATGGTTTTCACATCGGCGAGCGGAAAAAGCAGCAGGCGGCCGGCGGCGGAGACCGCGGCCACCGTCTCGCCAGCACCGACTTTTGCCGGTTTGAGGGGGGATTCACCTTTTTCCAGCGACATGAAGGCCTTGCCGGCGCGGTTGCGGGAGACGAGGTCGGCGAGACTGGCGACGAAGCCGTAGCCGCCGGAGTTGGCGAACAAATAGGGCGCGTCGCCAGCGTCAGTAATCGCCTGGGCGAGTTTGCCGCCGTCCTGGAAGTCCACCAGTGTCGTGAGCGGCACGCCGTCGCCGCGTCCGCCGGGCAGGTCGGCGACGCGCACGCTATACGCTCTTCCATTCATGTCGATGACGACGAGCGGCCAGACGGTGCGCGATTCCTGCACAAGCCAGGGGAAGTCGCCGGTCTTGTAGGCGATGCTGTTCGGGTCGATGCCGTGGCCCTGGCGCGTGCGCACCCAGCCGTTCTTCGAGACGATGACGGTGACCGGCTCGTCGGGAATCGCCACCTCGGCGGTGCTGACCGGTGCGACCGCTTCGATCAATGTCCTGCGGCCGTCGCCGAACTTTTTCGCGTCCTCGCTGATTTCCCTGACCACCAGCTTGGTCAGTTCCTTGCGGTCTTCGAGCACGCGGCGCAGTTCCTTCGCCTCTTCCTCCAGCGCCTTCTGCTCCTGCTCGATCTTGATGCCTTCAAGGCGGGCCAGCTGGCGCAGGCGGATTTCGAGGATGTCCTCGGCCTGGATTTCCGAGAGCTTGAACTTCGCCATCAGCTCGGCCTTGGGTTCGTCGGCCTCGCGGATGGTCTTGATGATCTTGTCGATGGACAGGAAGGCCAGCATGCGGCCGGCGAGGATGTGCAGGCGGCGCTCGACCTCGCCAAGCCGATGGGCGGAGCGGCGCTCGACCGTGGCGTGGCGGAAGGCGACCCACTCGTGCAGCATCGTCATCAGAGGCTTCTGCGCCGGGCGGCCGTCGGTGCCCATCATGGTCATGTTGATGGGCACGTTGGCTTCGAGGCTGGTGCGCGCCAGCAGCACGGCCATGAACTCGTCCTGCGGCACCTTGGAGGTGCGCGGCTCCAGCACGATGCGTACGGGTTCCTTTTCGTTCGATTCGTCGCGCACGGCGTCGAGCACGCCGAGCATCACCTGCTTGAGGTTCTTCTGCTCCTGCGAGACGTCCTTCTTGCCTGGGCGCGGCTGCGGGTTGGTGACGGCCTCGATTTCGGACAACACCTGCGCGGTGGAAACCCCGTGCGGCAGTTCGTAGACGATGACGCGCCACTGGCCGCGCGCCAGTTCCTCGATGCGCCAGCGGCAGCGCATGCGGATGCTGCCCCGGCCGGTCTCGTAGGCGGCGCGGATGTCGGCCGGGGCGGAGATGATCTGGCCGCCGCCGGGGAAATCCGGGCCGGGCAGGGCGGCGAGTACCTCATCGAGTTGCGCGTTCGGCTTTCTGATGACGAGTTTGATGGCCTCGGCCACTTCGCGCAGGTTGTGGGGCGGAATCTCGGTGGCCATGCCGACGGCGATGCCCGAGGCGCCGTTGAGCAGCACGAAGGGCAGGCGCGCCGGCAGCAGCGCCGGTTCGGTCATGGTGCCGTCGTAGTTGGGCACGAAATCCACGGTGCCGCGGTCGATTTCGGCGAGCAGCAGTTCGGCGATCGGCGTCAGGCGGCATTCGGTATAGCGCATCGCCGCGGCGCCGTCGCCGTCGCGCGAGCCGAAGTTGCCCTG
>JAVEWF010000135.1:0-3301 GCA_034004665.1 Rhodocyclaceae bacterium | reverse complement strand
GGTCGCGCTGGGTGTTCTCGATGACCTTGGCGGCTTCGGCGACCTTGATGCTGCTGGCGCGATGCACGCCGGCGGTGATGACCGAGCCGTAGAGGGCGGCGACCGCTTCGGCGGTCGGACCGTCGTCGCCGGAGACGACCTTGACGATCTTCGTGATGGTGCGTTCCTTGTCGCCCGGGTTGACGCGCTCGGGCGAGTAGCCGACGTGGAAATCCGCTTTCCATTTCATGCCGGAGTGCTTTTCGAGCAGCGGGATGCAGACTTCCTCTGTGGCGCCGGGATAGACGGTGGATTCATAGACGACGGTGGCGCCGCGCTTCATGTGCTTGCCGACGGTGGTGGAGGAACCGACCAGCGGCGAGAAGTCGGGAATGTGACCCTCGTCGACCGGCGTAGGCACAGCGACGATGATGAAGTCGGCTTCCTTGAGGGTGGCGGGGTCGGTGCTGACGCTGAGCTGTGTGGCGGCCTTCAGGTCTGCAGTGGAGACTTCGCCGGTGGGGTCGCAGTAGTTTTTGTAGTGGGCGATCTTGGCTTCGGAAAGGTCGAAGCCGATGGTCTTGTACTGCTTGCCGAACTCGACGGCGAGCGGCAGGCCGACGTAACCCAGGCCGACGACGGCGACGACGGTGTCTTTTCCGACAGTTCCGATGGTTGCGGTGCTCATGATTTCCCCTTCATTCGGTTATTTTTGCAATTGGCATCATTCTAGCGATTCGGCGCGGCGGCCTGTTCGAGCAGCGTGGCAATTCCGCTGCCGGCAGTGGCGAGATAGTCGGCGATCACGGCATCGCCTTCCGGATCCTGGGCGTAGATGAAAACGGCGGCGGATGCGTCGCCGCGCCCCATCAGCTTCGCCAGGGCGAGCCGCAGCTTGCCGAGGTGGTCGCTCGCCATGGAGCGGCCGTCGATCCAGTACCAGTGCCAGACCTTGTAACGCGGCGGCTCCGCGCCGATGCTGGCGGTGTTCGACCGCAGGATGCCGGTGCGCGCGGCGAACGACTGGCCGGGCAATTCGACCGGCCGGCCGCCGGCGGCGACTTGCGCCCAGGCCTTGTCGCTGCTTTGGACGAGCGCATTGCTGGAGCTGATGAGCTTGCGTTCGTAGTTTTGCTGGCGGTAATAGGCAATGAAGACCCCGACGCGCCGGCCATCCTTGGCGAGCGTTGCGTTCAAGGTCGCGGTCGGGTTGGCGAAGGCGGGCTGCCAGTCGGCGAGCGGCTCGGCGGCAAGCTGCCAGCCGCTGCCGGCGAGGGTTTCGGCCGCCAGCACGGGCGGCGGCAGTGCCGGTCCGGAATCCATGGCGACGAGCGCGGCACGCGGCGTCAGCGCGATGGCCAGTGCGAGGGCGACCGGCGCCATGAAACGCGGCGGACGGGCAGCGCGAATGCAGTTGACTTCGGCTTCGCTCAGCGGCGGCAGTTCGGCCTCGTGTTCGCGCCAGCGCAGGCCGATGGCGAACATGATCATGATGATCAGGCCGAAGAAGAGCCAGCCGTAGATGAGATGGTCGACGCCTGTCGCGATGGTGTTGCCGGAGTAATGGCCCAGCATGACGATGATGTAGGCACGCGCCCAGTTGGCGACGAGCGGCACGAGGATGGCGACGCCGACGAAAATCAGCCGGCGCTTGAGCGACTGGTAGTTGAGGTAGGCGTAGAGCGTGCCGACGACGATGGAGGCCATCAGGTAGCGCACGCCGCTGCAGGCTTCGACGACGGACCAGCGGCCTGAAGGGATGACGAAGTGCAGGCCTTCCTGATAGACGGGAATGCCCGAGGCGCGCAGGCCGGCGACGGTGAAATGGGCGGTCCAGTCCATCAGCGTGGGCATGACGAATTCGCCGAAGGGCACGGCGAAGAACAGGAAGGCGAGCGGGAAGGCGATGCGCCGGGTGGCCGGGATGCCGATGAGCATGGGCACGGCGAGGACCAGCATGGCGACGAAGGCGAACTGGGTGACGGCATTGACGGCGGCGAGTTCGCCGAGCAGCCAGCCGAAGGCGAGCGCGACGAGCGGCAGGACGAGCCAGGGCAGCGGCTGCGGCGCGATGCGGGCGAGCGCGTGGCGCTTTTCCCAGATCAGCCAGAGCGAGATGGGCGGGACGAGGAAGGCGTGGTTGAAGGTTTCGGAACGCCACCAGATCTCGACCATCGCGGATGCGGTGTCGAAGTACAGGCCGATCAGGGCGAGCTCGACGAGGACGATGGCGACGAGCGCCTGCTTCCAGTGAAAAGTCGGTGCCGGCGGGACGGTACTCATGAAGCGATTTCCTCCAGGGAGCGGTCGATGGCGCCGAGGTGGGCGTCCCAGCTGTAGTTTTCGAGCACGCGGCGGCGGGCGGACTGGCCGATGGCGTCGGCGCGGGAGCGGTCGGCGAGCAGTGCCTCGACCTGCGCGACGAAGTCGTCGGCGGTGGTCGCCGCGAGCAATTCGGTGCCGGCCACGGCGTCGATCGGCCCGGCGCAGGCGGCTGAGGCGACGACGGGGCGCGCCATGGCCATGGCTTCGAGCACCTTGTTCTGGATGCCGCGCGCGATGCGCAGCGGCGCGACGACCACGGCGGCATGGGCGATCCACGGCCGCACGTCGTCGACGGTGCCGGTGACGATGGTCCCCTCCCCCGCCAGCGCCTGCACCGCCGGATCGGGGCTGCGACCGACGACGGCGAAGCGGATGGCGGGATGGCGTGCCCGCAGACGCGGCAGGATTTCGCCGGCGAACCAGACGGCGGCGTCGATGTTGGGCACGTAGTCCATGGCACCGGTGAAGACGACGGGGATATCGCCCGCCGCATAGGGCGAGGTGCCGCCGTTGGCGGGATCGAAGAAGTCGGCATCGACGCCGTTGCACATGGCTTCGACCCTGCCGGTGCATTCGGGGGCGGCGCGCAGGAACAGGTCGCACTCGGCGTCGGTGACGAACCAGGCGCGGCGGGCACGGGCGGCGACGGCGCGTTCGAAGGCGAGGAGCTTTTCGCCTTCGCGACGGTAGAGCCAGGAGAAGGGCCAGCGATGCGTGTCGGCGTACTGTGCCCATTTGGCGGAATCCATGTCGACGAAGTCGACGAGGGCCGGCAGGTCGTCGGGCAGGTAATCCGCCATGACCGAGGAAAAGACCACGGCGGCGTCGATGCGGTGCTGCGCGCAGGTTTCCTTCACCCAGGCACGCAGGCCGGCGTCGCGGTAGTACGGCAGCGACAGGGCTTCGCCGCTGGCGAGGCCGGACAGGCTGCGCAGCTTCGCCGTGCGCGGCGAGAGCCGGGCGACATGCATGTCCTTGCAGAAGTTGTGAACCTCAT
>JAVEWF010000053.1:0-15526 GCA_034004665.1 Rhodocyclaceae bacterium | reverse complement strand
GCGGCTGCACCTGCCGCCGTCCCGCCAGCACCGACTTTTGCCGGCGGACGCCGCGTGGCGGTGCTGATCGGCAACAACGGCTACCAGCCGCCGATTCCCTCGCTCGAGACGCCGGTCGCCGATGTCGCGCGCATCGGCAAGCTGCTGGGCGAGCGCTTCAACTACGAAAGCCGCCTGCTGCAGGATGCGGGCAAGGCCGGGATCGTGGGCGCCCTGAACAAGCTGGCCGGCGAGACGCATCCCGAGGATTCGGTATTGATCCTCTATGCCGGTCACGGCTACCAGATGGACGATACCGGCATGGGCTACTGGATTCCCGTCGATGCGTCGGTGAAGACGGCCAAGGGCTGGATCTCGAACGACGACATCGCACGCCTGCTGGCTGCGATCCCGGCGCGCCAGATCATCCTCGTTTCCGATTCCTGCTTTTCCGGAACGCTGGCGAAGGAGAAGAAACTCAAGGGTGCCGGCCCGGTCGCACCCGAGGAAGTCATGCGTCGCCGCTCCGTGCTGGTGATGACCTCCGGCGACGAGGAGCCGGTATCGGACGAGGGCAAGGAAGGCCATTCGATCTTCGCCTGGAACCTGGTGCGCACGCTGGAAGCGGCAGGCGGACTGACGCCCGGCTACGAAGTCTGGCAGGATGTGCATCGCGGCGTGACGAAGGAATATCCGCAATCGCCGCAGTACGGCGCCGTGCTGTCGGCCGGCCATGTCGACGGCGGCGAATTCCTGTTCAGCACCACGCCGCCGAACTGAACAAGCTCATCGACGCAAGGAGGATGCAATGAATTCCGGATTGATGCGCAGCCTGCTGGCTGCCGGTTTGCTGGCGCTTGCGCCCTGGGCGAGCGCGAAGAACTATGCGCTGCTGATCGGCAATGCCGCCTATTCGATCGGCGAGCTCGAGAACCCGACCAACGACGCGCGGGATTTCGCGCGGGTGCTCAGGGACGTGAATTTCGAAGTCAAGGTGCTGACCGACCAGGACCAGCAGGCGATGATGCAGGCGGTGCGCGATTTCGGCGACAAGCTGAAGAACAACGACGGCATCGGTCTGTTCTTCTTCGCCGGTCACGGCGTGCAGGTGGAAGGCGAGAACTACCTGCTGCCGGTGAGCGTGCCGATCCGCAACGAGGAGGACGTCAAGAAGAACGCCGTCCCGGCGAATCTGGTGCTGCGCTACATGGAGGACTCGAAGAATCGCGTCAATGTCGTCGTGCTCGACGCCTGCCGCAACAACCCCTTCATCAAGACGCGTTCGCTGAAATCGCGCGGCCTGGCGCCGATGGATGCGCCTTCGGGATCGCTGATCGCCTTCTCCACGGCGCCCGGTACGGAGGCACTCGACGGCGTCGGTGGCAACGGCCTCTACACCAAGCACCTGATGGCCAACGCCAAGGTGCCGGGGCTGACGGTCGAGCAGATCTTCAAGCGCACGCGCGAGGCGGTCGAGCTCGAATCGGAGAAGATCGCCGGCAGGCGTCAGTCGCCGCGCGAGGAGTCGAGCCTGAAGGGCGCGGACATGTACTTCGTGCCGCCGCCGGCCGGCAAGGGCGGCACGGACGATGCGGCCATCGAGCTCGCCTACTGGAACAGCATCGCCAGCAGCGAGAGTAGTGCCGACTACGAGTCCTATCTGTCGCAATACCCGAACGGCAAGTTCGCGAGCCTGGCGAAGAGCCGACTGCAGACGCTGCAGGCGAACCGGACGCAGCTGGCGAAGAGCGAAAGCCGCATGGCGGGCGAAGGTGCCCAAAGCACCCAGAACACGCCGAAATCATCGGGAGGCTCGATCTTCTCGGGCGCACCGGCCAAGCCGGCGACCGCCACCCGTTCGGGCAGCGTCGTCGCGAGCACCGGCGGCTTCAAGTTTTCCGATCATGAAGAGCAGGCCACCATCAAGGCGGCGGAATTCCTGTCGATCTCCTGCCGCGATGCCATTCGCAACAAGCGCGTCGCGATGCAGCTGGATGACCGCAGCGGCGGCGGCGAGGTCGTGCGGCGTTCGCTGGAGTCGAAGCTCAGGAGCGTCGGCGTCAAACTCGCGGCGAACAAGGCCGGCGCCGATTTTGTCGTGCGCGGCCGCATCACCGGGTCGCAGGGCGTCAACCGCACGCTGGGCATCGACGAAGTCGACCTGACGGCGGATTTCACGCTGCTGATGAAGAACGGCAATGCCGTTTCCTCGATCTCGGTGTACGGCTCGAGCTTCTCGGGCAGCAACCGGCAGCAGGTGATGCGTGCCCTCTGGGACGAGAAAAGCGAAGAGGTGGTCGGCCGACTGTTCGGCGACTACTGCGAATAAGATCGCGGCTTGAGAGGGGAGAAAATGAAAATACGCATCACGCTCGCCGCGGTGGTTGCCGGCCTGTTGCTGTCGGGCTGCCTGGAAACCAATCCGTTCAAGCCGGCCGCGCCGGCCGCGGACAACAATCCTTCGCCGGCCGCCGGTTCCGACACCTCGCAAAAAGCCAATGAAATGGCCGACAAGGCGATGTACCAGCCCATCGAATACGAGAATGCGGGCGTCAAGGGGCCGAAGCTCGTCGTCATTCCCGGCGACATCAAGAGCAACAACGCGACCTTCATGCAGAAATTCGGCACGAACAACATTGCCGATTTCGCCGAGCTCGAACTGGGCCGCGCCAATTTCACCGTGCTCGAGCGTTCCGACATGGGGCCGCTGCTGAACGAGTTCCAGCTCGCCTACACGCTGGGCGAACCGGCCGCGGCGAGCAAGTTCCTGAAGCGGGGCAAGCTGAAGGCGACGCGCTGGGTCGTCAAGTTCGACATTCTCAAGGCCGAGCAGGTCGCCCAGGCACAGCAGGGATTCGATGGCCGCGCCGTCGGACAACTGGTCAATATCGCGGGCGGATACGACCAGGGCGCACAGGCGGCCGGCACGGTGATCGGTTCGGTGAAGACCGACGAGGGCACCGGGATCTGGATCATCGGCATGCGCTACAAGATCCTGGATGCGAACACGACGGAGCAGATGGCGACGGGCTACACCGAGGAGAAGATGGAAGTCGGGGCCAAGTCGTCCTCGGTGCTGGGCTTTTCGCAGGGCGCGCAGGGCGGATTGACGCTCGACGGCATGGTGCAGCGCCTGGTCCAGAAGCTGGTCTGGGAGATCGATTCGAAATACAAGGGGTCCGCCGAGCCGCCTCCGCCGCCCCCGTCGAAGAAGGCGCCGGTCAGGAAGAAGAAATAGCCGCTCGGGCGAGCCCCTCGAGGACCAGGTCATCGACCTGCTGCAACGGCAGGTCGATGAAGGGGACCAGATGGCTGGCCGCACCGCCGGACAACAGGCATAGAAAGTCGGCGCCGGCGGGACGGCACTGCGTTGCCGCCATGCGCTCGATGGCACCCAGCGTGGCGTGCAGGATGCCGCTGTCGATCGCATCGTCGGTGTTGGTGGGAAGTTCGCGATAGACGCCGCGGGCTTCGGGCAGCCCGGCGGTGTTGCGAGCGAGCGAGCGGCGCATCAATTCGAGCCCGGGCAGGATCAGCCCGCCGCGAAAGCGGCTATCCGCGTCGAGCACGTCGATGGTCGTCGCCGTGCCGGCCATGACGACGAGCGCCGGGCCGGCATGCAGGCTGCGGGCGCCGATCAGCGCGGCCCAGCGGTCCGCGCCGAGCCGGGCGGAGTCGTCGTAGCCGTTGATGACGCCGCAGGCGGCGGCCGTGCTGGTGAACCAGCCGAGCGGCACGGCCAGTGCTTCGGCCAGCGTTTCGATGCGCGTCGCCACCACGGCGCCGGCGACATTGCAGGCGAGGATGCGTTGCGGGCGGGATGGAAGTCGTTCGATCAGCCGGTCGATTTCGTCATGGCCCAGCGCCCCGCGCGCCAGCCAGGCATCACCCGAACGCAGGCCCCATTTGAGACGGGTGTTGCCGGCATCGAGGCAGAGGATCATCCGGCACCCCGCAGCGACACTTCGCCGGACAGGATGCGCTCGATGCGTCCGCCTTGTCCGTCCTGTTCCAGCAGCAGGGCGCCGTCATCGGCAACGCCCCGACAGATGCCCGTGCGCGGCGAAGCGAAGTCGGACAGCAGGCGGATCGGGGCATTCTCGAAGGCATGACGGGTTGTCCATGCGTCGCGCAGCGGCGCGAAGCCGCCGGCGGCGAAAGTGGCCAGCACCGCAAGCAACTCGACGAGGATTGCGGCGAACAGCGCGTTCGGGTCGCAGGTCCCGTCCAGCGCCGCGCTCTGTGCAGCGAGTTCCACCGGCATGCCCGTCGGCAGCCGCAGGTTGAGGCCGATGCCGATCACCGCGGCATGCGGCGATCCCGGCACCAGTTCGATCAGGATGCCGCCCAGCTTCCTGCCGTCCTTCAGCAGGTCGTTGGGCCATTTCAGGGCCGTCCTGCAGGCACCGACTTTTTGGATGGCCTCTGCGACGGCCAGCCCCACGGCGAGCGACAGACCGGCGGGCGCGGTGCGCGGCGGAAAGCGCCAGAGCAGGGAAAAGGTCAGGCTGTCGCCGGGGGACGAGAGCCAGGCGCGGCCCTGGCGGCCCCGGCCGGCCGTCTGCCGTTCCGCGACGATGACGGTGCCGCCGGCTGCACCGGCTTCGGCGCGGGCGAGCAGCACGGCGTTCGTGGACGCGCATTCCGCCTGCAGCTCGATGTCGAAACGGCAGGCGGAATCGCCGAGGGCGCGGGTGATTGCGGCGAGTTCCAGCATGCCGCGACTATAACCGGTCAGGCCGTTTTGTCGTCGAGCCCGAGTTCCTGGATCTTGCGCGTGATGGTGTTGCGGCCGATGCCCAGCAGTTGCGCCGCCTCGATGCGGCGGCCGCCGGTCGCGGCGAGGGCGCGGCGGATCAGCGTCGCCTCGACGGCGTTCGTCAGGGTTTCCCAGACGGTCCCCGGCTGCTGCGCCAGCAGTTCGTCGGCAGTCGCGGCGAACAATGACTGCCAGTCGCCCGTCCCGGATCCGGACGGGAGGGCCTGGCGCATCTCGGCCGGCAGGTCGTCGACCTCGATCTGCTGGCCCGGCGCCATCACGGTGAGCCAGTGGCAGAGGTTTTCGATCTGGCGCACGTTGCCGGGCCAGGGTGCGTTCTGCAGGAACTTCAGTGCCGCGTCGGACAGGCGCTTGGGCTCGACGCCGAGCTGCTGGGCGCTGTCGGCGAGGAAGTGGCGGGCCAGCGCGGGAATGTCCTCGCGGCGCTCGCGCAGCGGCGGCAGGCGCAGGCGGATGACATTGAGGCGATGGAACAGGTCCTCGCGGAACAGGCCGTCCTTGACGCGCTGTTCGAGATTCTGGTGGGTTGCGGTGATGACGCGGGCATTGGCGCGGATTGGCTGGTGGCCGCCGACGCGGTAGAACTGGCCGTCGGACAGCACGCGCAGCAGCCGCGTCTGCAGTTCGGCCGGCATGTCGCCGATCTCGTCGAGGAACAGCGTGCCGCCGGCGGCCTCCTCGAAGCGCCCGCGGCGCTGGGCGCTGGCGCCGGTGAAAGCGCCCTTCTCGTGGCCGAACAGCTCGGATTCGAGCAGATCGCGCGGGATGGCGGCGGTGTTGAGCGCGATGAAGGGGCCGTCCTTGCGCGGGCTGTGACGGTGCAGGGCGCGGGCGACGAGCTCCTTGCCAGTGCCGGATTCGCCGTTGATGAGTACCGTGGCGTGGGATTGGGCGAGCCGGCCGATGGCGCGGAAGACTTCCTGCATCGCCGGCGCCTGGCCCAGAATTTCCGGCGCCAGCGGCTCCGACGAGGATGCACCGATATGGTGCGTGCGTTGCTCCAGCGCACGCCGGACGAGCGCGACGGCCTGGTCGACGTCGAAAGGCTTGGGCAGATATTCGAAAGCGCCGCCCTGGAAAGCCGCTACGGCGGAGTCGAGGTCGGAGTAGGCGGTCATGATGATGACCGGCAGGTCCGGATGGCTCTGCTTGACCTGGCGCAGCAGGTCGAGGCCGCTGGCGCCGGGCATGCGGATGTCCGAGACCAGCACGCCTGGCGTTTCGCCGGCGCCGAGCCTTGCGAGCGCCTCGTCGGCCGAGCCGAAGCTCGCGCAGGTGATGGATTCGCGCCCGAGCGCCTTTTCGAGCACCCAGCGGATGGAGCGGTCGTCGTCGATGATCCAGACAGCGGTAGTCATTCGTGGGTCCTGTCCTTTGGTTGCAGCGGCAGCCGCAGGGTGAAGCAGGTGCGGCCCGGTACCGATTCGGCCTCGATGCTGCCATGGTGGTGTTGCACGAAACTCTGGGCGAGCGCCAGCCCCAGTCCGGTGCCGTCTTCACGGCCCGAAACCAGCGGGTAGAAGATGCGGTCGCGGATCTCGGCCGGGATGCCCGGTCCGTTATCGATGATCTGCAATTCCAGTGCCAGCCGGTAGCGCTTCTTCGCCAGCGTGACCTGGCGCAGGGCACGGGTGCGGCAGAGGATCTCGCCCTCGCCTTTCATGGCCTGTGCGGCATTGCGCTCGATGTTGAGGATGGCCTGGATCAGCTGCTCGCGGTCGCCGGTGATGTCGGGCAGCGAGGTATCGTAGTCGCGCAGTACCCTGACGCCCGGGAACTCGGCGTGGATGAGACGGCGCACGCGCTCGAGGATCTCGTGGATGCTGATCTGCGCCGGCTGCATGGATCGATGCGACGAGAGCAGGCGGTGCATCAGGTCCTGCAGGCGGTCGGCTTCGTGGATGATGACCTGCGTGTATTCCTTGAGAGCGGGATTGTTCAGTTCCCGGTCGAGCAACTGCGCCGAGCCGCGGATGCCGCCGAGCGGATTCTTGATCTCGTGGGCGAGATTGCGGATCAGCTCGCGGTTGGCCTGTTGCTGGACGGCTTCCTGCTCCTCGCGCACTGCCTTGAGCTGCTGGTCGATCGGACGGAATTCGAGCAGCAGGCTGGCCTGCGGCGTGTCGATCGGGCTGACGGTGCAGTCGAGATGGAGCGGTTCGGCGATGGTGCCACCATGGCCGGGCGCAAAGACGATGTCGTGGCCGGTGTAGCTCCAGCGGTTCGCCAGGGCATTTTCAAGGGCGGCGATCAGCGCCGGCGGCGTGCCGAGCAGCTGGGCGAGCGGCTTGCCGAGGCAGGTGCGCTGGCTGGCAGCAAACAGGTTCTCGGCCGCCGGATTGCAGTGGCGGATGCGCAACTGGTTGTCGAGCAGGATGACGGCGGAGGACAGCAGATCCAGTCCGGCGAAACTGCGGTCTGTGTCGGTGAGTGAAGCCTGGGCGTGCATGGACATGCACGAATCATCGCAAGAAACACGCCAGGGGGATAGCCTATTTCAGATTTCCGAGTTCCCGCCGAATCGACTCGATGTTGCGTTCGTGAAGCTGCACCTTGTCCTTGCCGGCCGGGTCGCCCTTCGCGGTGTCGAGCAGCTTCTGCTCGTTCGCCAGTTCCTGTTCGAGGATGGCACGCCGGTCGTCGTCGCGCGCCTTCTGCTGCTCGCCGTTGACGCGCGGAAAGTCGGCCGGGGTCGCCTGGCGCGGCTTGCGGGCCGGGGCGCTGAAGGTGGATACGGGCTTGTCCTGCGAAACGATCTCGCAGTTCTTGCCGCTCTTCTGGTTGGTGTAGGTGGTCCGTCCGTCCGGCCCCTGGCACTTGTAGAGCGTATCGGCCTGGACGGTGCCGGACAGGCAGGCCAGCAGCAGAAATCGTTTCATCATGGCTCGGCAGTGTAGCGCATGGCGGGCGGATAAAAAAAGGACGGGCAAGCCCGTCCTTTTTACCGTCCGGCGAACGCCGACTTTTCTCAGAGCGAGAAGTACATGTCGTACTCGACCGGGTGGGTCGTCATGCGGAACTTCTGCACCTCTTCCATCTTGAGGTCGATGAAGGCATCGATGAACTCGTTGGAGAAGACGCCACCGCGGGTCAGGAACTCGCGGTCCTTGTCCAGGTACTCCAGCGCCTGATCGAGCGACGAGCAGACGGTCGGGATCTTGGCATCCTCTTCCGGCGGCAGGTCGTAGAGGTTCTTGTCGGCGGGCTCGCCCGGGTGGATCTTGTTCTGCACGCCGTCGAGGCCGGCCATCATCAGCGCGGCGAAGCACAGGTACGGGTTCGCGGTCGGATCCGGGAAGCGGGTCTCGATGCGGCGGGCCTTGTCCGAATGCACGAACGGAATGCGGATCGAGGCGGAACGGTTGCGGGCGGAGTAGGCCAGCTTGACCGGGGCTTCGAAGCCGGGCACCAGGCGCTTGTAGCTGTTGGTGCCGGGGTTGGTGATGGCGTTCAGGGCGCGGGCGTGCTTGATGATGCCGCCGATGTAGTACAGCGCGAACTCGGACAGGCCGGCGTAGCCGTTGCCGGCGAAGAGGTTCTTGCCGTCCTTCCAGATCGACTGGTGCACGTGCATGCCGGAGCCGTTGTCGCCGACGATGGGCTTGGGCATGAAGGTCGCGGTCTTGCCGTAGCTGTGGGCGACGTTATGGACGATGTACTTGAGCACCTGGGTCTGGTCGGCGCGCTTCACCAGGGTGTTGAAGACGGTGCCGATTTCGCACTGGCCGGCGGTGGCGACTTCGTGGTGATGCACTTCGACCGGCACGCCGCAGTCTTCCAGCGCCAGGCACATGGCGGCGCGGATGTCGTTGAGGCTGTCGACCGGGGGCACCGGGAAGTAGCCGCCCTTGACCATCGGACGGTGGCCGGTGTTGCCGCCCTCGAACTTCTCGGCGGTCGCCCAGGCGGCCTCTTCCGAAAAGACCTTGCAGTAGGAGCCGGACATGTCGACTTTCCACTCGACGCTGTCGAAGATGAAGAACTCGGGCTCGGGGCCGAAGTAGGCCGTGTCGCCGATGCCGGAGGACTTCAGGTAGGCCTCGGCGCGCTTGGCGATCGAACGCGGGTCGCGGTCGTAGCCCT
The DNA here is from genome assembly GCA_034004665.1 of Rhodocyclaceae bacterium. Taxonomy (GTDB): domain Bacteria; phylum Pseudomonadota; class Gammaproteobacteria; order Burkholderiales; family Rhodocyclaceae; genus Sulfuricystis. Next base: position 6,684 of record JAVEWF010000053.1, on the reverse strand, counting down.
TGCCATCGGCCGGCTCGACCACGTCGCAGGACAGGATCATCGTGGTCTCGTCCATGAAGGGGTCGATGTAGGCGGTGGCGGGGTCGGGCATCAGCTGCATGTCGGACGCCTGGATGCCCTTCCAGCCGGCGATCGACGAGCCGTCGAAGGCGTGGCCGTCCTCGAACTTGTCGAGGCTGAAGGCGGAAACCGGCACGCCGACGTGCTGTTCCTTGCCGCGAATGTCGGTGAAGCGGAAGTCGACGAATTTGACTTCCTTCTCCTGAATCATCTTCATTACTTCTTGGGGCGTCATGAGAAAGCTCCTGATAAGTGATCTGCAATACGGTGGCGGTCGGTGGCGGGCCTGAGTCTCGCGACGGTCGGCGGGCCGGAATGACGGGAACAGATTTAGCAGTTAGCGTGCCAAAAGGAAAAAAACGACAGAAGATTGTGCCACAAGGGAAATGTGCCGGTGTTGGGCAAATGCAGAATTGGTCGGCGGCACTTGTTTGGTGCGTTCAATAGCAATGGTGCACCATTATTGTGCGCTCTCGGTGGGGGCGTCATTTTCGGCGTCCAGATGGATCAGGACGTCGAGTACTTCGGGGTGGGTGTGCAGGACGCGATGGCGGGCCGATTCGCCGATCGCATGGCCGGCCGCGACGGTGATGCTGCCATCCACCTGGAGGTGGACATCGACCAGCACGCGGTGCGCCATGCGGCGCGTCCGCAGTTCGTGAAGGTCGATCACGCCGGGCGTGCCGGCCAGCGTGGAGCGGATGGCCTCGACATCCTCGTCGGACAGCCCGGTGTCCACCAGTTCGCGCAGAGCTTCCCAGGCGAATTCCAGCCCCATCTTGAGGATCATGAAGCCGACCAGCACCGCGGCGAGCAGATCGAGGAAGCGCCAGCCGAGCAGGCTGCCGCCGATGCCGACCGCGACCACCAGTGCCGAGGCGGCATCCGCGCGCGTATGCCAGGCATTCGCCATCATCACGGCGGAATGGAGGCGCTGCGCGACCGCCCTGAGATAGTGGAACAGCCATTCCTTCGCCGCCAGCGTGGCGAGCGCGATCCAGAAGGCGAGCGGCTCGACGGGCGGCACTTGGCCCATGGCCGTCAGTTGCTGGCCGGCGGTGATGAGGATTCCGCCGCCCACCAGCGTCAGCGAGATGCCCAGCACCAGGGTCGCCGCGGTCTCGATGCGCGCATGGCCGTAGGGATGGGCGGCATCGGCGGGATGGGCGCCCTGATGGTTGGCCCACAGGACGAGGAAATCCGACAGCAGGTCGGAGAAGGAATGCAGGCCGTGCGCGATCAGCGACTGGGAGTGGGCGATCCAGCCGACGATCAGTTGCGCGATCGTCAGCAGCAGGTTGACGACGACGCTCGCCCAGGTGGCGCGTTGCGCTTCGGCCAGCCGCTCCGGGGTGCGGAGTTCGCTGGTCAGCGATGCGTGGTCATGATGATCGTGGGAATGGTGGCCGGACACGAAGAGGTAGCCTTGTCTTATACTCGCCGACCCGCATTCTAGCTTCCCGGCAGCACAGCACATCATGGCCATGCAGACCGCCCCCATTCAGTTCGAGCCGTTCAACGCGCTGGCCGACAAGGACGCGCAGGCACGCATCGAGGCCGCTCGCGCGGCGCTCGGCCAGCGCGCCGTGCTGCTGTGCCATCACTACCAGCGCGCCGACGTCTATCGCCACGCCGACATCACCGGCGACTCGCTCAAGCTTTCGCGCCTCGCCTCGCAGTCGGACGCCGAATTCATCGTCTTCTGCGGCGTGCATTTCATGGCCGAGGTGGCCGACATCCTGTCGCGCCCCGAGCAGGTCTCGATCCTGCCCGACCTCGCGGCCGGCTGCTCGATGGCCGACATGGCGAACCTCGCCAAGGTGACGCGTTGCTGGCGCGAGCTCGGCGAGGTGCTGAATCCTGATGAGGCCGTCACGCCCGTCACCTACATCAACTCGGCCGCCGACCTGAAGGCCTTCTGCGGCGAACACGGCGGCATCGTGTGCACCTCGTCGAACGCGACGAAGATCCTCGAGTGGTCGTTCGCGCGGCGCGAGAAGGTGCTGTTCTTCCCCGACCAGCACCTCGGTCGCTGGAGCGGCTGGAAAATGGGCATTCCGCTCGACGAGATGGTGATCTGGAATCCCGACTTGCCGCTGGGCGGTTTGACGCCGGAGCAGATCCGCGCCGCGAAGATCATCCTCTGGCATGGCTACTGCAACGTGCACCAGATGTTCCAGCCGGCGCAGATCGAGAAGTTCCGCGCCCAGTTCCCGGACGGCAAGGTGATCTCGCATCCCGAGTGCGGCTTCGAGGTCTGCAAGGCTTCCGATGCGGTCGGCTCGACCGAGACCATCATCCGAGTCGTCAAGGAATCGGCGCCGGGTACACGATGGCTGGTCGGCACCGAGCTCAATCTCGTCGATCGTCTCGCCGAGGAGGTGAAGCACGAAGGCAAGATCGTCCAGTTCATGGCCGGCACCGTCTGCATGTGCTCGACCATGCAGCGCATCGATCCGCAGCACCTCGCCTGGACGCTGGAGAACCTCGTCGCCGGCAACGTGGTCAACCCGATCAGGGTACCCGAGCACGAAGCGAAGCTCGCCAAGATCGCCCTTGAACGGATGCTGGACGCATCCTGATTTCCGGAGAAAAACATGCCCGCCTACCGTTCCCGCACCTCGACCCACGGCCGCAACATGGCCGGCGCCCGCTCGCTGTGGCGCGCCACCGGCATGAAGGACGGCGACTTCGACAAGCCGATCATCGCCGTCGTCAATTCCTTCACGCAGTTCGTGCCCGGTCATGTGCACCTCAAGGACATGGGCCAGCTGGTTGCGCGCCAGATCGAGGCGGCCGGCGGCGTCGCCAAGGAATTCAACACCATCGCCATCGACGACGGCATCGCGATGGGCCATGGCGGCATGCTCTATTCGCTACCCTCGCGCGACCTGATCGCCGACAGCGTCGAATACATGTGCAACGCGCACACGGCCGATGCGATGGTCTGCATCTCCAACTGCGACAAGATCACCCCGGGCATGCTGATGGCCGCGCTGCGCCTCAACATCCCGGCCGTGTTCGTTTCCGGCGGGCCGATGGAGGCCGGCAAGGTCAAGTGGCACGGCGAATACCGGGCCGTCGACCTGATCGACGCGATGATCGAGGCCGCCGACAGCAAGAACAGCGACAAGGAAGTCGCCGCGATGGAACGCTCGGCCTGCCCGACCTGTGGCTCGTGCTCGGGCATGTTCACCGCCAACTCGATGAACTGCCTGACCGAGGCGCTCGGCCTGTCGCTGCCCGGCAACGGTTCCGTGGTGGCGACGCATGCCGACCGCGAGAAGCTCTTCGTCAAGGCCGGCCAACTGATCGTCGACCTGTCCAGGCGCTGGTACGAGAACGATGACGCCAGCGTCCTGCCGCGCAGCATCGCCAGCTTCGCCGCCTTCGAGAACGCCATCGCCCTCGACATCTCGATGGGCGGCTCGACCAACACGGTGCTGCACCTGCTGGCCGCCGCACAGGAAGCCGGCGTCGATTTCACGATGGCCGATATCGACCGCATGTCGCGCAAGGTGCCGTGCCTCGCCAAGGTCGCGCCGGCCACGCAGAAGTACCACATGGAAGACGTGCATCGCGCCGGCGGCATCATGGCCATCCTCGGCGAGCTCGACCGCGCCGGCCTGATCCATCGCGACTGCCCGACCGTGCTCTATCCGACGCTCGGCGAGCAGCTCGACTGCTGCGACGTGATCCGCAATACCGACAAAAAAGTCCACGACTACTACCGTGCCGCGCCCGGCGGCGTGCCGACGCAGGTGGCCTTCTCGCAATCGCGCCGCTACCCGACGCTCGACCTCGATCGCGCCAACGGCTGTATTCGGAATCAGGCCAATGCCTACTCGCAGGACGGCGGCCTCGCCGTGCTGTTCGGCAACATCGCCGAGAAGGGCTGCATCGTCAAGACCGCCGGTGTCGATGACTCGATCCTCAAATTCACCGGCCGCGCGCGGGTCTGCGAGTCGCAGGAGGAAGCCGTGGAGAAAATCCTCGGCGGCCGGATCGTCGCGGGCGACGTCGTGGTGATCCGCTATGAAGGCCCGAAGGGCGGCCCCGGCATGCAGGAGATGCTCTACCCCACCTCGTACCTCAAGTCGATGGGGCTCGGCAAGCAGTGCGCGCTGCTCACCGATGGCCGCTTCTCCGGTGGTACCTCGGGCCTCTCGATCGGGCACGCCTCGCCCGAGGCGGCGGCCGGCGGCGCCATCGCGCTGGTCGAGGAGGGCGACAGCATCGAGATCGACATCCCGAACCGCCGCATCCATCTGGCCGTCGAAAAGTCGGTGCTGGCGGGACGGCGCGCCGCGATGGAAGCGAAGGGTACGGACGCGTGGAAACCGGCCCAGCGCGAGCGCCTGGTTTCGCCGGCCCTGCGCGCCTATGCCGCGATGGCGACCTCGGCCGACATGGGCGCGGTGCGCGACGTGTCGAAGCTCGGATAAAGCACGATGAGCGACTTTCATGCGCTGTTTACCGGCCGGCTCTGGTCGGTGATGTCGTGGGAGCAGCTCGATGCCTTCTGGAAGCGCATCGATCCGGCGGCCGGCTGGTATGTCTATGCCGTCGGCGAAACGCCGCCCGGCAATGCGGCCTCCGCCGCAGCCGTCGATGCGTTCATCGCGCAGATCGACGCGCTGCTGCGCAAGGAACATCATCACGATTATTGCGGCATCGTCTATGCCGACAACCTCGATGCGCCCGGCTTCGTGAAAATCTTCGATCCAAATAATCTCGGCGTATCCTGCGGCTTCTCGGACAACCCGCCGCTGCCAGGCTGGATTCTCTGCAAGGTGCCGCCGGAGGATCTCAAGCCCGCCGGGCCGCTGCCGGAAGGTCGCAAGCGCTGGTGGCGCGCGTTGTTTGGCTGAATTTCGAAAGGGGAGGCATCATGGCAACACCTGCAAAGAAAAAGACCACCGCCAGGCCGCCGGCCGCAAAGAAACCCGCTGTGCGCAAGCCTGCCGCCAAGCAGCCGGCCCAGGCCACCGGCCAGGTATTGAGCGAACTCAAGTTGCTGGCCAAGGAACTCAATCAGGCCGCCAAGGGATTGAGCAAGCGTTCGGCCGGCAATCCGAAAGAGGTTTCCTCGATCCTCGGCAGCGTCGAGCGCATGACGGCCGATGCCGCCACCAAGTCGCTGCTCGAAGCGGAAGCCGCGAAGCAACTCGTCAAGGAAGCACAAACCTCGCTCGGCAAGGACTGGAGCCGCAAGGAGCTCGAAGAGAAACTGGCCGGCGTCAGCAGCCACCTCACCAACATCATCGTCGCGCAGGAATTTCAGGATCTCGCCGGCCAGGCGCTGCGCAAGGCGATGAAGGCGCTCGTCGGCGCCATCATCGTGGTCGAGGGCGGCGGCCCGACCGAGGACCAGCGCCTGTCGCAGAAGGATGTCGACAGCCTGCTCAAGGACCTCATGCCCTGACCGGCATTAACCGACAAAATTAATCAGGTATAGTCGGGCTTCCCGCAGGAGGCCCGACATGGAAACACCCAACCGTCTCGCCGCCGAGACATCTCCCTATCTGCTGCAGCACGCCGACAACCCCGTCGCATGGCAGCCGTGGAGTGAAGCCGCGCTGACGCAGGCGCGCACCGAAGACAGGCCGATTCTCCTGTCGATCGGCTACTCGGCCTGCCACTGGTGCCACGTGATGGCACACGAATCCTTCGAGGACGAGGCGACGGCGGCGGTGATGAACCGGCTGTTCGTCAATATCAAGGTCGATCGCGAAGAGCGTCCGGATCTCGACCAGATCTACCAGACCGCCCACCAGATGCTGACCGGCCGCGCCGGCGGCTGGCCGCTGACGATGTTCCTGACGCCGGACGGCACCCCCTTCTTCGGCGGCACCTATTTCCCGACCGAACCGCGCCACGGCCTGCCGGGCTTCACCGGCCTGTGCGAGCAGATCGGCACGGTCTGGCAGACGCGCCGTGCCGACATCGAGGCGCAGAACCGCGAACTGCTGGGGGCGCTGAACCGGCCGGCGCCCGCGCCCGCCGCCGCTGCGCCGGACCATCAGCCGGTCGCCGTGCTGCGCACGATCCTGCTCGGCAGTTTCGACCGGCAGCTGGGCGGCTTCGGCCGCGCGCCGAAATTCCCCCACCCGACCGACCTCGCCTTCCTCCTGCACCGGCCCGACGATCCCGAGGCACGGGAGGCGGCGCTGTTCACGCTGCGCCGCATGGCGGAAGGCGGCATCCACGATCAGCTGGGTGGCGGCTTCTGCCGCTACAGCGTCGACGAACGCTGGGAAATCCCGCATTTCGAGAAGATGCTCTACGACAACGGGCCCCTGCTCGGCCTGTACGCCGATGCCTTTGCCCTGACCGGCGACCCCTGTTTCAGGGAGGTTGCCGAGGGTATCGCGGGCTGGGTGCTGCGCGAGATGACGAGTCCCGACGGCGCCTTCCATTCCTCGCTCGATGCGGATTCCGAAGGCGAGGAGGGCCGGTACTACGTCTGGGACCGGGCCGAGGTGGCCGGCCTGCTGACGACGGAAGAGTCGGCGCTGGCGGGACGGCACTGGGGGCTCGACGGCCCGCCGAATTTCGAAGGCCGGCACTGGCACCTGAAGGTCGCCGTGCCGCTGGCGGAAGCCGAGACGGCATTGCTCGCCT
>JAVEWF010000134.1:0-3324 GCA_034004665.1 Rhodocyclaceae bacterium | reverse complement strand
AAAGCCGCTATTATCCAAGGCCCGCCGCCGTCCGGCCAGCACCGACTTTTCCATCAATGAATACCCACTGGAGAACCCCCCTCGTCGTCCTCGTCTGCGGCGGCCTGCTGATGACGCTGGCCATGGGCGTGCGCCATGGCTTCGGCCTGTTCCTGCAGCCGATGACGCTCGCCCACGGCTGGGGGCGCGAAACCTTCGCCTTCGCGCTGGCCATGCAGAACCTGCTGTGGGGCGCGAGCCAGCCGATCGCCGGCCTGATCGCGGACCGCTACGGCGCCGGCAAGGTGCTGTTCGCCGGCAGCGTGCTCTACGTCCTCGGGCTGGTCGGCATGGCGCTGTCGACCTCGGGCACCGGCTTCGTGCTGTCGGCGGGCTTCCTGATCGGCATTGGCCTGTCGGGCACGACCTTCAGCATCGTCTATGGCGTGCTCGGCCGCATCACCCCGCCGGAGAAACGCAGCATGGCGCTCGGCATCGCCGGCGCGATGGGCTCCTTCGGCCAGTTCGCGCTGCTGCCGGTGTCGCAGTCGCTGATCAGCGGCTTCGGCTGGCTGCAGGCGCTGCTGATCCTCGCCGCCGTCGCCGCGCTGATGGCGCCGCTGTCGGCCGCGCTCGCCGAGCCGCATCGCGACCTCGCCGCCGGCCTGCACGCGCAGTCGGCGTGGGAGGCGATCCGCGAGGCCTTCGGCCATAAAGGCTTCAACCTGCTGACCATCGGCTATTTCGTCTGCGGCTTCCAGGTCATCTTCATCGGCGTGCACCTGCCGGCCTATCTCTCGGACCATGGGTTGCCGGCCGACGTCGGCGTCACCTGCCTGGCGCTGATCGGCCTGTTCAACATCTTCGGCACCTTCGGCGCCGGCTGGCTCGGCCAGCATTTCAGCAAGAAGCACCTGCTGGCGGCGATCTACATCACGCGCAGCGTCATCATCGTCGCCTTCCTCGCCGTCCCGCTGACGCCGACTTCCGCCTACCTGTTCGCGATGGCGATCGGCCTGCTCTGGCTCGCCACCGTGCCGCTGACCAACGGCATCATCGCACAGGTGTTCGGCGTCGCCTACCTGTCGATGCTCGGCGGCTTCGTCTTCCTCAGCCACCAGATCGGCAGCTTCCTCGGCGCCTGGCTCGGCGGCCTGCTGTTCGACAGCACCGGCAGCTACGACATCGTCTGGAGCATCATCATCGGCCTCGGCGTGCTGGCGATGGCGATCAACCTGCCGATCGACCAGCGACCGCTGGCGCGGCTGCAACCGGCGCAGTGACGCGGCAGGCCGGCAAGACGCCGGGCATCACGCATTGAAGGGCAATATTATCGGCGGTTCCAGCGTCAACGCAGTGACGACCTCGTCGCCCTCCTGGCGATAGCGCAGACAGGCACCCTGTTGCGGCAACAATGAATGAACCAGTTCCAGCCCCGTTCCCAGGCCCTGTCGTGTCGGGAAATCGAATCCGCTCGGCAGATAGGCCGGGGCACTGCGCAGTACCACGCGGACCCTGTCCGCATCGCCGCGCTCGAGGAACAGCCTCACCGGCCGTTTCGCATCCGGCGGAGCGAGGTGCTTGATGGCATTGGTGATCAGTTCATTGAGCACCAGCGCCAACGGTACCGCCTCGGACTGCTCGATCATGACTTGAGCGAGTGCGTGGAAATGGCAAACCACGGGGACATTCCCGGGCATATCCACCACCGTCATGCGAACGATGTCGCCCATGCAGACGCAGGCATCGGCACGCCTGCTCTGCAAGCCATAGACTTCGCCGATCGCCCGGACCTGGCGAATCGCATCGCCCAGAACCGCAGCGATTTCCGGATGTTCGCACGCCTCCTCGCGCAACAGGCCGGTCACCCCCTGCAGGTGATTCTTGATGCGGTGATGCACCTCGCGCACCAGCGCATCACGTTGTCTCGCCATCTCGGCCACACGTTCCGCCTCCCGCTGCTTGCGTTCGGAAATATCCCTTATCACCAGACTGCTTCGGGGCTCACCGTTGCGGTCGCGAAAAAGCACAGAGGACAGCTCTCCCGGAAACCTTGTCCCATCGGCGCGCACAAAGGTCAATTCACCTTGAGCATGTCCGTTGCGGGCGCGTTCAGCAATGAATTGCGGAACGCGCGGATCCGTCATGTCGACAACGCCGTCGCGACCGCGCCGGCACACCTCCTCGGGCGAACATCCGAACATGCGGCCAGCGGCCTCGTTTGCGAACAGCGTCCGGCCATCGGGTGACGTCAGCAATACGGCATCGAAGCTGGTCGACACCAGCAGACGATAGCGCTCCTCGCTTTCGTACAAGGCCTCCTCGGCCTCCCGTCGTTCCGTGATATCGAGATGCGAGATCACCAGACCGCTGCCAGCGCTCGCGCTCAAAGGGACGACGTTCATCAGGAACCAGCGCTGCTTCGACGGGCTGTGGCAGGGATACTCCATGGCAAATTGAGGCAGGGTTCCATTCAATACTCCCTCGATCCCCGCCGCCGCACGGATCGCATCCCAATCAACCATATCGGCTGCCTGCCGCACGATGCCAAGATAGTCGGCGCCGACGGTCACCTGCGGCGAGTCGCCGGCATCGTTGCTCCGCGCAAAGTCGACCCATGACTGGTTCACCGCGATGATGCGGCCATCGCAACCGATCACGGCGATGTGCGCCGGCAAGGCCTGCAGGGTGCTGCGGTTCAACTCTTCGCTTTGCAGCAGCGCTGCTTCGGTGCTCTTGCGTTCGCTGATATCCTCGACGGTAAAAACGATCCGCCTGTCGGGGTCGTTTGCCAGCATCGGGGTCGAAGACAGATAAACATCAACGACACGCCCATCCTTGCGTCGCCAGCGCGTCGCCACCCGGCCAACGCCCTGCTCGCGCATGAGCCGGTATTTTTCCGTCCCGACATACGCATAATCGGCATCACTCGGATACAGCGTCCGGGCGGGCATGCCAATCAACTCCTCCCGCGCGTAGCCGGTAATGGTCGTCATCGCCGGATTGACATCCAGCAGGGTCCGGTCGCGCAACACGCCGATACCGGCCGGCGCCGCACGCAGCACACTGGCAAGCTGCGCTTCGCTTTGCCTCAGCAGATCTTCGGTCCGGGTCAGCTCCTGCAGCCGCTCGACCAGTTGCTCGCGGGAAAATCCGGAATAATCATTCCGGGGGCTCATCGCGAAAAGTCGGCGCCGGCGGGACGGCATCTAGATGCCATTGAGCCGCTCCGTCGCTTCCACCAGTTCCCTGCCGACCTCTTCGAGCTTGCGACGACGCTTGCGTGCAGTGGCTCGCAGCGTCTCGAAAGCCGACTGTTCGGTGAGGCCCCGCCGTTCCATGAGA
>JAVEWF010000052.1:0-15821 GCA_034004665.1 Rhodocyclaceae bacterium | reverse complement strand
TAGCCGAGCTCGGTCTTCGGTTCGGGGTCCGCCGCCGCGAGGCGGCGGAAGAAGGCCGCGCGGGCCGCCGGCTTCATGAGCAGCGCCGGCTTGGCTTTGCGGCTAGGCACCGGCGGCCTGCTGCTGCGCCAGCAGGCGGGCCTTGGCGCGTTCGTTGGCGCGGTATTCGAGCCAGTTGCGGCCGGCGATCATCAGCCCGAGGACGAGGAAGGCGCCGGGCGGCAGGATGGCGATGAGGAAGCCGGGATAGCTTTCCGGCAGGACCTGGATCGCCTGCATGCCGGGGAAGATCATGTCGATGCCGGACAGCAGGGTGCCCTGGCCGATGAATTCGCGGATCGCGCCGAGCAGGCCGATGACCCAGACGAAGCCGACGCCCATCATTACGCCGTCGAAGGTCGCCAGACCGGCGGAGTTCTTGGCGGCGAAGGCCTCGACGCGGGCGAGCACGATGCAGTTGGTGACGATCAGCGGGATGAAGATGCCCAGCACGAGATAGAGGTCGTGGAGGAAGGCGTTGAACAGGAGGTCGACGATCGTCACCAGCGCGGCGATGATGAGGATGAACACGGGGATGCGGATCTCGTAGGGGATGAAGCCGCGCAGCAGCGAGACGGCGAAGTTCGACAGGCCCATGACGAGGATGGTCGCCAGCCCGAGGCTGACGGCGTTGACCATGGTGCTGCTGACCGCCAGCAGCGGACAGAGGCCGAGCAGCTGGGCGAGGATGGCGTTCTGCTTCCACAAGCCGTTGTGGGAAATCTCGCGGTAGATGCTCATTTCGTGCTCTCCTCGTACCGGGCACCCGCGGGGAGCGCGTAGAGGGCGTCGGCATGCGCCAGCGCCCAGTCCAGCGCCCGGCTGGTGGCCTTGGTCACGGCTCGCGCCGAGATCGTGGCGCCGACATGCTGGTCGAAGGCGCCGCCGTCTTTTTTCACCTTCCATTTTTCCCGCGGCGTGTCGCTGAAGTTGCGGCCGGCGAACTGCGCGATCCAGGGACTGGCCTTGTTCTTGTCCTTCTTCGGATCGATGTAGTCGCCCAGACCGGGGGTTTCGCGATGGCTGGTGACGCGCACGGCGGCGAGGCGTCCGTCCGCCTGCACGGCGAGGATCAGGCCGATCTGGCCCGAGTAGCCGTCGGGGGCGGCGGCCTCGAATACGAGTGCGGCCGGTTGCCCGTCCTTGCGGGCGCGGTAGAGGCGGGTCGGTTCGGCCAGGCCGAGCGCCGGACTGGGAGGCAACTCGACCGCATCGGCCAGCAGATCGTTGTCGTAGGCGGCGGCCGGCAGCACTTCGCCGATCAGGCGGCGCTTGGCTTCAAGCATCGTCGCTTCGATCTGCGGGCGGGTGATGTTGTAGGCCGTGGCCATCAATCCGGTAAATACGAGCGTGAAGGCGAGCAGGATCAGGGCGGTACGGGCCGAGACACGCAGCGCACCGCCGGCGGGCGGGGTGGCTGGAGAGGGCGCGGCGTCTTGCATGCTCACTCCTTCCCGCGTGGCTTGCCGGAATGACCGAACACTTTCGGCTGCGTGTTCATGTCGATCAGCGGCACCAGCAGGTTCATCAGCAGGATGGCGAAGGCCATGCCGTCGGGATAGGCGCCGAAGCTGCGGATGATCCAGGTCAGCAGCGCCGCGCCGGCGGCAAAGATCAGCTTGCCGAGCGGCGTGGTGCAGCCCGATACCGGGTCGGTGGCGATGAAGAAGGCGCCGAGCATCGCGCCGCCGGTGAACAGATGGAAGTTGGCGCCGACGAAGCGTTCCGGATTCGCCATCGAAAAGCCGGTGGCGATGACCATCAGGGTGACGAGAAACGCGACCGGCACGTGCCACGTGATGATGCGCTGCTGTATCAGCCAGAGGCCGCCGAGCAGGTAGCCGGCGGCGATCCATTCCCAGCCGCGACCGCCGATGTTGCCGAAGCTGGCATGCGAACCGAGGATGCCGGCGATGGTGGCGCGCTGTTCCGGATCGCGCAGGACGGTGCGCAGGGCGTCGAGCGGCGTGGCCATGACGAGGGCGTCGAGCTGCCGGTCCCCGGAGAAGATCGCGTGCAGCATCGGCCCCAGCGCGTTGAACTCGGCACGCGGCCATTGCGACATCAGCTGCGGATAGGCGACGATCATGGTGCAGAAGGCCACCATCGCCGGGTTGAAGGGGTTCTGGCCGAGGCCGCCGTAGAGGTGCTTGACGACGATGATCGCGATCAGCACGCCGGTCACGGTGAGCCACCACGGCGCGATCGGCGGGAAGGTGAGGGCGACCAGCCAGGCGGTGACCAGCGCGCTGCCGTCGGTCAGAAACAGCATCACGGGCTTGTCGCGCAATCGCAGCATCAGCGCTTCGGCTGCCAGTGCCGTGACCGATGCGAGCGCGAGCTGGACGAGGATGGCCGCGCCGAAGAACCAGACATAGGCGGCGATGCCCGGGATGAGTGCGAGCAATACCCGGAACATGACGCTGCGCACGCTGGCGGGCTGGAGGACGTGAGGCGAGGTGTGCATCAGGCGTTCTCTTCCTTGGATGGGGCGGCGTCGGCAGCCTCGGCGGCAGCGGCCTTCTTCGCGGCGGCCCGGGCCTGCGCCGCGGCGATCAGGGCGGCCTTGTCCGGGGCCGACGACGTCCCGGCTTTGCCCGCTTGCGGTGCCGTCTCGCCGGCGCCGACTTTTACGGGCTCGGCGGATGCAGCGTCGGCGGACTTGGCGGCTTCTTCCTGGGCAAGCTTGGCCTTGGTCTCGGCGGCCTTGGCGGCGAGCCGGGCGGCTTTCTCGGCCTTCTCGCGCTCTTCGCGGAACTGGCGGAATTCGTAGCGATCGCGGGCCGTGTCGGCGGCGGCCTTCTCGCGCTCGCGGGCGCGGATTTCGGACTTGGCGAAACGGTAGTAATCGACCAGCGGAATGCGCGACGGGCAGACGAAGGCGCAGCAGCCGCATTCGATGCAGTCGAACAGATGGTATTCCTGCGACTTGCCGAAATTCTTCGACTTCGAGTACCAGTACAGTTCGTGCGGCTGCAGCACCATCGGGCAGGCGCGCGTGCAGGCGCCACAGCGGATGCAGGGCATTTCGGGCGGCGGCGGCGGGAACAGCGCCGGGCTCATGGCCAGCAGGCAGTTGGTGGCCTTGACCACCGGCACGCCGAGGTCGGGAACGGGGAAGCCCATCATCGGTCCGCCCATCACGATGCGGTCGGTGTCCACGCCGGGCTGGCCGAGCGGCAGCAGTGCGTCCATCGGCGTGCCGATCAGCACCTCGAAGTTGCCGGGCTGGCCGTAGTTGCCGGCCAGCGTGACGATGCGGGAGACGAGGGGTTCGCCATGCAGCACGGCGCGGGCGACCGCATACGCGGTTCCGACATTGAAGCACTGTACGCCGAAGTCCGGGCCCAGCTTGCCGTAGGGTATTTCGATGCCGGTCAGCACGCGGATCAGCTGCTTCTCGCCGCCCGCCGGGTAGAGCGTCGGCACGGCGACGACCTGGCAGCTGGCGCCTTCGCATTCGGTGAGCACTGCACGCAGCGCATCGGCCGCTTCCGGCTTGTTGTCCTCGATGCCGAACAGGATGCGCTTCGCGCCCATCAGGCGGCCGAGGATGCGCGCGCCGGCGACGACGTCGGCGGCGCGTTCGCGCATCAGGCGGTCGTCGCAGGTGATCCAGGGCTCGCACTCGGCACCGTTGATCACCAGCGTCTCGATGGCGGCCCTGGCCTTGACGTGGCTCGGGAAGGCCGCGCCGCCGAGGCCGACGATGCCGGCATCGCGGATGCGCTCCCGCAGCGTTGCGGCGTCGGCGGTAAAAGGGTCCAGCGACGTGCGCTCGATCCAGCGCTCCTCGCCGTCGGGCTCGATGATCGCGCAGGGCGCCGCGAGCCCCGAGGGGTGCGGCAGGGGACGGGCCTCGATCGCGCGCACGGTACCCGAGGTGGGGGCATGCACCACCGTGCCGAACGGGCCTTCGGCCGTGCCGATGACCTGGCCCTTGAGCACCGTGTCGCCGGCCTGGACCTGGATGGCGGCGGCGCCCGTCGCGCTCTGGCGGAAGGGCACGACCAGCAGGGGTGGCAACGGGGCGGCCTGGATCGCCGCGCCGGACGATTCCTGCTTGTGGGACGCGGGCTTTACGCCGCCCTTGAAACGGAAGAGCTCAAGCATGGGGCGCCGCCTTGATCGGGACCAGCGGAATCTGCGGGTACTTCCACTTCCAGGTGTCGATGGTTTCCGGCAGGGTGTTCATGCTGATGCAATTGACGGGGCAGGGCGGCAGGCACAGCTCGCAGCCCGTGCATTGCGCGGCGATGATCGTATGCATCTGCTTGGCGGCGCCGACGATCGCATCGACCGGACAGGCCTGGATGCACAGCGTGCAGCCGATGCAGGCCTGCTCGTCGATGAAGGCCACGCTCTTGGGCTTCTCGATGCCGTGTTCGCCGGAGAGCGGCTTGAATTCGCGGCCCAGCAGGTCGGCCAGCTTGCGCACGCCGTCGTCGCCGCCGGGTGGGCAGCAGTTGATTTCGGCCTCGCCCTTGGCGATGGCCTCGGCATAGGGCTTGCACCCCGGGTAGCCGCACTGGCCGCATTGCGTCTGCGGCAGGATGGCGTCGATCTTCTCGACCAGCGGATCGCCCTCGACCTTGAACTTGACGGCAGCGAAACCGAGCGCCGCGCCGAGCAGCACGGCACCGAGGGCCATGACGAGAATTGCCGTCAGCATTTACTTGTACTTGTCCAGTCCCGCGAAGCCCATGAAGGCGAGGCTCATGATGCCGGCGGTGACCATCGCGATGGCGGTGCCGCGGAAGTGGACCGGGACGTCGGCGCCCTCGAGACGCTCGCGGATGCCGGCGAACATGACCAGCGCGAGCGTGAAGCCGAGTGCGGAACCCGCGCCGAACAGCATCGACTCGACGAAGTTGTGCTTCAGGCCGATGTTGAGCAGGGGAATGCCGAGCACGGCGCAGTTGGTCGTGATGAGGGGCAGGTAGATGCCGAGCACCTGGTGCAGCAGCGGGCTGGTCTTCTGGATCACCAGTTCCGTCAGCTGGACGATGGCGGCGATGGTGACGATGAAGGAGAGGGTGCGCAGGTAGAGCAGGTCGTTGGGGGCCAGCAGCCAGCTGTCGATGATGTAGCTGGTGCCGCAGGCCAGCGTCAGCACGAAGGTGGTGGCGGCGCCCATGCCGATGGCGGTTTCCAGCTTCTTCGATACCCCCATGAAGGGGCACAGGCCGAGAATGCGGACGAAGACGACGTTGTTGACGAGAACGGCGCCGAGGACGATGAAGAGGTAGCTGGTCATGATCGCAAAAAGCCGGGAGACCCCGGCAACGGCGGATTATCGCGCTTTCGCGGCATCGCAACAACCCTGCCGGCGCCGTGGAATGCCGTCCCGCCGGCGCCGACCTTTTCGTCGCTACTCTTCGGCCAGTTCGCCGAGCAGCAGTTCCTGCGCGCAGGTGCGTACGCGGCGCGAGGGCTTGATGCGGTAGCTGCCGTCGCTGTCCATGTCCCAGGCCTGGCAGTTGTCGGCGAGGTAGCCGCGCAGGCCTTCCTTGATGACGCGGCGCTTGAGCTTCTGGTCGAGCACCGGGAAGCAGACTTCGATACGGCGGAAGAAGTTGCGCTCCATCCAGTCGGCGCTGGCGAGATAGAGCCGTTCCGCACCATCGGCATGGAAGTAGAAGATGCGGTGGTGCTCCAGGAAGCGGCCGATCACCGAGCGCACGCGGATGTTTTCCGAAAGGCCGGGTACGCCGGGACGCAGGCAGCAGACGCCGCGCACGATCAGGTCGATGTGTACCCCGGCCTGGCTGGCCTCGTAGAGCGCCTCGATGATCTCGGGTTCGAGCAGCGAGTTCATCTTGGCGATGATCTGGGCCTTGCGGCCGGCGCGTGCGACGGCGGTCTCGGCGCGGATGGCGTCGAGCATGCCCGAGTGCAGCGAGAACGGGGCCTGCCAGAGGTGCTTGAGCGCGCTCGCCTTGCCGAGGCCGGTGAGCTGCTTGAAGACCTCGTTCACGTCGGCCGCGATCTCGTCGTTGCAGGTCATCAGGCCGAAGTCGGTGTAGAAGCGCGTGGTGCGCGGGTGGTAGTTGCCGGTGCCGAGGTGCAGGTAGCGGCGATAGCCATGGTCTTCGCGGCGCAGCACCAGCATCAGCTTGGCGTGCGTCTTGTAGCCGAATACGCCGTAGACCACGTGGGCGCCCGCCTGTTCGAGGCGGGCGGCGATCGACAGGTTGGCCTCTTCGTCGAAGCGGGCCATCAGTTCGACGACGACCGTGACTTCCTTGCCTTTCTGGGCGGCGCGCAGCAGGTGTTCCATCAGCACCGAGTCGGTGCCGGTGCGGTACACGGTCATCTTGATCGCGACGACCTGCGGATCCTCGGCCGCCTGCTTGAGGAATTCGATGACCGGCGTGAAGGACTGGAAGGGGTGATGCAGCAGGATGTCGTTCTTGCGGATCGCCTCGAACATGTCGTAGCGGCCGGACAGCTGCTTCGGCAGGCCGGGCTGGAAGGGCGCGAACTTGAGATCCGGCCGGTCGACGCGGTCGGGCACCGACATCAGGCGCACGAGGTTGACGATGCCGGGCACGCGATAAAGATCCTCCCGGCCGAGGCCGAACTGCTGCAGCAGGAAGTCGGACATGACTTCCGAGCAGTTGTCGGCGACCTCGAGACGCACGCCGTCGCCGAAGTGGCGCTGCGGCAGTTCGCCCTGCAGCGCGGTGCGCAGGTTCTTGACCTCTTCCTCGTCGACGAACAGGTCGGAATTGCGCGTCACGCGGAACTGGTAGCAGCCCAGCACGTGCATGCCGGTGAACAGCTCGCCGACATGGCGGTGCAGGATCGAGGAGAGGAAGACGAAGCCGTGAGCCACGCCGCTCAGTTCGTCCGGCAGCTGGATGACGCGCGGCAGGGCGCGCGGCGCCTGCACGATCGCGGCGCCGGAACTGCGGCCGAAGGCATCCTTGCCCTCCAGCTCGACGGCGAAGTTGAGGCTCTTGTTGAGCACGCGCGGGAAGGGATGGGCCGGGTCGAGGCCGATCGGCGTCAGCACCGGCATCACCTCGCGACGGAAGAAGTCGTGGATCCAGGCCTGCTGCGCCTCGGTCCATTCCGAGCGCTTGAAGAAGACGACGCCCTCGCCTCGCAGGGCCGGCAGGATGACCTCGTTGAGCAGAGCGTACTGCTCCTGGATCAGGGCGTGCGCCTCCTGCGTCACGCGCCGGAACACCTCGTGGGCCGTGCGCCGGTCCGCGCCGGTGGCGTTGCTGCGCAGCTTGATCTGCTCCTTGATGCCGGCGACGCGGATCTCGAAGAATTCGTCGAGGTTGGAGGAGACGATGCAGAGGAAGCGCAGCCGTTCGAGCAGGGGGACGCGTTCGTCTGCCGCCTGTGCCAGGACGCGGCGGTTGAAGGCGAGCAGCGACAGTTCGCGGTTGAGGAAGTGCTCGGCAGGAAAGTCGTGCAGTGCGGACATGAGGTTCATGATCGTGGGCCGTGGGGTGCGGCAATGATGTTTCACGTGGTTTGCATAAGTATGACACGCTGCAACGGTGCCGTCCTGCGAGCGCCGTCCCGTCGGCGCCGACTTTCACGACGCTGGGCTACAATCCGCGCACCGCAAACGTCCGGTGTCCCATCGTGGTTCACGAACACGTCGCCGCCGTCGATATGGGTTCCAACAGTTTTCGCCTGCAGGTCGGGCGGATCGTCGGCAACCAGATCTATCCGCTCGACGGCCTCAAGGAAACCGTGCGCCTGGCCGCCGGCCTGACGCCCGAGAAGCTGCTCGATGACGCTTCGCAAACGCGTGCGCTCGCCGCGCTGGCCCGCTTCGGCGAGCGCCTGCGCGGCTTCGTCCCGGACGCCGTGCGTGCCGTCGCCACCAATACCCTGCGCGTCGCCAAGAACGGGCCGGCCTTCCTGCAGGCGGCCGAAGCCGCGCTGGGCTTCCCGATCGAGATCATCGCCGGACGCGAGGAAGCGCGCCTGATCTACCTCGGCGTGGCCCACACCCTGCCCAACCCGCGCATCCGCCATCTCGTCGTCGATATCGGCGGCGGCTCGACGGAATTCATCATCGGCCAGGCCATCCAGCCGCTGCGGCTCGAATCGCTCTACATGGGCTGCGTGGGTTTCAGCCTGCGCTTCTTCCCGGACGGGCGCATCGACAAGCGCAGCATGAAGGAGGCCGAGCTGGCCGCCCGCCGCGAACTGCAGACCATCGTGCATGCCTACCGCGACGCCGGCTGGGACGAGGCGGTCGGATCGTCCGGCACCGCCAAGGCGATCCGCGACATCCTCCAGCTCAACGGCTTTGCCGACGGCGACATCACGCGCGCGGGACTCGACCAGCTGCGCGGGCGCCTTACGCAGTCCGGCATGACGGGCCGCACCGGATTGCAGGGCATGCGCGCCGACCGCATGCCGGTGATTCCCGGCGGCGTGGCGATCATGTCGGCCGTCTTCAAGGAATTCGGCCTCGAGCGCATGACCTTTTCGGAAGGCGCGCTGCGCCTTGGCGTGCTCTACGACCTGCTCGGCCGCTACCACCACGAGGACCTGCGCGAGGCGACGGTGATGCGCTTCATGCAGCGCTACGAGGTGGATCGCCGCCAGGCGGCGCGCGTCGCCCAGCTGGCGCTCGAGTTCTACCAGCAGCTGCGTCCGCAGGACGACGTCGAGCAGACGCCGGCGGCGCAGTTCCTCGTCTGGGCCGCGCGCCTGCACGAGATCGGCATCTCGGTCGCGCATTCCAGCTATCACAAGCACAGCGCCTACATCCTCGCGAATGCCGACATGCCGGGATTCTCGAAGCGTGACCAGGCGCTGCTGGCGCGCCTGGTGCTGGCGCATCGCGGCAAGCTCGAGCGCGTCCAGGCGCTGGCGAGCGAGGCGCCGGAATGGCTGCTGATCTTCTGCCTGCGCCTGGCGGCGCTGCTGCAGCGGGCGCGCGACGATGCCCCGCTGCCGGAGTTCGCCGTCGGCATGAACGAGCGCGGCTTCCAGCTGCAGGTCGACCGCGACTGGCTGGCAGGCGCGCCCCTGACGGCGGCCGTCCTCGACGAGGAAACGGCGCAATGGGGCAATGTCGGCATCGAATTCAAGGTGCGCGCCCGTCGCCCCTATGCCTGACGCATGCCGATGGCACGGGCGCCGTCTTTCAGGGAAACGGGGGCCGAGGGCGACTGGCCCGAGCTGACGCTCGACGGCCGCTGGACCCTGCGCGCCCTGGCCGCGGCAGGTGACGACTGGAAACGGCAGCTCGAACGCCGGAGCGCGCGTTCCGACGTTTCCTGGAACTGCCTGGCGATCGAGGCGCTCGACTCCGCGGGGGCGCTGCTGCTGTGGCGTCTCTGGGGACGCCGGCTGCCCGAGATGCTGCTGATCCAGCCGGCCCACCTGCGCATCTTCGAGCGCCTTGCCGCCACGCCTGAAGGTCCCGGCCGGGCCGTTGCGACGCCCGGCCCGGCCGCATGGCTTGCGGCGACTGGTGCGGTGGCGCTGGGGCTCCTGCGCCACGTGCAGGACTTCATTGCCCTGCTCGGCCAGCTGGTGCTCGACTGCCTGCACCTGCTGCGCCATCCGGCCGATGTGCCCAGGCGCGAGATCTCCGCCAACATTTTCAAGAGCGGCGTGCGCGCCATGCCGGTGACGGCGCTGGTCGGCTTCCTCATCGGCGTCGTGCTGTCCTACCTGTCGTCGCTGCAGCTGCGGCTGTTCGGGGCCGAGATCTTCATCGTCCCCATCCTCGGCCTCGGCATCATCCGCGAACTGGGGCCGGTGCTCGTCGCCGTGCTGGTGGCGGGTCGCTCGGGTTCGGCGATGACGGCGCAGCTCGGCACGATGCGCGTCACCGAGGAGATCGACGCCCTCGCCACGATGGGCGTGCCGCGCAGCCTGCGGCTGATCTTTCCGAAGGTCGTCGCGCTGGGGATGGCGATGCCGCTGCTGGTGTTGTGGACCACGGCCATCGCGCTGGTCGGCGGCATGGTCTCCGCGCAGCTGCAGCTCGACATCGGCTACGGCTATTTCATCGAGACGCTGCCCCGGGCGGTGCCGGTCGCCAACCTCTGGATCGGCCTGGCCAAGGGCCTTGTGTTCGGCATTGCCGTGGCCCTCGTGGCCTGTCATTTCGGGCTGCGCGTGCAGCCCAATACCGAGAGCCTCTCGGCGAACACGACCGCCTCGGTGGTGTCGGCGATCACGGTGGTCATCCTGCTCGATGCCGTGTTCGCCATCGCCACGCGCAATATCGGATTGCCCCAGTGAGCGAGCCGGTCATCTCTGTCCGTGCGCTGGCGACGCGTTTCGGCGACGTCTGGGTCCATCGCGACCTCGACCTGACGGTCGCTGCCGGCGATCTCGTCGGCCTCGTCGGCGGCTCGGGCAGCGGCAAGACGACGCTGCTGCGGCAGGTGATCGGTCTGCTGCTGCCGACGGCCGGCGAGATCCGCCTGTTCGGCGAGCCGCTGTTCGGCGGCGGCGTTGCCCGCGAGCGCGCCCTGCGCCAGCGCTTCGGCGTGCTGTTCCAGCAGGGCGCGCTGTTTTCGGCCTTCAGCGTCTACGACAACATCGCCTTTCCGCTGCGCGAACTGAAGGTGCTGGACGAGGCCACGATCCGCGAGCTGGTGATGCTCAAGCTCGAGATGGTCGAACTGCTGCCGCGCCATGCCGCCCTGATGCCGGCCGAGCTGTCGGGCGGCATGATCAAGCGCGTCGCGCTGGCGCGTGCGCTGGCGCTGGAACCGGAACTGCTGCTGCTCGACGAGCCGACCGCCGGTCTCGATCCCGACCGCTCCGACAGTTTCGTGCGGCTGATCCGCATGCTCGGCGAGGAGCTGGGCCTGACGGTGGTGCTGGTGACGCACGATCTCGACACGCTCGCCGCACTGGCGACCCGGGTCGCCGTGCTCGCCGAGCAGCATATCCTCGCTTATGGCAGCATTGACGACATCATGCGCATCGACCATCCCTTCATCCGCAATTTCTTCCACTCCGAGCGCAGCCAGCGGGCGCTGGCACATGCTCACTGAGGTGCACTGAACGCTGACCATGGAAAATCGCGCCCACGCCCTGCTCGCCGGCTTGTTCACACTGTGTTTCGCGCTGGCCGCCGCGCTCGCGATCTGGTGGTTCACCGGTACGCGCGAGCTGTCCGATACCTATGTCCTGACGACCCGCGGCAGCGTCACCGGCCTCAACCTCGAAGCGCAGGTGCGCTACCGCGGCATCCGCGCCGGCAAGGTGCGCGACATCCGTCCCGATCCGGACGACCCCGGCCAGCTGCTCGTCGAGATCAGCCTCGCACGGAAGTACCGTCTCACCGACCGCACGATCGCCCGGCTCAACACGCAGGGCGTCACCGGCCTGGCCTACGTGATGCTGGAGGAAGACGGCACGGGCCGGGGCGTGCCGCTGCCGACCGATGCCGCCGCACCGCCGCGCCTGCCCCTCCAGCCGGGGCTGCTGGCTACGCTGGGCGAGCGGGCCGGCGATATCGCCGGGCAGGCAACCGATCTCGTCGCGCGCATCAACCGCCTGCTCGACGAGCGCAACCTGCAGAATGCCGCCACGGCGCTGGAGCGCATGGCGGCCGCCTCCGAAAGCCTGAAGGAGCTGCCGGCACTGGTCGCCGCCCTGCGCAATGCCCTGTCGGCGGACAATCTCGCGCATCTGAAAAACGCGCTGGCCCGGCTCGACGCTACGACCGAGGCCGCCGCGCCGCTGGCACAGGACACGCGCGAGCTGATCCGCAGCCTCGCCCTGCTGGCGCAAAAGCTCGATCGCGCCGGCGACCGCCTCAATACGGCGACCCTGCCGCAGGCGGAGGCGCTGGCGGGCGACATCGCCGCCGCCACGCAGCGGCTCGACCGGCTGCTGCAGGCGCTCGACGCCGCCCCCCAGTCGCTGCTCTTCGGCCGGCCGACGGTCGCGCCCGGCCCGGGCGAAGCGGGCCATGTCACCTCACTTGCTCCAGGGAGTTCGCGATGAATCGACGCACGGGCCTGATGTTCGCCACGGTTGCACTGCTGACGACGGGCTGCCTCGGCAACCTGCGCCCCGCGGCGCCGGCGGAATACGATTTCGGCCCCCTGCCGGCCGTGGCCGCTGCAGCCGTCCCCATCCGGGTCGGCGTCACGGCGCCCTCCTGGCTCGCCGGGACGGCCATGCACTACCGCCTGCTGCACGACGCGCCGGCGCAGCGCCATGCCTACGCCGAAAGCCGCTGGGCCGCGCCGCCGGCCGAGTTGCTGCGCCTGCAGCTGCAGCGCCGTCTCGCCGGCGCCGACATTCCGGCCGGCTGCCGGTTCCGCGTCGATCTCGTCGAGTTCGAGCAGGTATTCACCGCCCCGGCGGCCAGCCATGTGCGGCTTGCCGCGCGGGCCAGGAGCGGCCCGGCGGTGCAGCTCGGCATCGATATCGAGGAGGCCGCACCGACGCCGGATGCACGCGGCGGCGTTGCCGCGGCCGGCCGTGCCGTCGAGCGGCTCGCGGCACGACTGGCACAGTGGCTGGCGACGCCGGCCGTTGCCGCCCAATGCAACAGAGGAGGAAACGAGGATGGACAATGAAGCCCTGCTGCTGCGCAGCGACGCCGGTGGCGTCGTCACGCTGACGCTGAACCGGCCGGCGCAGTTCAATGCCCTGTCGACGGAGCTGCTCGACGCTCTGCAGGCCGAGCTCGATAAAATCGGCGCCGACGGGACGGCGCGCGTGGTGGTGATTGCGGGCGCCGGCAAGGCCTTCTGCGCCGGGCACGATCTCAAGCAGATGCGCGCCAATCACGACAAGGGCTACATGCAGGCGCTGTTCCGCCAGTGCGGCCGTGTCATGACCACGATCACTTCGCTGCCGCAGCCGGTGATCGCCCGGGTGCATGGCATCGCGACCGCCGCCGGCTGCCAGCTCGTGGCGAGCTGCGACCTCGCCGTCGCCGCCGATGTGTCGAAGTTCGCCGTGTCGGGCATCAACGTCGGCCTGTTCTGCTCGACGCCCGCCGTGGCGCTCTCGCGCAACATGGGGCGCAAGCAGGCGCTCGAAATGCTGCTGACCGGCGAATTCATCGATGCGCTGGAAGCCCAGCGGCGCGGCCTCGTCAATCGCGTCGTGCCCGCCGACATGCTCGACGCCGAGGTGAAGCGTCTCACCGACAGCATCGTCGCCAAGTCGCAGACCGCCATCGCGATGGGCAAGCAGCTGTTCTACCGCCAGCTCGAAATGGGCCTCGCCGGCGCCTACCAGCTGGCCGGCGAAACGATGGCCTGCAACATGATGTGCGACGACGCCGTGGCCGGCATCGACGGCTTCATGAACAAGAAGAAGGGCTGAAAGTCGGCGCCGGCGGGACGGCGCTACCTTGCCTTCGCCCGGTTGAGGATCACCAGCGCGATGCCGCCGAGGATGGCCGCCGAGGCGAGCGTGACGCGCAGGGTCAGCGGCTCGCCGAGAAAGACGATGCCGCCGAAAGCCGCGATGGCCGGCACGCTGAGTTGCACCGTCGCGGCCGTGGCGGTCCTGAGCGCCGGCAGCACGGCATACCACAGCGCATAGCCCATGCCCGAGGCGATGGCGCCGGAGGCGACGGCGTAGCCGATGCCGGCCGTGTCGAGATGCGCCGGCAGTGTCATCAGGCTGAGCGCTGCCGCAAAACACATCGCCCGCAGGAAGTTGCCGGCGGTCACGCGCGTCGGGTCGCCGGCGCCGCGCCCGCGCAGCGAATACACGCCCCAGGCGATGCCCGCCGCCAGCATCAGCGCCGAACCGGCCAGGGGCGGGGCGGTCAGGCCGGGCAGCAGCAGGCCGACCAGCCCGCCCAGCGCCAGCGCCAGCCCGGCGAGCTGGCGCTGGCCGAAGCGTTCGCCCTGCGCATAACCGTAGAGGATCATCGTCGCCTGCACCGCGCCGAACAGCAGCAGCGCGCCCGTCGCCGCCGTCAGGCTCAGATAGGCGAAGGAAAAGGCGGCGGCATAGGCGAACAGGGCGAAGGCGGACAGCCAGTTGCCGTGCCCGGCGCGATCACGGCGCAGGACGGTGGCGATCAGCCACAGCACCAGCGCGCCGGAGACGAGGCGGATCGTCGTGAAGCTCGCCGCGTCGATGCCGGTTTCTTTCAGGGCGATGCGGCACAGCACCGAGTTGGCGGCGAAGGCGATCATCGTCGCCAGGGTCAAGGCTGCAAGGCGTGCAGGGGTCATGGTGTTTACGGCGATGCGAGCACGGCCGCGACCCGTTCGCGCAGCCTGGGCAGGAGTTCGGCCTCGAACCACGGGTTGCGCCTGAGCCAAAGGTTGTTGCGCGGGCTCGGGTGGGGCAGCACGAGCCGGTGCGGCCAATGCCTGCGCCAGTCCTGCACCGCCTCGGTGACGGTGGCCGGCCCTTCCGGCAGATGGTAGGCCAGCGCATACCGGCCGATCACCAGCGTGAGCTGGACGTGTTTGAGTTGCGCCAGCAGCGGTGCGCGCCAGGCGGGCGCGCATTCCGGCCGCGGCGGCAGGTCGCCGGACTTGCCGCTGCCGGGATAGCAGAAGCCCATCGGCAGGATCGCTATTTGCTGCGGATCGTAGAACGCCTCGCGCGGTATGCCCAGCCAGTCGCGCAGGCGGTCGCCGCTCGCATCGTCGAAAGGCACGCCGGAGGCATGCACCTTGCGGCCCGGCGCCTGCCCGGCGATGAGGATGCGCGCCGCCGCATGCGCCTGCAGGACCGGGCGCGGCCCGAGCGGCAGATGCGCCGCGCACAGCGTGCAGGACCGGACGTCGGCGAGCAGCCGGGCGAGGGTGGGCATCGGCCGGCGCGGCGCCTACTTCAGGATGCAGTGTTTCGCGTAATCGACGGCCTCGTTCGACGACCAGTCGCCCTTCGGCTTGGCCTTCAGGTTGGCGCACCACTTGTCGCTGCCGATTTCGGGCGCGCAGGCCGACAGCCCGAGCAAGAGCATTCCCGCCAGTCCGGCCGCCAAAGTTTTCCTGAACGTGTTCATTGCGAGTCCTCCCGAGGTGAATATCCGTTGTGCGCCCCGATTATCCCCGAGCCGGCACGCTTCAGGCCTGTACCTTCCACGCCGCGATGGCCTCCAGCATCGCCCGCGCCGTCGCGGCGTAGCCATCGTCGCCCGCCGTGCGCACGGAGGTGAAGATCACGACGTAGTAACGAAAATTCTTGACTTCAATAATTGTTGTTACCACAATAATACCGATGAGAACGCACATTCTCTGGGACGAAGCGAAGCGGCAGGCCAACCTCGACAAGCACGGGCTGGACTTCGACGACGCAGTGATGGTGTTGGACAGCCCGTACCGTCTTGACGCGGAAAGTGTGCGAGGTGGCGAACAGCGGATGCAGTCGTTCGCCTACGTGTTTGATGTGCTGGCAGTGCTGACGGTAGTGCACGTGGCGCGTGAAAATGCCCTGCGGATCGTGAGTTTCCGGCCGGCGAGCGAAGAGGAAAGGAGCGCTTACCATGACTGGCTCGAAAATGACTTCGACGACAACCGATAAGATGCGCGTTGCGGCTGCGCGCGGCCAGAGCAAGACTGACGTGGCCAAGGTGCGGGCCAAGGCGCCGTATGTGTGGGACGGCAAGAACGAGGACGAACGGCCGCTAACGCGCGAAGAAATGCAAGCTGGGATCGAGGCGTACCGGAGGCAACGTGGGCGCCCAGCGGGAAGCGACAAAGAATCAACCACCATTCGGTTCGACCGCGACGTCCTCGCGGCCTTCCGTGCGGCCGGCCCCGGCTGGCAGACGCGAATGAACGCGGCGTTACGCGATTGGCTTAAAACCCACTCCCCGGGGTAATGTCTGAGGCATAACG
>JAVEWF010000005.1:48456-68825 GCA_034004665.1 Rhodocyclaceae bacterium | reverse complement strand
GCGAAAAACAGAAGGGCGAAGCCAAGACTGCCCGCATCCCCATCAAGGTCATTCCCGCCACCCCGCTGAAGAAGCCGGACTGGATTCGCGTCAAGGCCGGCAATTCGGCGGCGCGTTTCGGCGAGGTCAAGGACATCCTGCGCGAACACGGCCTGCACACGGTCTGCGAGGAAGCCACCTGCCCGAACATCGGCGAGTGCTTCGGCAAGGGCACGGCCACCTTCATGATCCTCGGCGACCTGTGCACGCGCCGCTGCCCCTTCTGCGACGTCGGCCACGGCGTGCCGCTGCCGCCCGATCAGGAGGAACCTGAAAAGCTCGCGAAGACGATCGCGGCGATGAAGCTCAAGTACGTGGTGATCACCAGCGTCGACCGCGACGACCTGCGCGACGGCGGGGCCGGGCACTTCGCCGCCTGCATCCGGGCGATTCGTGCCGCCTCGCCCACGACCACCATCGAGATTCTCGTGCCGGACTTCCGTGGCCGGCTGGAGATCGCCCTCGACATCCTCGCCGCCGATCCGCCGGACGTCATGAACCACAACCTCGAAACCGTGCCGCGCCTCTACAAGCAGGCACGCCCCGGCGCCGACTACGCGCATTCGCTCAAGCTGCTGCAGGAATTCCGCAAACGGCTGCCGGCGATCCCCACCAAGTCCGGCCTGATGGTCGGCCTCGGCGAGACCGACGACGAGATCCTGGCCGTCATGCGCGACCTGCGCACCCACGCGGTCGAGATGCTGACCATCGGCCAGTACCTCGCCCCCTCGGGCCACCATTTGCCGGTGACCCGCTACGTCCATCCGGATGTCTTCAAGCACTTCGCCGCCGAGGCGGAATCGATGGGCTTCACCCACTGCGCGAGCGCGCCGCTGGTGCGCAGCTCCTACCATGCCGACATGCAGGCGCACAATGCGGGCGTGGTTTAAACTGGCCATATGAAAACCGCTTTCTTCCATCGTCTCGTGCTCGGCCTCGTCGCCGGGCTGTGGCTCGCCACGGGCGCCCAGGCGCTGTCGCTGGCGGACATTTCCGGCCAGGACGCCAGCACCGGCCTCAAGGAGGCGCTGACACAGGGTGCGGGCAAGGCCGTTGCGCTGCTCGGCCGCAACGACGGGTTCCTCGGCAATCCGAAAGTGAAGATTCCCCTGCCCGACAGCCTGCAGCAGGCGGAAAAGCTGATGCGCAGCTTCGGCATGGGCAAGCAGGCCGACGAGCTGGTCACCGCGATGAACCGGGCCGCCGAAGCCGCCGTGCCGGAGGCGAAGGCGCTGCTGGTGAATGCGGTGAAACAGATGTCGGTGGAGGATGCAAAAGGCATCCTCTCCGGTGGCGACGACGCCGCGACGCAGTATTTCCGCGGCAAGACCGCCGCTCCGCTCGGCGAAAAATTCATCCCCATCGTCCGGAAGGCAATTGGCAAGGTCAAGCTGGCGGAGACCTACGAAAAATTCGCGAAGAAGGGGGCGAAGTTCGGCCTGGTGAAGGAAGAGGACACCCGGCTCGACAGCTACGTCACCCAGAAGGCGCTCGACGGCCTCTACCTGATGATCGCCGAGGAAGAGAGGGCGATTCGCGCCAACCCGGTCGACGCGGCCGGCAAGCTGGCGAAGAAGGTCTTCGGCGCGCTCAAGTAGGCAGTGCAGGGACTGAATCCGCCGCAGCGCGAGGCGGTGCGCTATCTCGACGGCCCGCTGCTCGTGCTCGCCGGCGCCGGCAGCGGCAAGACGCGCGTCATCACCCAGAAGATCGCCTACCTGATCGGCGAGTGCGGCATGGCGCCGCAGCACATCACCGCCATCACCTTCACCAACAAGGCGGCGCGCGAGATGCGCGAGCGCGCCACGAAGCTGATTGGCGAACAGGCGGGCGAGGTCAGCATCAGCACCTTCCATGCGCTCGGCGCGAAATTCCTGCGCATGGAGGCGCGCGCCCTCGGCCTGAAACCGGGCTTCTCGATCCTCGACGCGAGCGACACGACGACGCTGTTCCAGGAAATGCTGAAGGACGCGGACAAGACGCGCGTCAAGCTGATCCAGCAGCGCATCTCGCTGTGGAAGAACGCGCTGCTCGACCCGGATGACGTTTCGCCGGCGGACGACCTCGAAGCCGGTGCGCAGCGCGTCTATGCGGAGTACGAACGCACGCTCAAGGCCTACCAGGCCGTCGATTTCGAC
Source organism: Rhodocyclaceae bacterium (assembly GCA_034004665.1). Lineage (GTDB taxonomy): Bacteria > Pseudomonadota > Gammaproteobacteria > Burkholderiales > Rhodocyclaceae > Sulfuricystis. The sequence continues at coordinate 66,648 of JAVEWF010000005.1, read as the reverse complement.
GACCTCATCATGAAGCCGGTACGGCTGCTCGAAGCCGACGAGGACGTCGCACAGCGCTGGCGCTCGCGCATCTGGCACCTGCTGGTCGACGAATACCAGGACACCAACCGCTGCCAGAACCGGCTGATGCGCCTGCTGACCGGCGAACGCGCCGCCTTCACGGCGGTGGGCGACGACGACCAGTCGATCTACGCCTGGCGCGGCGCCGACGTCGAAAACCTGCGCCAGCTGCAGGCCGACTTCCCGCGCCTCAAGGTCATCGCGCTCGAGCAGAACTACCGCTCGACGACGCGCATCCTCAAGGCCGCGAACAGCGTCATCCGGCACAACCCCAAGCTGTTCGACAAGAAGCTCTGGTCGGACAAGGGGCATGGCGACATGATCCGCGTCATGGCCTGCCGCGACGACCAGCACGAGGCCGAGTGGGTGGTGACGCGGCTGATGGCGCACAAGTTCGAGACGCGCGGGAAATGGCGCGACTACGCGATCCTCTACCGCGGCAACTTCCAGGCGCGGCAATTTGAACAACAATTGCGCGCCCACAAGGTGCCCTACGTGCTGTCGGGCGGCCAGTCCTTCTTCGACAAGAGCGAGATCAAGGACCTGACCAGCTACCTGCGCCTGCTGGCCAACCAGGACGACGACCCGGCCTTCATCCGCGCCGCGACGACGCCGAAGCGCGGCATCGGCGGCACCACGCTGGAAGCGCTCGGACAGGCCGCCGGGCGGCGCCACCTCAGCCTGTTCGCGGCGATCTTCGCACCGGGCATCGAGACCGAGATCAAGCCGGCGCCGCTCGCGGCGCTGCGGGAATTCGGCGGCTTCATCAACCGCATCGAGTACCGCGCCCAGCGCGAACCGGCCGGGCAGGTGCTCGACGACCTGCTCAAGGCCATCGGCTACGAGGCCTGGCTGTTCGAATCGCAGGAAGCCCGCGATGCCGAGTCGCGCTGGAGCAATGTCCGCGAATTCGTCGGCTGGCTGGCGAAAAAGGGCGAGGAAGAGCGGAAAAACCTGCTCGAGCTGGCGCAGACCGTCGCGCTGATCACGATGCTCGACAAGCAGGACGAGAATGTCGATGCCGTGCAGCTCGCCACGCTGCACGCCGCCAAGGGCCTCGAATTCCGCCACGTGCATCTGGTCGGCGTCGAGGAGGGCTCGCTGCCGCACCGCGAATCGATCGAGGCCGGCAACATCGAGGAGGAGCGCCGCCTGATGTACGTCGGCATCACGCGCGCGCAGATGAGCCTGAACATCAGCTGGTGCGCCAAACGCAAGCAGGGCCGGGATATCGTGGAGCGCAGCGTGTCGCGCTTCGTCGCCGAGATGGATGGCGGCGACGGGGATGTGAAGCACGAGGGCGCCGTCCCGTCGGCGCCGACTTTCGACAAGGCCAGCGGCAATGCGCGCCTCGCCAACTTCAAGGCGCTGCTGCGAAAATAATCAGAACTCGCGCTGCTCCTGGTCGAGGATCCACTGTGCAGCCTCGATCACCTCGGCCTGGCGCTGGTCGTTCAGTCCGTTCATGTGCGCGGCGAACCATTCGAGGCCGGCTTGCGGAATCAGTCGCTTCGCCTGCGCCAGGTCGTCGGGCAGGGCCGGGTTGTCGGCGCCGGTCGCCAGATGGCGCGCCGTATCCAGGTAAAGCTTGCACAGGTTGGCGCGAACATTGTCGGCGCCACGGATCAGCTGGATCAACAGCACCGGCAGCCCCCATACCGTCGCGCACTTGAGCGACAGGTCGCGGAAGCGGAACCCGCAAGCGAGCTGCTGTGCCTCGGCGGAACGCGCGGCGCGTCCGCCGGCGAGCGCATCCGCCGCCGCCTGCGGCAGCTCCGGCGCGAAGTGCCACAGCAGCAGCTCGCCGATCTCCGCGAGCAGGGCAGCCATGGCGACCTCTTCCGGCGCGATGTCGGCACGGGCCTTGCCCCACATCTGCGCGATCTGGCTGGCGAGGATCGCCCGCGCCGAGCAGGCCTGCAGGCCGAGGTTGTCTTCTTTCGTTTCCGGACTGCCGAGCAGCAGGTTGCGGAATACCTTGACGCCGAGCTGCATCACTGCGCCCAGCGCGGTGGTCGTATCGTGTCCAAGCCGCTGGGTACGGCGGTTTTCCGCCTCGCGCAGCAGGCGCAGGCACAGGAAGGGGTCGCCGATGACCAGCGCGGTCAGATCGGCAGCGGAAAGATTCTCGCCCTGGGTTTCCTCGAGCGCCCGCAGCATCAGCTTGCTGCGGGGCATGCAGGGGATGACCTGGTTGGTCAGGTAGGCCGCCCACTGGTCCACGCCCCAGTGCTTCTGGTACCCGGTCAGCATGCCGGCACCGCCGCGGCTGCGGTCACGCGAGCCTCGTGCACGCGTGCCGGAATCTGCGCCGGATCGCTGCAGGATCTGGCGATTGCACCGGCATCCACGGCCTGTACGGCCGCCAGCGTGCGCCGCCAGGTCTCGCCGGCGGCATAGTCCCGCTCGGCATAGCCGAGCCGTCCCCGGAAATCGGCTTCGCAGGCGCCGAGGATTTCGCCGTAGCGTTCCGGACGACGCAACGCATCGCAGCGTTCGAGAATTTTCACCCGCGTGTCGGGACGCAGTTCGGCGACCTTGTAGATGTCGCCGTGGTAGCGCGCCACCAGCCGGGCGACGTCGCGGCAGTCGGCCGGTACGCGCAGGCGTTCGCAGAGCGGCCCGAGCAGCTCGACGCTGCGCTGTTCATGGCCGATATGGCGCGGCAGCACATGCGCCGGGGTCGTGCCCTTGCCGAGATCGTGCGTCAGCGCCGCGAAGCGCGCCGGCAGCGACAGCCCGAGCCGGGCCGCCATGTCGACCACCATCATCACGTGCACGCCGGTATCGACCTCGGGATGGTAGTCGGCGCGCTGCGGCACGCCCCAGAGCCGGTCGAGCTCGGGCAGCAGCCTCGCCAGTGCGCCGCATTCGCGCAGGACTTCGAACATGCGCGAGGGCACCGCCTCCATCAGTCCGCGCGCCAGCTCCTGCCAAACGCGCTCGGCCACCAGCGCATCGGCTTCGCCCGCGGCGACCATGGCACGCATCAGCGCGAGCGTTTCGGGCGCGACCGTGAAATCGGCGAAACGTGCCGCGAAGCGGCCGATGCGCAGGATGCGCACGGGGTCCTCGGCGAAGGCCGGCGACACGTGGCGCAACACTTTCCGTTCGAGGTCGCCCCGGCCATCATAAGGATCGACCAGCATCCCGGCCTCGTCCCGTGCCATCGCATTGACCGTCAGGTCGCGGCGGGCGAGATCCTCTTCGAGCGTGACATCCGGCGCGGCATGGAAGGTGAAGCCGTGGTAGCCGCGGCCGCTCTTGCGCTCGGTGCGCGCCAGGGCATATTCCTCGCGGGTGTCGGGATGGAGGAAGACGGGAAAATCGCGGCCGACCGGTTTGTAGCCTTCGGCGAGCATCGCATCGGGCGTCGCGCCGACCACGACCCAGTCGCGATCCTGCACCGGCCGGCCGAGCAGCTCGTCGCGAATCGCGCCCCCGACGCAGTAGATCTTCATCCCGTGCCGAGGTAGTCCGGAGCGATGGCTTCGAGCGGCGTGGCGACGAGGCCGAAGGGCAGGGTACAGCCGGCCGGGCAGACATTCGGCTTTTGCATCGAGCGCAGGTTGTCGCGCGTCATCGGGCCGTTGGGCAGCAGTTCCATCAGGAACGCCTGCAGATAGGCCAGCGGCAGCGGCAGGCCGACGATCGGACGCGGATGGCCGCTCGCCCGCCCGGCATGGGCGACCAGCTCGCGCAGCGTGTATTCGCGCGGTCCGCAGAGCGGATACGTCCTGCCCCTGCTCTCCGGCCGGTCGATGGCGGCGACCACGGCCGAGACGACATCCTCGATCCACACCGGCTGGAATCGGGCTCCCGGACAGGCGAGCGGCACCACCGGCGCCACTTTCAGCAGGCCCGCGAACAGTGTCAGGAAGGAATCGCCGCGGCCGAAGATCACCGAGGGCTGGAAGATCGTCGCGTCGGGACAGGCCGCGCGGAGGGCCGCTTCGCCCGCGGCCTTGCTGCGCAGGTATTCGGACGGCGCATCGTCCGCCGCGCCGAGGCTGGAGACATGGATCAGGCGCGGTACGCCCGCCAAATTGTTGGCAGATGCGGCGGCATTCGCGATTTTCGCCGGCAGCTCGGCATGGCCGCGCCGGAAATCCCCTTTCAGCATGCCGACGAGGCTGATGACGACATCCTGTCCGGTCATGAGTCGCTTCAGGGCCGCCTCGTCATGCACGTCGGCCGGGACGATACGGGCGGTCGGCAACAGCGCGAGATGGCGCACCCGCTCGGGGCGGCGCGTCGGCAGGGTCAGGAAAAAGTCGGCGCCGGCGAGACGGCGGGCAAGGGCGCCGCCGACAAAGCCCGTGCCGCCGATCAGCAGAACCCGCTTCACGGCAGGCTGCCCGCCGCGGCGTCGCCGAAGCCGCGCGGCCGGATCGTGCCCAGCCACGCGGTCAGCGACGGCACCTTCCCGTCGAGCAGCGCCGCGTAGTGGACAGTGTTCGCCATCACCTTCTTCACGTAGTCGCGCGTTTCGCTGAAGGGAATCGTCTCCGCATAGATGGCGCCCTCGACGGGCTGCTCGGCACGCCAGCGGCGGGCCCGGCCCGGCCCGGCGTTGTACGCCGCGGAGGCCAGCACGGGATGGTCGTCGAGGCCATCCAGCACCATGCGCAGGTAATTCGTGCCGAGGGTGACATTGGTATCCATGTCCGTCATCTGGCGCGGGTGATAGTGCTCCATGCCGATCTTGCGCGCCACCCAGCGGGCCGTGGCCGGCATCAGCTGCATCAGTCCCCGTGCCCCGGCGCTCGACCGGGCATCCGTGATGAAACGGCTTTCCTGGCGCATCAGGCCATACACCCAGGCCGGATCGAGGCCGACTTCGCGCGCCCGCGGCGCGACCTCGTCGAAGAAGGGCAGCGGGTAGCGCAACACGAAATCATGCTCCTGCCGGGTGCGATCCGCCGTATTGATGACGCGATCGATGACGTCGTGCCGGCGGGCGAATTCGGCCGCCGCGAGCAGCTGGCGATCGTCCATGTCGGCCAGCGACCAGAACCATTCGCGCACGCCATCGGTGCGCAGGTCGGCACGAATCAGCGCGAGGCCGCGCTGCAGGCCGGGATGGGCGGCGGCGGCGGCGAGTTCCCCCTCCGTCGGCGTGGCGGCACGCGGGGGCAGGCGATAGGCCTGGCCGAGCGCCTCGGCCGCGAGAATGCCGTAAAAGTTCGGCTGGCTGGCGATGCCCAGATAGTCGGCATGCGCCGCATCGGCTGCTCCCTGTGCAGCCAGCGCGCGCCCGTGCCAGTAGCGCCATTCGGGCAGCGCCTTCTGCGGAGCGGGCAGCGCATCGATGGCATGTGCCACGGCTGGCCAGTCTCCCCGGCGCAGGGCGGCACGGATGCGCCAGCCGGCCTCCTCCTCGTCGAAGGTCGCGCCGAGGCTTGCCGCCCGCCCGAACCAGTCGCCGGCTTCGGGCTGGTGATCGAGTGCGGCCCGCAGCGCCAGCCGGCTCCAGACGAAAGCGCGCTCGTCCGCGGCGAAACGGGATTCGATATCCGACCAGCGGGTGGCGGCGACGCGCGCATCGCCCCGCGCCATGCGCAGCACGGCGAACATCGCGAGTTCGCGGCCGGATCGCCGGGCGGCGAAATTGTCGGGCAGCTTCGCCAGATGGCGGGCCGGATGGTCGATGACCGACTCCACGCCGCGCCAGGCCGGCGCCGCTTGCGCCGGCAGCCAGCCGGCGACGGTGCGTGCCTCTTTCAGCCGGCCCTGGGCCAGTTGCCGGCGCAGGCGCAGCCAGATTTCGTCCGCCGTCAGTTCGCCGCTGCGCGCCAGGCGCTCCATCGGCGTGCGACACGCCTCCGCCAGCGGCGCCGGACGGCCGAGCAGGTCGCGGGCCACCTGCACCGCCTCCGGTTCGCCCAGTTGCATCCTCAGTTCGAGGCCGAGACAGTCCGCTTCGGCATCCGGCCTTTTCAGCAACGCGAGCTGCCGGCGCGCCTGGATCCAGTCCTTTTTATCGACCAGCCATTTCAGCCAGGCTGTCCGCATCTTTTCCGCCAGATAGCTGCCGTCATGGCGCTCGACGAATTCGGCAATCCCGGCATCCGTCCCCTCGCCGAGCCGCAGGCTGAAACGGAAATATTCCGCCCAGGGCAGCAGCGCATGCGCCTCCCGTGCCGTCGCATGCGCCTGCAATGCGGCAAACGCCCGCTCGAACCGCCCCCGCTCGCCCTGCGCAAACGCATCGCGCACCGCCACAAACGCCGCATCCCCGTCCTGCCCGGCCTGTACCGCCACCGGCAGGACGGCGAGCAGGGCGATGCCCGCAAAACGTTGCACTGACTGCAGAACGGTCGATTTGGCTATCATCGTTTCAGATTAGCACAGGCATTCAAAGTATCCATGAGCGATCAGCCCGACGAATCCGACACTCATTCCGGCATCGATGCCCGTTCCGCACGCGCGGTCTTGCGGCGTGAAAAAATCGCCGCCCGGCTGGCGCTCGACCCGGCAGCCCACCGGCAGGCCAGCGCACGCATTCTCGAACTTCTCGGCGCATTCCTGGCGGCGCGACCGGCCGGCACGCTCGGCTTCTGCTGGCCGATCCGCGCCGAGGTGGACTGCCGGCCGCTGGTCGACCGGCTGCGGGCGGACGGCTGGCAGATCTCCATGCCCACCGTGGTGCAGACGGACGCGCCGATGGAGTTCCGCGTCTGGTGGCCGGATGCGCCGATGCAGGCAGACCCCTACGGGATTCCCGTTCCCGATACGGACCCCGCGCCCGTGCCCGACGTGCTGCTCGTGCCGCTGGTCGCCTGCGACGCCGCGGGATATCGGCTCGGCTATGGCGGCGGCTATTTCGACCGTACGCTGGCGGCCTGCACGCGACGCCCATTGACGATCGGCGTCGGCTTCGAACTTTGCAGGGTGGACAGCATCCACCCCGGGGGGCACGACATCCCGCTCGACGCCTCCGTCACAGAATTATCTTTAAAAACATACAAATAAAATATTATTCCTAATGTTTAGCTTGAACTTACCGTTAAACCAAAGTGCGATGGGACCCTTCAAGCATGGACACCAATGACCGCCTTCCGCTGATCACGTTTCAGCCGGCCGTAGACTTCAACAGCAAGTGGGTGGCGCTGCTGCTGGAAAGTACCGAAGCGCTCGATGGCAGTGCGCTGGCGGCCCTGTTCGCGCAGCCGGGCTGCAGCGAGATCCTGGCCACGCTGCCCTGCGTGGCGGCGGTCGATCCGGACAGCATCGACCCGTCACTCGCCGCCGACCTGCCGCCCGGCCGCTTCATTCTGCGCATTCCGGTCGCGGCCGCAGCCGATGCGGCCGCGCACGAGCGACTCGCCGGCCTTCAATCCGCCGGCTTCGGCCTGATGGCTGACGGCTTTCCCCCCGCCGGCGCAACGCTCTTGCAGGGGATCGATTCCCTGGCGGTCGCCTGCCCCGGCCATGCCATGCCGGCCGGCTTCGGCGACTGGCTGCGCGCACTTCCCGGCCCCCATCTCGCGCTCGGCACGACGGAACACGTCTGTCCCGGTTTCTGCAAATTCCACTGGCTGGCCGGCCATCTGCCCGGCCAGCATCCGATCCAGGCGAGCAGCGACCCGACCACCCGCAGCCTGCTGCTGCGCCTGCTCGCCCTCGTCATGCAGGATGCGGATGCGGATGAACTCGAGATTCTGATCCGGCGCGACACCAATCTTTCCTACCACCTGCTCAAGCTGGTGAATTCGGTGGCGTTCGCCCCGACGCGGAAGATCGACAGCTTCGCCCAGGCGATCGCCCTGCTCGGTCGCCGCCAGTTGCAGCGCTGGCTGCAGCTGCTTCTCTACGTACGGCCGCAGGGCAGCACCTCGGCCAGCCCGCTGCTGCCGCGGGCCGCGTTGCGGGCCGGGCTGATGGAAGCCCTCGCCCGGCAGGCAGGCCAGCCGCGCGACGTGCAGGAACGCGCCTTCATGACCGGCATGTTCTCCCTGCTCGACCTCCTGCTCGGCATGCCGCTCGATCGCATCATCGCCCCGCTCGGACTGCCGGACGAAGTGGCCGCCGCCCTGACCGGCGGCGACAATGCACTGGGCCGCTCGCTGGCGGCAGTGACATCCGGCGAGCAGCGCGATTTCGCGGCACTCGCGGCGGCGCTGTCGGCAGCCGGCATCCCGGACGACGCCTGGACCCGGGCGCTCGTGCAGGCCGCCGGCTGGGCGGTGCTGGTCAGTCAGGAAGCATGATGACGACCATCGGGATCAACGAAGGCCGGCGCCTGTGCGACCAGGCACGCGGCATCCCCGGCGCGTGCCGCCTGGCCGAGAAGATGCAGATCCTCGACCAGATCCACGAGTCGGTCATCACCATGGACCTGGGCGGCTACATCACCGGCTGGAACCGCAGTGCCGAGCAACTGTTCGGCTACAGCGCCGACGAAGCGATCGGCAAGCACATCCTGTTCCTCTATGCCGATCCGGATGCCGAAGACGACAGCGAAGGCTTCCAGGATGCCTTCCTCGAGCACGGCGGGCGCGAACTGGAAGTCCGGCGGCGGCGCAAGTCCGGCGAGATCTTCTGGGCGAGCCTGCAGCTGTCGCTGCTGCGCGATGAACTGGGCGATCCCTCCGGGCTGATCGGCTATCTCTCCGACATCACCCCGCGGATCGAGAACGAAAAGACGATGCGCCTGCAGTCGCGCATCTTCGAGCACAGCGACGAAAGCATCCTGATCACCGACGCCCAGCGCCGCATCCTTTCGATCAATCCGGCCTTCACCGAAATCACCGGCTACACGGAACGCGAGGTGATCGGCCGCACGCAATCCCTGCTGCGCTCGGACCGTCATCCGGCCAAGTTCTACGAGGACATCTGGACGCGCGTCGAGCAGGACGGCAGCTGGCATGGCGAAGTCTGGTCGCGACGCAAGAACGGCGAGGAATTCCCGGGCTGGGCGTCCATCAGTCTGGTGCGCAACCGCGACGGGCAGATCAGCAACTACTTTTCCATCTTCACCGACATCACCGAGCGCAAGAAGGCCGAGGAACGCATCCACTACCTCGCCTACTACGACGGCCTGACCGGGCTGCCGAACCGCGCGATGCTCTACAAACTGATCGACCAGGCACTGGTCGAGGCACGCCGCAACCGGCTGCACGGCGCCATCCTGTTCATCGACCTCAACCGCTTCAAGCCGATCAACGACACGCTCGGCCATGCCATCGGCGACCAGCTGCTGCAGAAGGTCGCCGAGCGGCTGCGCGCCTCGGTGCGCAACGAGGACGTGGTCGCACGGCTCGGCGGCGACGAATTCATCGTCGCCCTGTTCGACATCACCCGCCGCGAGCATGCCGCGGTGGTCGCCCAGAAGGTGCTGGCCGCGCTCGACCCGCCCTTCCATGTCGAAGCCTACGAATTCAAGATCGGTGCGGCGATCGGCATCAGCGTCTACCCGCGCGATGGCTTCGACACCGAATCCCTGCTGCGCATGGCCGACATCGCCATGTACCGCGCCAAGAAGAACGGCGAGGACGGCTACGCCTTCTACAGCCACGAGATGAACCAGCGGGCGCTCGACCACATGAAGATCGAGACGGGGCTGCGCCACGCCCTCGACAACCAGGAACTGCTGCTGCACTACCAGCCCAAGGTCGATATCGAAAGCGGCCGCATCATCGGCGCCGAGGCGCTGGTCCGCTGGCAGCATCCGGAGCGCGGCATGGTTTCGCCGGCGGAATTCGTCCCCATCGCCGAGGAGTCGGGACTGATCGTCCGCCTGTCGGCCTGGGTCCTCGATGCGGCGCTGCGACAGGCGCGCCTGTGGCGCGATGCGGGGCTGCCGCCGACCAAGATCGCCGTCAACCTCTCGGCGCGCGATTTCTCGCCCAGTCTCGCCGAACGCGTGCGGGCCATGCTCGCCAGCCACGACCTGCCGCCGGAATGGCTGGAGCTGGAAATCACGGAAGGCATGCTCACGCACAGCAGCGACGACGTGATCGCCATGATGGATTCGCTGACGGCGCTCGGCGTGACGCTCGCGTTGGACGACTTCGGCACCGGCTATTCCAGCCTCGCCTACCTGAAGCGCTTCCCCATCGACACGCTGAAGATCGACCAGTCCTTCGTGCGCGGCATCCCGCACGACGGCAACGACGGCGCGATCGCCGGCGCGATCGTCAGCATGGCGCAGCGCCTCGGCCACCGGACCATCGCGGAGGGCGTCGAGACGATGGCGCAGTTCACCTTCCTGCGCAGCCTCGGCTGCCAGGAAATCCAGGGCTACCTGTTCTCGCCGCCGGTGCCGCCGGACAAATTCGAAACGATGCTGCGGGAAGGCCGGCGGCTGTTCGCCGGCTGAGCGGCAACGCCGCCCGTACCGGCGGGTATCCCGGCAGTCAGTGCCCCATCAGGGCCGGATGTAGGCCCAGCCCTGCTTCTGGCGCTCCATGATTTCCACCACGCCGCCCGGCACATAGCTGATGCCATTCAGCATGTCGGCACGCGACAGCTTCTGCGCCTTCATGGTGTTTTCGCACGCCACCACCTGCACCCCGGTGGTACCGGCGTCGGCGATGCGGTTGCCGACGGTGGACTCGGCCTTGAGCATGCCGATGCCTGGCCCATAGACGACGATCTCGATGTCGACCTTGTCCTTGCCGAAGGCCGACTGAAGGTTCTTGGCGTTGTTGAGGGCCAGGTTCCACTTGCCTTCGTCGTTGTCGCTGACCTGCAGGACGACTTTCTGGTCGGCGGCCAGGACAGGCAGGGTAAAGGTGGCTGCGCAGACGACGAGCAGGGGGGCGATGATTTTTTTCATGGTGTCTCCTCCGGTGGGATTGGGGATGCTGCAGGAGGTAGACGTTGCCATGCGCCGATTTATTCCCGCCGTCCCGCTGGCGCCGACTTTTCAGTCAGCGCAGGCCCGGGCGATGCGCACGAGGGCTTCATCCAGCAGCGTGCGCGGCGTGCCGAAGTTGAGGCGGACGAACTGCGCGTAGGCGCTGCCCGGCCCGAAGGCGGCCCCGTCCGACAGGCCGACACCCGCCCGCTCGAACAGGGCGGCCGGCCGCTCGACGCCGAGTTCGCGGCAATCGATCCAGGCGAGGAAACCGGCCTCGACGCGCGTCGTCGTCAGCGCGGGCAGCGCCTCGACGGCCCGCTCGACACGGGCGGCATTGGCTTTCAGCACGTCCAGCAGCTGCCGTCGCCAGTCACCGCCGTGGCGACAGGCGGCTTCGCAGGCGGCCAGCCCCAATACATTCACGTGCGGCACGATGCCGTGCATGGCGGTCAGGAAGCGCCTGCGCAGCGCGGCATCCGGAATGACCGCATAGGCGCACCCCAGGCCGGCGATGTTGAAGGTCTTCGAGGGGGCCATCAGGGTGATCGTCCGCGCCGCGATTTCCGGGGCCAGCGTCGCGAAGGGGCGGTGCCGACCGGCCAGCGTCAGGTCGCAGTGGATCTCGTCCGAACAGACGACGAGGTCATGCTTCCCGGCCAGCGCCGCGAGCTGCCAGAGCTCATCCTCGCGCCAGGCGCGGCCGACGGGATTGTGCGGATGGCACAGCAGGAACAGCCGCGCGGACTGCATCGCGAGATTGGCTGCGGCAAAATCCCAGCCCCAGCCCCCATGGCCATCACCGAGGTCCCGCACCAGCGGCATGGCCACGAGGCGGCGCCCCGACTCGACCGGCGCGGACAGGAACGGCGGATACACGGGTGTGGCCGTGAACACGCCATCGCCCGGTTCGCCGACCGACCGGCAGGCGACATGGAGTCCGGACACCAGCCCCGGCAGCCAGACCAGCCAGTCGGGATCGACGGCCCAGTCGTATTCGCGCGCGCAGTGTTCGACGACGGCCTCGACCAGCGACGGCCACGGCTGGCCGTAGCCGAACACGCCATTGGCGACGCGCGCCTGCAGGGCCTCGATGACCGCCGGCGGCGCGGCGAAATCCATGTCGGCGACCCACAGCGGAATCGTGTCGGTGCCGGCGTACTTCCCCCAGCGCACCGAGTCGGGCGCGCGAACCGCGGAGGAAAAGTCGAAATCAGCCAAGGAACAGACGGTAGGCCGGGTTTTTCGATTCGTCCCAGTGCCGGTAGCCGAGGCTCTTCAGGAAGGCGCGGAATTCCTTCATCTCGCGCGGCGGGACCTGCATGCCGACCAGCACGCGGCCGTAATCGGCGCCGTGGTTGCGGTAATGGAACAGGCTGATGTTCCAGCCGGCACTCATCTTGTTGAGAAAGTTCATCAGTGCGCCGGGACGTTCCGGAAACTCGAAACGGTAGAGGATTTCATTCTTCACCTGCGGGGCATGCCCGCCAACCAGATGGCGGATGTGCAGCTTGGCCATTTCGTCGTCGGTCAGGTCGAGGGTCGCGTAGCCGTGCTTCTGCAGGCTGTCGACCAGCTTGGTCGCCTCGCCGCGGTCATGCACCTGCAGGCCGACGAAGACGTGCGCCTCGCCGGCATCGTGATAGCGGTAGTTGAACTCGGTGATGTTGCGCGAGCCGATCAGCGCGACGAACTTCTTGTAGCTGCCGGGCTTCTCGGGCAGCGTCACGGCCAGCACGGCCTCGCGCTGCTCGCCGACCTCGGCACGCTCCGCCACGAAGCGCAGGCGGTCGAAGTTCATGTTCGCACCGGACGCGACGGCAACGAGGGTCCGGCCCTTCGCCTTGTGCCGGCGTGCCCACTCCTTGGCGCCGGCCACGGCCAGCGCGCCGGCCGGCTCGAGGATCGAGCGCGTGTCCTCGAAGACGTCCTTGATCGCGGCGCAGATGGCGTCGGTGTCCACCAGCACCATCTCGTCCACATACTGTTTACAGAGGCGGAAAGTCTCTTCGCCGACATACTTCACCGCCGCGCCGTCGGCGAACAGGCCGACCGAATCGAGCCGGACGCGCCGGCCGGCGCGCAGCGAGCGATCCATCGCGTCGGCATCCGCCGCCTCGACGCCGATGATCTTCGTCTCCGGCCGCAGACGCTTGATGTAGGCCGCCACGCCGGCGATCAAGCCGCCGCCGCCGACGCAGCAGAACACCGCGTCGATCGGATCGGGATGCTGGCGCAGGATCTCCATGCCGATGGTGCCCTGGCCGGCGATCACGTCCGGATCGTCGAAGGGGTGCACGAAGGCGAGCTTCTGCTTCTTCTCCAGCACCAGCGCATGGGCGTAGGCGGCGTCGTAGGCCTCGCCGGCGAGCACCACCTCGGCGCCGCGCTTCTTCACCGCGTCGACCTTGATCTGCGGCGTCGTCGTCGGCATCACGATCACGGCGCGGATGCCCAGCTTCTGGGCGGACAGCGCCACGCCCTGCGCGTGGTTGCCGGCCGAGGCGCAGATAACCCCGCGCTTCCTCTGTGCCGGCGTCAGGTGCGCGATCTTGTTGTAGGCACCGCGCAGCTTGAAGCTGAACACGGGCTGCATGTCCTCGCGCTTGAGCAGGATGCGGTTGCCGCTGCGGGCCGAGAGGTTGGGCGCGAGGTCGAGCGCGGTCTCTTCCGCCACGTCATAGACGCGGGCGTTGAGGATTCTTTCGAGGTAGTCCATGGTGCGCGCCGGCAAGGGGGAAATGAAGGGCGCAAGGGTAACATGCGGCATGGATTTGACGTTCTCCGCGGAAGCCGGCCTGGCGGGCCTCTTCCTCGCCAGTTTCCTCGCCGCAACGCTGCTGCCCGGCGGGTCCGAAGCGGTCTTCGCCGCACTGGTGCTCGCCCACCCGCAGCAGTCGGCCGCGGCGCTGGTTCTCGCCACGCTCGGCAACACGCTCGGCGGCCTGAGCACCTACGCCCTCGCCCGGCTGCTGCCCGGGAAGAAAGTCGGCGCCGGCGAGACGGTGCGCCAGGCACGCATCCATGCGGCGCTGGTGCGCCATGGCGCCCCCCTGCTGCTGCTGGCCTGGGCGCCGGTGATCGGCGACGCCCTGTGCGCCGCCGCGGGCTGGTTGCGACTGGCCTGGCTGCCCTGCCTGCTCTGGATGGCGCTCGGCAAGGGCGCCCGCTACGCGGCACTGCTCTGGGTGACGCAGCAGGCGGCCGGGTAGAATCGAATCGAACCGCCACGATTTCGAACAGGAATCCGCCATGCCTGCCAAGCCCATTCGCCGCATCGCCGTCTTGCTGTTCGCCGCCTCGTGCAGCATCGCAGCACTGGCGCAGGACGCCCGCACCGAACTGCTGCTCTACTGCGGCATTACCATGATGCGGCCGATGACCGAGATCGCCCGGCAGTTCGAGCAGAAGGAAAACGTCAGGATCACCATCGCCCAGGGCGGTTCCGAGGACCTCTACCAGTCGGCCAAGAAAAGCGGTGTCGGCGACTGGTACCTGCCCGGCGAGCCGAGCTACCGCGACAAGCACCAGAAGGAAGGCCTGCTCGGCGAACATGTCACCATCGGCCACAACCAGATGGCGCTGATGGTGCAGAAAGGCAACCCGAAGCAGGTCAGGCCGGACCCGCGCGAACTGCTGCGCCAGGATCTGGTCGCCATCATCGGCAATGCCGAGTCGGGCAGCGTCGGCCAGGAAGCCCGGCGCATCCTCGACGAACTGAAGATCTATCCGCGCGTCGTGCAGCAGGCCGCGTTTCTCGCCCCGGATTCCCGCAGCCTGGTCAACGCCATGAAGAAGGGCGAGGCCGACGTCACCCTTAACTGGCGCGCCACCGCCTTCTTTCCCGACAACGCGCCCAAACTCGATATCGTGGATCTCGATCCTGCGCTGGCCAAGCCGCAGGCCCTGCTGCTGATCCAGCTCAAGAGCACGAAGCAGGCGGAACTCGGCCGACGCTTCATGGATTACGCCGCCAGTGACGTCGGGCAGGCGATCTTCCGCAAGCACGGTTTCCTCGACAACCGCATGAAGAGGCAACCCTAGCGGGTAACGGCACCGGGAACCGCGATGGCGTCCGCCCCTGCCTTCCGCCTGCACGCCTCGATCTACTGGCTGCTGGCCCTCGCGCTGGTCTGCCTGCTGGCGGTGCTGGGCGTCGGCATGGTGTTCGAATCGCTGCAGAAGGAGCTTCAGGCGCAGCGAATCAACGAGGAGGCCCGCCTTTTCGTCGGCGACGAGATCGTGCGCGGCATCGCCGGCATCGAGAAGGACATGTACCGCATCGTCGCCACGAGCAGCACGCATGGCGTCGCCCGCGTGCGCCAGGACATCTCCCGGCAGAAGGAGAAACTGCTGCACGACCTCGGCGTGCTCAAGGACGGCGGCACGGTCAGCCGGGTCATCCAGCTCAACATCAGCGGCCACGACGACATGGCGCGCTCGGTCACCTACCGGCCGGCCGCGCAGAACGAAGGCTACGTGATGGAGCTGATCGAGATTGCGCCGCTGCTCGACCAGTTGGAAGGAAAGGCCAACCAGCTGGAGGGCTTGATCCTCAACCGCCAGGATTGCGTCCAGCGCGAAGACCAGCGTTGCCTGATCCGCCTGCTGCCGGAAATCGCGTTCTTCCTCAAGCAGCTGCCGCCCTACTTCGAACGACTCGACGAAAATGCCAGCCGCCTGTTCGTCGACGGCACCGAGCGCCTGCATGAGCTGGAAGCGCGCCTGGCCGCGCGCGGCGCGCAACTGCGGCGCATCGAGATGGCGCTGATCACCCTGGTGATCCTCCTCGCCGGCGTGTTCTCCATCGTGATGCTGCGCCGGCTGCAACAGGCCAATGCCCGGCTGGAAGGCGCCCTGGCGGAAATGCGCGCGGCCAAGGAAGAGGCGGAACGCGCCAGCCGCGCCAAGTCCGAGTTCGTTTCGCGCATGAGCCACGAGCTGCGCACCCCGCTCAACGCCATCATCGGCTTCGCCGACCTGCTCGAGGAAGAACCGCTGTCGAGCTCGCACAAGCACTACGTGCATCTGATCAACAGCTCCGGCCATCACCTCATGGAACTGATCAACGCGGTGCTCGACCACGCCAAGATCGAGGCCGGCGGCCTGACGATCGAAACGATTCCCTTCGACTTCCGCGCCACCGTCGAGTCGGTTCGCCACATGATCGCCGAGCATGCCAATGCCAAGGGACTCGACTTCATCGCCGACCTTGCGGCCGGCACCCCGCAGTACATCGTCGGGGATCCGACACGCCTGCGCCAGGTGCTGCTCAACCTGCTCAACAACGCCGTGAAGTTCACCGAGCAGGGCTCGATCGAGCTGCGCATCGCCGCCGAAGACGGCCGCATCGTCTTCAGCATCCGCGACACCGGCATCGGCATGGATGCCGCGGCCCTCGGCCGGCTGTTCCAGCCCTTCAGCCAGGCGGACGACTCGATCACCCGCAAATATGGCGGCACCGGCCTCGGCCTCGTCATCTCGAAGGAACTGGTCGAGGCGATGGGCGGCACGATCGAGGTGGAGAGCGCACCCGGCGCCGGCACCGCCTTCTGGTTCTGGCTGCCGCTGCAGGTCGCCGCGGCTGAGCGAACGCCGGCGGCGCTGGCGGCCCGGCCGGCCGCGCGGACGAACGACATCGCCGCGTTCGTCCCCGGCCGCGTGCTGCTGGTCGACGACAATCGCGTCAACCAGCAGCTCGCCGGCGCGATGCTGGAGCGGCTCGGCCTCGCCTACGAGTGCGCGGACAACGGCCGCGCCGCCCTGCGCCGTCTCGCCGGCGCCGACTTTTCGCTGGTGCTGATGGACATGGAAATGCCGGAGATGGACGGCATCACGGCCACGCGGGAAATCCGCCGCAACGAGGCGGCCGCCTGCAACTCCGCCGAGGACGGACGACCGCGCCGCATTCCCATCATCGCCATGACGGCCAACGCACTGCAGGAAGACCGCGAGCGTTGCCACGCCGCCGGCATGGACGGCTACCTCGCCAAGCCGGTCAGCCTCTCCGCCCTGCAGGACGAAATACGCCGCCTCTTCGGCGCTGCCCCGGCCATGGAAAACACCGCGGCCGGATCCCCGGCGACGGCGCCCATCTACGATCGCGTACTCGCCCTCGACCGGATCGGCGACGCCGGACTCTTCGACGATCTGGCGGCCATGTTCGTCGCCGACGCACCCGCCTATCTCGCCGAGGTGGAGCAGGCGCTGGCGGCCGGCGACAGCGAGCGGCTGACCCGCAGCGCGCACACGCTCAAGGGCCTGTGCGCCACCTTCGCCGCCACCGTCGCGGAAGCGGCCGCGGGACGGCTGGAGCAGGCGGCGCGCGCGGGCGACCTGGCCGCCTGCGTACCCCAGGTGCCGCAGGTCCGCATGCATGTCGAGGCCCTGCTCGCCGCCCTTGATGGTTAGAAAAGTCGGCGCCGGCGGGACGGCGTATCCGCGCCGGCAGCACGGTTTTCGGCCGACTCCGATCGGTTAGAATTTGACGCCCTGCAGCATTTTCCGCATTACCCTTCCATCTCCATGACCGCCCGCCTCCGGGAAATTCCCTACAACACCACCTCGTTCTCCGACCGCGAGATCGTCATCCGGCTGCTCGGCGCGGACATGTGGGCGGTTCTCGATGTCCTGCGCAGCCAGCGCGTCACCGGCCGCTCGGCGCGCATGCTCTACGAGGTGCTCGGCGACATCTGGGTGGTGCGGCGCAACCCCTATCTCGAAGACGACCTGCTCGCCAGCCCGGAGCGCCGCACGGCGCTGATCGACGCGCTCAAGCATCGCCTCGCCGAGATCGAACGGCGGCGCGCGGGCAACCAGCCGGTGGCGCTGCTGCTGGCGGCCGCGGGCCGGGCCGTCGTCGACTTCGAGCGCTGGTTCGCCGACACGCAGGCGCTGCGCCGGCAGGTGATGCAGCGCCTGGCCCGCCACACGCGCAAGGACAACGTCTGCTTCGATGGCTTGAGCCGCGTCGCCCACGTCACCGACGCCACCGACTGGCGCGTCGAGTATCCCTTCGTCGTGCTGACGCCCGACACCGAGGCCGAGGTCGCGCCGCTGGTGCGCGAATGCATCGCGCTGGGCCTCACCATCATCCCGCGCGGCGGCGGTACCGGCTACACCGGCGGCGCCGTGCCGCTCGACGCGCAGTCGGTCGTCATCAACACCGAGAAGCTGATCGACATGGGTCCGGTCGCCGAGGCCGTGCTGCCCGGCCTGTCCCGGTCCTACGCGACGATCCGCACCGGCGCCGGCGTGGTCACGCGCCGCGTCATGGAGCGCGCCGAGGAAGCCGGACTGGTGTTCGCCTGCGACCCGACCTCGGCCGA
>JAVEWF010000005.1:46050-48356 GCA_034004665.1 Rhodocyclaceae bacterium | reverse complement strand
GAGGACGTCGTCATTCCGCTGCCGCGCATGGGCGACTACTGCGACGGCATCGAGCGGCTCAACATCGAGCTGTCGATCCGGAACAAGCTGGACCTGTGCGACACGCTCGCCGCATTCCTGCAGGCGCCGGTGAACGAGTGGCCGCTGCACATGGGCGACGCCAACCTCGCCAAGGAGGAACTGGTCGGCGACCGGCGCGAGCAGGCGCTGGCCGCGATCGCGGAGGTACGCAGTCGCTGGCAGGGGCTGTTCGACAACCTCGACGGCGCCTGGCCGCCGCCCGAAGTCGCCCCGCAGCCGCGCCATTGGCATCCGCTGCCGGCGCCGCCACGCCCGGTCCCCGTCCGGCGCTGGCATCCGGTGCCGGCGACGGTATTCGGCAAACTGCAGGACTACTCGGTGCGCGTCTCGTGGAAGACGGAACTCAAGCCGCTGCTCGACGACATCTTCGACGGCACCGCCTTCCACCCGGTGCTCGAACGCATCGCCGCGATCCACCAGGAAGTGCTCAAGGGCCGCGTCTTCGTCGCGCTGCACATGCACGCCGGCGACGGCAACGTGCATACCAACATCCCGGTCAACTCCGACAACTACGCCATGCTGCAGACGGCCTACCGCACCGTCGAACGCATCATGGCGCTGGCGCGCTCCCTCGGCGGCGTCATCTCCGGCGAGCACGGCATCGGCATCACCAAGCTCGAATTCCTTTCCGACGCCGAAATCGCGCCCTTCCGCGATTACAAGCACCGCATCGATCCCGCGGGGGTGTTCAACAAGGGCAAGCTGATGGCAGGCGCGGACCTGCGCAACGCCTACACCCCCTCCTTCGCGCTGCTCGGCATCGAGTCGCTGATCATGGAGCAGTCCGAAATAGGCAACATCGCGGCCGCCGTGAAGGACTGCCTACGCTGCGGCAAGTGCAAGCCTGTTTGCTCCACGCATGTGCCGCGCGCCAACCTGCTCTACTCGCCGCGCAACAAGATCCTCGGCGTCGGCCTGCTGGTCGAGGCCTTCCTCTACGAGGAGCAGACCCGGCGCGGCATCTCGCTCAAGCATTTCGACGAATTCTCCGACGTCGCCGACCACTGCACGGTCTGCCACCGCTGCGTGAAACCCTGCCCGGTCGACATCGACTTCGGCGACGTATCGATCGCCATGCGCAACTTCCTGCGCAAGAGCGGCAAGAAGAAGAGCGCGCCGCAGACGAAGCTGGCGATGGCCTTCCTCAGCGCCACCGATCCGACCACCATCAAGGCGATGAAAGCCGGCATGATCGACCTCGGCTACCGCGCCCAGCGGCTCGGCCATGCGCTGGCCAAGACCCTCGGCCTGACGCAGGACACTGTGCGCCGGCCGCCGGCCTCGCTCGGCCGGCCCGAGATCAGGACGCAGGTCATCCACTTCCTCAACAAGCCGATGCCGGCCAACGTGCCGGCGCGCACCGCCCGCGCCCTGCTCGACATCGAGGACGCCGCGACGATTCCGGTGATCCGCAATCCCCGCTCGGGCGACACGTTCCCCGAGGGCGACGCCGTCTTCTACTTTCCCGGCTGCGGCTCCGAACGCCTGTTCTCGCAGGTCGGGCTGGCCACGCAGGCGATGCTCTGGCATGTCGGCGCGACCACCGTATTGCCGCCCGGCTACCTGTGCTGCGGCTACCCGCAGACCTCGGCCGGCGACGAAGACAAGGGGCAGGCGATCACGACGCAGAACCGCGTGCTGTTCCATCGCGTCGCCAACACGCTCAACTACCTCGACATCAAGACCGTCATCGTCAGCTGCGGCACCTGCCTCGACCAGCTCGAAACCTACCAGTTCGACCGGATCTTCCCCGGCTGCCGGCTGATCGACATCCACGAATACCTGATGGAAAAGGGCGTGAAGCTCGACGGCGTGCCGGGCGTGCAGTTCATGTACCACGAGCCCTGCCACACGCCGATGAAGATCCACAACGGCACGCAGGTCGCCAGCCGGCTGCTCGGCCAGCGCGTCGACCTCAACGACCGCTGCTGCGGCGAATCCGGCACGCTGGCCGTGACGCGTCCGGACGTGTCGACCCAGGTACGTTTCCGCAAGCAGCAGGAAATCGAACAGGGCATCGAAAAACTCGGCGCCGGCGGGACGGCGCGGACGAAGATCCTCACCAGCTGCCCGAGTTGCCTGCAGGGGCTGTCGCGCTATCGCGAAGACGCCCCCATCGAGGCCGACTACATCGTCATCGAACTGGCCCGCAACATCCTCGGCGAAAACTGGCTGCGCCAATACGTCGATGCCGCCAACGCGGGCGGCATCGAGCGGGTACTGCT
>JAVEWF010000005.1:0-45950 GCA_034004665.1 Rhodocyclaceae bacterium | reverse complement strand
ATCGCGAAGACGCCCCCATCGAGGCCGACTACATCGTCATCGAACTGGCCCGCAACATCCTCGGCGAAAACTGGCTGCGCCAATACGTCGATGCCGCCAACGCGGGCGGCATCGAGCGGGTACTGCTGTAGGCTCTTTCAGAGCTTGAGCCACCGACGCATAACCGGGAAGAATGTTTCCGGTACAACCGGTTTGGAGAGATATCCGTTCATGCCGGCCTGCTGGCAAGGCTCCCAGACGTCATCTTTAGAGTTGGCAGTCAAGGCGAGGATGGGGATCGTTTCATATCCATCAATCTCCCTTATCCTCCGCGTCGCCTCGATACCATCCATCACAGGCATCTGCAGATCCATTAGGACGAGGTCATAGAAGCGGTTTTTTGCCATCTCCACCGCCTCCCTACCGTCAGCGGCAAGATCCACCGCGATATTCCCAAGCTCTCCGAGCAGAAAAATCCCGATCTCACGGTTCAAAGGCTCATCGTCGACAAGCAGCACGCGCTGATGCATTTCCACGATCTCGATTTTTAGTTGTCATTCCCTACCCGGCGCTTTGAGAATAACCCGATATGGGATATCCCGCAACAGGTTATTACCGTGTGCGGATGCCCAACCCCATGCACGACCCTCGCTATGCCGCATTACGCGCGCTGCTCATTGCAGAGAGGGAACGCGCCGGCCTGACTCAGGTCGATATCGCCGGACGAATGGGCAAGCCGCAAAGCTACGTATCGAAATACGAACGCGGCGAACGACGTCTCGACCTCGTCGAGTTTCTCGACGTCAGCAAGGCACTCGGTGCCGACCCGCTGGCAACCGTCAAAAAACTGTTCGAACGGATCGCCTGAACGGCCTCAGCGCAGGATGTCCTCGACCGCGTCGACCACCATGCTGGTGCCGACGGCAATCAGGAGAACATCGCCGGCGACCTGCACGTAGCGGTGCTTCGGGGGCGGGGGCGGCAGGCGGATCAGGATTTCGCGCGGCAGGTCGTGGAAGGCGACGTCGCGCGGCAGCGGATAGCCGCGCTGCCATTTCTTCGCCTGCCCCGGCGGCAGGCAGCCGTTGCGCTTCTTCGCCAGGCCGGGCGGGCACCTGCCCTGGCGCGCCTGGCCGCCATAGTAGTCGGCAAGCGCACGACGGTCATCGTCGCTGAAGCGGAATTCGATGCGGACGCCGTCGCGGTGGTTGTCACGGCGGTCGTCGTAGCGATCGTCGCGACGCTCATCGCTGCGTCTTTCCTGCGTGCCGTGCTTGCCGCCGCCGGCCCAGTCCGGCTTGTCGGCATGGGCTGCACCGCTGGCGGCGATCAGGGCGGAGGCGATCAGGGCGGCGATGCCGGCGTAAGGGTTCATGCACATTCTCCTTGGGGGATGGACGCAGACGCGTCAGGGGGACGACTCGATCAACGCCGCAGTCGCCGCGGCGGTTGACCGGTCGATCGAGAGCAGCAGTTCGCAGTATTCCGGCTGGGCCTCGACCGGCGTCGGGTCGTCGGCGCAGGAGCAGCCGGCGACGATGCCCGCGAAGAAGACGCCGATACGGACGGCAAGTCGTCCATCCGTCCCTTCTGCACCGATGAACATGATCTCCGGCGGCGTATCGAGCACGACGCTGGTGAATGTAGCGGCCTGCTGCAGCGGCAGCGCCGCCGCCTGCGCGGCCAGTTCGCGCTTCAGCACGGCCGCGAAGGCGGGCGTGCCCCAGGCAGAGAGGGCATCGGGGAGATGGAGCATGGCGTTCCCTGGGCGATAATGCGGCATGATATTCGACCTTGCCGCCACCCAGATCCTCGGTTTCCTGCTCGCCGCCGTACTGGTGACGCTGGCGCCGGGCCCGGACAACCTCGCCGTGCTCGGCCTCGGCATGTCGCGCGGCCGACGCGCCGGCATGTGCTTCGGGCTGGGCTGTGCGCTCGGCTGTTTCACCCACACCCTGTGGGCCAGCCTCGGCATCTCGGCCGTGCTGGCCGCCTCGGCCACCGCCTTCACCGTCCTCAAGCTGGCGGGCGCCGCCTACCTGTGCTGGCTCGGCTGGCAGGCGCTGAAAAGCCCGGGCGCCCGTCTCGACCCGGCTGCCGCCGCGGCCGATGCGACGCCCTGCACCGTCTATCTGCGGCGCGGTTTCGTCGCCAACGCGATCAACCCGAAGGTGGCGCTGTTCTTCCTCGCCTTCCTGCCGCAGTTCGTCCCGGCCGGCAGCGCCCATGCCGCGGGCCAGTCGGCCGTGCTCGGGGTGGTTTTCGCCCTGCAGACCACGCTGGTGTTCGGCCTGCTCGGCTGGTTCGCCGGCACGGTCGGCCGCTGGCTGCAGCGGCGCGAAGGCCTCGGCCGCCGTCTCGACCAGGCCACCGGCGCCCTGTTCATCGCGCTCGGCCTGCGCCTGGCCGCCGAATCCCGCTGAAGGAAACCGCCATGCCACAGACCCACACCCGCCTGACCGTCGCCACCCCCGGCCGCGGCCTCGTCGAGATCACCGCCGAAGCGCGCGTCTTCGTCCGCGCCAGCGGCCTGAAGAACGGCCTGCTGACCGCCTTCTGCCGCCACACCTCGGCTTCGCTGCTGATCCAGGAGAACGCCGACCCGGACGTGCGCCACGACCTCGAGGCCTATTTCACGCAGCTGTCGCCGGACGACCAGCCCGGCTGGCGCCACCACAACGAGGGTCCGGACGACATGTCCGGCCACATCCGCAGCGCGCTGACGCAAACTTCGGTCGGCATCCCGCTCATCGACGGCGAACTGGTGCTGGGTACCTGGCAGGGGCTGTTCCTCTGGGAGCATCGCACCCGGCCGCACCGTCGCGAAGTGGTCCTGCACCTGAGCGGCGATTGATTTAGGCCAAGGCCCGCCGTCCCGCCAGCGCCGACAATTCCGGCCATGAGACTTTTCCCGCTCATGGTTTTGCTCGTCCTGCCGCTGCATTGCGCAGCCGGCACGCCGGCACTGCCCCTCCAGCCACTGATCGAGGCCACGCCTGCGGGCGGACGGCTGCTGCTCGCGCCCGGCGACTACACCGGCCCGGCGACGATCGGCCGGCCCATCACGCTCGACGGCGGCGGCAAGGCGCGCCTCCTCGGGCCCGGCCGGGGCACCGTGCTGGCCGTCGCAACGAACGGGGCGACGGTGCGCGGCCTGGCGATCGCGGGCAGCGGCGAATCCCACGACAGCATCGATGCCGGCATCCTCGTCGCCGGCGACGACAACCGCATCGAGGACAACGCGCTCACCGACGTGCTGTTCGGCATCCACATCAAGGGCGGCAACCGCAATCGGGTGCGGGCCAACCGCATGACCGGCAAGGATCTGCCGGAAGCCAGCCGCGGCGACGCCGTCCGCATGTGGAACGGCCGGCACAACCGCATCGAGGACAACCGCTTCCTGCGCGCGCGCGACCTGACCTTCACGAACTCGCCCGACAACCGCATCGCCGGCAACCGCTTCACCGACGGGCGCTACGGCATGCACATCATCTTCTCGCCGCGCCTGGTCGTCGAGAACAACGATCTCGAACACACGGGGACCGGCATCGTCGTTCTCTACTCGCCCGACCTGGTGGTGCGCGGCAACCGCATCGCCCACGCGCTGACGGCCGGCGGGGCAGGCATCGTCTTCAAGGAAAGCGGCGACGCCCGCGTCGAGAACAACGAGGTCGTGCATTGCAGCGTCGGCCTGAAGATCGACGCCCCGCCCGAGTCGGTGGGCGTGCTGCAGGCGCAGGGCAACCGCTTCGCCCACAACATCATCGGCGCCTTCTTCTACGGCGAGGCGGGCGGCCACCGCTTCACCGGCAACCGCTTCGAGAACAACCTGACCCAGATCGGCATCAGCGCCCCCGGCGCAGGCAGCGCGAATCGCTGGTCCGGCAACTACTGGAGCCACTACCAGGGGTTCGACCGCGATGGCGACGGCACCGGCGACACCGCCCACGAGGACTGGCTGTTCGCCGACCGCATCTGGATGGAAACGCCGCAGGCGGCCTTCTTCCGCGAATCGCCGGTGCTCGAACTGCTGGACTTTCTCGAACGGCTGGCGCCCTTCTCGACCCCGCATCTGATCCTGCGCGACCCCGCCCCGAAAATGCGGTGATAAGCTAGCTGCCGTTTGGCTGGCGGAGAAACGGCAGTGTGCGGCATTGCAGGTGAATTGAGATTCGACGGCGGACGGCCGGACCCCGCCGCGCTGGAACGCATGAGCGAGCGGCTGGCACGCCGCGGCCCCGACGCCGCCGGCCGCTGGGAGGATGGCCCCGTCGCCTTCTGCCACCGCCGTCTGGCGATCATCGACCTGTCGCCTCACTCGCACCAGCCGATGGTCGATGCGACGCTGGGTCTCGCCCTCGTCTTCAACGGCACGATCTACAACTACCCCGAGCTGCGCACCGTGCTGCGCGACCTCGGCCATGTCTTCCATTCCGACGGCGACACCGAGGTGATCCTGCGCGCCTATGCCGAATGGGGCGAGGCCTGCGTCGAGCACCTGCACGGCATGTTCGCCTTCGCGATCCGGGACAAGTCCCGCCAGACGCTTTTCCTCGCCCGCGACCGGCTCGGCATCAAGCCGCTCTACTTCACGCAGACCGGCCGGCGTTTCCGCTTCGCCTCCAACACCCAGGCCCTGCTCGCCGCCGGCGACATCGATACCACCATCGACCCCGTCGCCCTGCACCACCAGTTCACGCTTCACTCGTCCGTGCCGCCGCCCTTCACCGTGCTCAAGGGCATCCGCAAGCTGGAGCAGGGCACCACGCTGACGATCGACATGACCGGTCACGCCACGTCGAGGCGCTACTGGACGCTGCATGCGCAACGTCCCGCCGTGCCGAAAAACGAAGGCGAATGGACGGACGCGATCCACGCCGCGCTGCGCACGGCGGTAAAGAAGCGCAGCGAGATCGCCGACGTCAAGGTCGGCGTGCTGCTGTCGGGCGGGCTCGATTCCTCGCTGCTCGTCGCCCTGCTCGCCGAACTGGGCGTGCCCGACCTGATGACCTTCTCGATCGGTTTCGAGGATCATCCGGAAGAACGCGGCAACGAGTTCGAATACTCCGACGCGGTGGCCGATTACTTCGGCACGCGCCACCACCAGTACGCGATCCCGAACGACGAGGTGCTGCGTCGCCTGCCCGAGGCGGTGGACTGCATGGCCGAGCCGATGGTCAGCCAGGACGTCGTCTCCTTCTACCTGCTGTCCGAGCGCGTCGCGCAAAGCGTCAAGGTGGTGCAGAGCGGGCAGGGCGCCGACGAGGTGTTCGCCGGCTATTCATGGCATCCGAAGATGGCGGCGATGCAGGCGCCCTTCATCGAACGCCTGCGGCGCCACTACTTCGACCGCGACCATGCCGAGCTCGCCGTCATGCTGGCGCCGACTTTCCAGGCCGGCGATGTCACCGGCGAACTGCTCGCCGCGAAGCTGGCCGAGCCCTATGCCGATGACTTCATCGACCAGCTGCTGCGTGCCGAGGCGACGCTGCTGATCACCGACGACCCGGTCAAGCGCGTCGACAACATGACCATGGCCTGGGGGCTGGAGGCGCGCGTGCCCTTCCTCGACCACCACCTCGTCGAACTGGCCGCGCAGATGCCGCCGGAACTCAAGCTGGCATCGGGCGGAAAACACGTCCTCAAGACCATCGCGCGCCAGCTGCTGCCCGCCGCGGTGATCGACCGGCCCAAGGGCTACTTCCCGATGCCCGCGCTCAAGTTCGTGCGCGGCGAATTCCTCGAGTTCATGCGCGGCATCCTCGATTCGCAGGCCTGCCGCCAGCGCGGTCTCTATCAGCGCACCTACGTCGAACGCCTGCTGGCAGAACCCGAACAGCACCTGACGCGCATCCAGGGCAGCAAGCTCTGGCACCTCGCGCTGCTGGAGTTCTGGCTGCAGCGGAACGTCGACGGCAGCACCTCGTCGCACACGTCCGCATGACGCTGCCGGCATTCGCCTCGGCGGACGAACGGGCCGTCGTCGAGGCCGAACAGATCCGGGCTTTCTACCGCGAGGCGAACGACCAGAACCTCGCCGGCGCGATCGTGGTCAGCCTGATCGCGTATGTCCTCCATGACGGCATTCCCCTGTGGACATGGCTGCCGGCCCTGCTCGTCCTCTACGTCATCACCGCCCTGCGCTTCCGGCTCTTCCGGCTCTACCGCCGCGAGCCAGGACGCTACAGCACGGCGGACTGGGGACGCAGCCAGACCATCGCGGGCGCGCTGGCCGGCGTGTGCTGGGGCTTCGCCAACACGGCGATGCTGGCCCACGTGCCGGCGGAAGGCCAGTTCTTCATCCTGACGGTCATCACGGTCGCCGCCGCCAGCAGTTCGTCGGAAGGTTTCTCGTATACGCCGCCATCGCAGGCCTACATCGTGCTGTCGCTATGCCCGCCGATCCTCTGGCTGCTGACGGGCGGCGACCGGGTGCACACCATCCTCGCGGTCCTGCTGACCGTCTTTCTGCCGATGACGCTGCTGCAGGGCCGCAAGCGCAACCACATCTTCATCGAGGCCCAGCAGCTGCGTTTCCGCAACGAGAAACTGGCGGGCGAGCTCAAGCTGCAGCGCGATGCGGCGGAAGAGGCCTATCAGGCCAAGGCGCGCTTCCTGGCGGCGGCCAGCCACGATTTGCGCCAGCCGATGCAGGCATTGTCGATCTATCACGAACTGCTGCGCCACGAGCTGGAGGCCCCCGGCCAGCGCGGCGGCGAACTGGTCGCCAACGCCCGGCACGCCGCGGATGCCATGAACACCCTGCTCGACGCCCTGCTCGACGTTTCCCGGCTGGACGCCCACGTGATCACGCCGGCACCCCGCCCCTTCCCGCTGCAGGCGCTGCTCGACGACATGCAGCGCGAGTTCGCGCCGGTCGCGGCCCACAAGGGGCTGCAGCTGCGGATCAGGCCCAGCGCGGCGACGATCGTCAGCGACCCGGTGCTGCTGGGGCAGGTGCTGCGCAACCTGCTCTCCAACGCGCTGCGCTATACGCCGTCCGGCGGCATTCTCGTCGGCGCACGGAAGCATGGTGACGGGATCGGGATCGGCGTATTCGATACCGGCATCGGCATCGCGCCCGAGGAACACCGGGCGATCTTCGCCGAGTTCTACCAGGTCGGCAACAAGGCACGCGACCGCAAGCACGGCATCGGCCTCGGTCTGGCCATCGTGGAACGCGTCGTGCACCTGCTCGGCCATCGTCTGGTGCTGCGTTCCGAGCCGGGGCGCGGCTCGTGCTTCGCCGTCACCGTGCCACTGGCCCCGCCGGGCGTCCTGCCTCAGCCGGCCGCCGCACCGGAGGTCGCCGACATGCCGGACATGCACGACGCGCTGGCCGGGCGCCATGTGCTCGTGGTGGACGACGAGGAAGCCATCCGCGACGGCATGCGCCGCCTGCTGCAAGGCTGGGGCTGCCGCGTGACGACCGCCGCAACCTTCGCCGAAGCCATGGATGACCGCGCAGACGGCATCGAGGCGATTGTCTCGGATCTCGGCCTGCCCGGCACGGGGAACGGCATCGATCTCATCGCAGGCCTGCGACAACGCCATGGGACGGCGCTGCCGGCCCTGCTCGTCACCGGCGACACGGGCGCCGCCGCTTTGCAGGCGGCGCGGGCGGCAGGCATCGTCATGCTGCACAAGCCCATCCGGGCAGCCCGATTGCGGGCCGCCCTCTCGGCGGCGCTGGAACAGCCGGTCGCCGAACCCGACGGCTAGGCCGGGGCCGGCTGGCTTTTGCATCCGCGGCCGGCCGGCTATCATCGGTCCCGCCATGAAAATCCACCAATTGCCGATGGGCGCCCGCTTCGAGTACGAGGGCGAGGAATACGTCAAGACCGGTCCGCTGCTGGGTAGCGGCAAGGGCGGTCAGCGGCTGATACCGAAATACGCGGTGCTGAAGACGCCCGGCCCGACCGGGCCGGCGCTGGCGGCGCAGACGCCCGCCGTGCCGCGCGAAACCGTACTGGCCGCTTTCGACACCTTCAGCACACGCTGTGCCGCGCTCGTGCCGCCGGACGGGCAGGCTGCCCTCGCAGCGGCGCGCGACGATTTCCTCAAGGCGCTGGCGCCGTGACGGAACTGCTCGATCCGCGCACCTTCCTCGTCGTCGCCAACCTGCTGGGCCTGCTCTGCGCGCTGGTGCTGTGGGTACAGGCGCGCAGCTTCCCGCCCGACATCGAAGGGCTGCGCGACTGGGCGCTGGCGGTCGTGCTCATCGGCTCCGCCGCCGGCCTCGCCTCGCTGCGCGGCGTCATCCACGACGGCTTCGCCATCGTCGTCGCGAGCGGCCTGCTGCTGCTCGGCCAGTGGCTGCTGATCGTCGGCCTGCAGCGCTACAACGGCCGCGCCCCGGTCTGGCGGCCGACGCTCGACGTGATCGGGGCGGTCCTCGTGCTGATCGCCTGGCTGACCTTCGGCAGCCACAGCTATCAGGGGCGCACCTTCATCATGTCGCTGGCGCATATCAGCGTCTTTTCCTACGGCGCCCTGCTGGCCTGGCGGGCGCAGCCGCACGGCTTCGGCAGCCGCTTCCTGACCGTCGCCTTCCTGCTCGGCGCGGCAGTGGCCGTCTGGCGCATCGTCACGCTGGACACCTCGAGCGGCATGGGCGAAGCCGCGCTCGACCGCAACCTGGTCCAGCAGGTCTATCTCGGCATGTTCTCGCTCGGCGTGCTGGTGCTGGCGATCGGCTTCATCCTGCTCGCCAACGAGCGGCTGCGCGTCGAGCTGGAATTCATGGCGACGCGCGACCCGATGACCGGCGCGCTCAACCGCCGCGCCTTCTTCGTCCGCGCCGGCGTCGAGTGGGCGCGGACGATCCGCTCGCACCGTCCGCTGGCGGTGGTCGTGTCCGACATCGACTTCTTCAAGAAGGTGAACGACACCCACGGCCACCATGTCGGCGACCTCGTCATCAAGGACTTCGCGCAGCGCGCCGCCGGCATGCTGCGCAT
Organism: Rhodocyclaceae bacterium; assembly: GCA_034004665.1. GTDB lineage: Bacteria > Pseudomonadota > Gammaproteobacteria > Burkholderiales > Rhodocyclaceae > Sulfuricystis. The sequence goes on along the minus strand of JAVEWF010000005.1, from coordinate 37,011 downwards.
GGCCGACATCCTCGCGCGCTTCGGCGGCGAGGAGTTCGTCATCCTGCTGCCGGACACCGACCGCGACAGCGCCCGGCAGGTCGCCGAACGCATCCGCCGCGAGATCGAGACGCGGCGCGACAGGAAACTGCCGCGTTACACCGTCAGCATCGGCATCGCCGTCGCGCAGGGCGAGGCGGGCCAGGCCGCCGACATGGAGGCGCTGATCGCCGAGGCCGACGCGGCGCTCTATCGCGCCAAGCAGGGCGGACGCAACCGCGTCGAGGCCTGAATGGCCGGCTGATAAAATCCGCGCCCCGCCTTCCTTGCCGCCTTTCCCGCCATGACCCAGAAAGTCTTCATCCGCACCTTCGGCTGCCAGATGAACGAGTACGACTCGGACAAGATGATCGACCTGCTGGGCAGGGAAGGCGTGGCGCGCACCGACAACGTCGAGGAGGCCGACATCATCCTCTTCAACACCTGCTCGGTGCGCGAGAAGCCGCAGGAAAAGGTCTTCCACGACCTCGGCCGCGTGCGCAAACTCAAGGAGGCGAAGCCGGGGCTGATCATCGGCGTCGGCGGCTGTGTCGCCAGCCAGGAAGGCGATGCGATCGTGCAGCGCGCACCCTACGTCGATCTCGTCTTCGGCCCGCAGACCCTGCACCGTCTGCCCGAACTGCTCGCCGCGCGGCGCGCATCGGGCAAGGCGCAGGTGGATGTTTCCTTCCCCGAGATCGAGAAGTTCGACCGGCTGCCCGCCGCCCGTGTCGAGGGCGAGGCGGGGTCATCGGCCTTCGTCTCGGTGATGGAAGGCTGCTCGAAGTTCTGCACCTTCTGCATCGTGCCCTACACGCGCGGCGAGGAAGTGTCGCGACCGCTCGACGACGTGCTGGTCGAGGTCACCGCGCTGGTGGCGCAGGGCGTTCGCGAAGTGACGCTGCTCGGCCAGAACGTGAACGCCTATCGCGGCCTGACCCATGACGGCGATACCGTCGATCTCGCCTTCCTGATCGAGACCATCGCGGCGATCCCGGAGATCGAGCGCATCCGCTACACCACCTCGCATCCGCGCGAGATGACGCAGCGGCTGATCGACATGCACGCGCATCCGAAAGTCGCACCGCACCTGCACCTGCCGGTCCAGTCCGGCTCTGACCGCGTGCTGGCGGCGATGAAGCGCGGCTACACGGTGCTCGAATACAAGTCGCTGGTACGCAAGCTGCGGGCCGCGCGGCCGGACCTGTCGCTCTCCACCGACTTCATCGTCGGCTTCCCCGGCGAGACGGCGGAGGATTTCGAGAAGACCATGGCGCTGATCGACGAGATCGGCTTCGACGCGAGCTTCTCCTTCATCTTCAGCCCGCGCCCCGGCACGCCGGCCGCCGAGATGGCCGACGACACCCCGGCCGAACTCAAGACGCAGCGGCTGATGCGCCTGCAGAAGCGCATCGAGGAACTGGCCTTCGCCGTGTCGGAATCCATGGTCGGGACGGTGCAGAAGGTACTGGTCGAGGGCCGCGCGAAGAAGGACGCCCACGAACTCGCCGGCCGCACCGCCAACAACCGCGTCGTGAACTTCAAGGGCAGTGAACGGCTGATCGGCCGCTTCGTCGAGGTGACGATTACTGCTGCGCTGCCGCACAGCCTGCGCGGCGAGGTCGTCATCCGGGAATAAAAGTCGGCGCCGGCGGGACGGCGGGCGGCGTGGCTATTCCGCTGGCAGGCCGGCTGCCTCGCGCGCCCGCTGCTTCGCCGCGACGTAGTCGGCATGGCCGACGTAGAGCAGGTCGGCGAGCTTGCGCATCAGGTGCAGTTCGTGGGCGCTCAGGTGGCCGTCGGCCATCGCCACGCGCCACAGGTTCTCGACGATGCGCACCTTCTGGCCGGCATCGCAGCTGCGGTTGATCAGGGAAGTGAACTGGTAGTAGTCGTTCGCCTGCCGCGCCTCCTGTTCCGCGAGGGCGACCAGGGCATCGAGTTGCGCGGCGTCGAGGCCGAACTGCTGCCGCAGGGATGCGGCGATCGCGGCCCGTTCCGCGTCATCCAGATGATCGTCCATGCGCATCATCTCCAGCAGCAGCGCGGCCGTGGCGACCTGCAGCGCCTGCGCGCCGGCAGCATCGTCGCGGCGGATGCCGGGTTCGATGAACTGGTTGAAGAAACGCTGGATGCTGGCGATCATGGCGGACTCTGTCGCGGGAAGACGGCTGTCCATTCTAGACACCCGCCGGCCATGGCGAGGCCACGTGCGGCGTATGGCCTTGTGCTATCTTCATCGCATGAAAGCCTGCGAACTGTGCGACACCTCCGGCGGCGACCTCCTCTGGCAGGATGGGCAGTGTCGCGTCGTGCAGGTGGCCGGCGCCGAGGGCGCGGCTTTTCCGGGCTTCTGCCGCGTCATCTGGCAGGCCCACGTGCAGGAGATGTCGGACCTGGCGGCGGATGAACGCCATCACCTGATCGAGGTCGTCCATGGCGTGGAAGCCGTGGTGCGCGAACTGGTCCGGCCCGACAAGATCAACCTCGCCAGCCTCGGCAATGTCGTGCCGCACCTGCACTGGCACGTGATTCCCCGCTGGCGCGACGACAGCCATTTTCCCGCACCGATCTGGGCGGCGGCCGTACGGCCGGTGCCGGATCGGGCCCGGCCCGCGCAGGCCACCCTGGCCCGCGCGCTGGCCGACCGTCTCGGAGGTGCCGCATGAATCTCGACCTGCCTTCCACCGGCAGCGAACAGCCGCCGCAGTTCCTCGACCTCGAGCAGTGCCAGGCCTGGCAGAAGGCCCTGCCGCTCTCCAACCCCATCCAGGCGCAGGCCCAGCTGCTGCGCCAGCTGCATCTGCTCAACCGCTACTCGCTGGCCGCCGGAGTGCGCTTCGGCATGCTCGAGCTCCTGCGCGAACCGATCCATTTCGTGCGCGAGGAGAGTGCGAAGAAGTTCGCCGGCAAGCCGCTGCCGCTCGCCCCGCCGGAACAGGCCGCGCTCGACACCACGCACAGCCTCTGGCAGGCGCTGGCCACCGGCTACCTGCGCTGTCTCGATGCCTGCCTCGCCGGCGATGCGACGCTCGGCCCGCAGGCGGGACAGGTCTGCCAGCGTGCGCTGGCGGCGCTCGCCGACGACCAGACCGATCTGGTGCGCGCCGGCAGCCAGCCCGATGCCGCCCACTGGCGGCGTGCGCACGCCCTGTATGCCAGCGCGGAAAAGCTCGGCGTCACGGCACAGGAGGTCGCCGACAGCCTGCGCGGCGACCGGGCGATGACGCCGATGGCCGCCTACGTCGAACTGTTCCTGCTTTCCGCCGCCAGCCTGCATGAACTCCTGCCGCGCCACCAGCGCTGGGTGATGGGCTGGGCGCGCCGCTGGGCGGGCAAGGTCGCCGTGCTGGCCGCGCCGCCGGCCCTGGATTCAGCCGCCCTGCCGCTGTGCGTCGACCTCGACGGCGAGGCACCGGCCAGCTACCGGCCGCTGGCCGGCACCGGAGCGCGCTGGCTCGAAACGACCGAGCTGCGCAAGAGCCTGAAGCGGCGCCTGAATCTGCTCGCCCGCGGCGAGCCCGGCGATACGCCGGAACGGATCGGGCTGGGGGCGGACTGCATCCAGCCGGCCTGCGGCGAGATATTGCGCCGCATCTATCCGCGCTGGGTGAAGGGGGGCATCCTGCGCCGCCACGAACGTCATCCGCTGTCCGGCAGCAGCCGTTTCGTCGCCGGGGTCGAGACGATCCACTACTACCTGGCGGGTCACCAGCCCTTCAAGACGCCGGGGCACGCCACCACCGCCGACCTGCGCCGCGAGCGCGAGGAAATGGCGACCTTCGGCCGCGTCGCCAACCGTTTCATGGACGACTACAGCCGCAATCATGGCTACCAGCTGGAAAACTGGGAAGTGGTCGAGGACTGGGGCACGCTCGACCAGTCCAGCGGCGGACTGCGCATGGTGCGGCCGCTGAAGCAGGCCGGCGGACGGCTCGGCATCGGCCAGCTCGTCGCCGTGCAGCCGGCCGGGACGAGCGGCCTGCTGCTGGGCGCGGTGCGCTGGGCGCAGGTCGTCGAGGACAAGCTGGCGGCAGGCATCCAGCTCTTTCCGGGCAAGCCCTGGCCGGTCGCCGTGCGCGGCACCGGCGTGATGGCGGACAAGGAGCCCTACCGTCCCGGTTTCCTGCTGCCGGCCGTAGAGGCGCTCGACGTGCCGGCCTGCCTCGTGGCACCGCCGGGCAGCTTCAAGCCGGGCCGCATCATGGAAGCCTGGTCGCCGGAAGGCTCGGCGCAATACAAGCTGCAGGCGGTCGTCGACCGGGGCATCGATTTCGAGCGCATCGCCTGCGGCGAGGTCGTCGCGGCGCGCTGAACGCCGCATCGCCGCGCCGTCAGTCCGGCAGGGCTTTTTCCAGCAGGGCGGGAAACGCGTCCGCCGGCACGGGACGGCTGTAGAAATAACCCTGCGCCAGTTCGCAGGCGCGGGCCATCAGCAGGTCGGCCTGTTCCGGCGTCTCGACGCCCTCGGCGACCACCGACAGCCCGAGGCTGTGGGCCATGGCGAGGATGGCCTCGACCAGCGCGCGATCGGTCGCATCCTGCGCCATGTCGCGGACGAAACTCTGGTCGATCTTGACGTGGTGCACGGGGTAGCGCTTCAGGTAGGCGAGCGACGAGTAGCCGGTGCCGAAATCGTCGATGGCGAGCTGCAGGCCGGCGGCGCCCGCGGCCTCGAACCACTGCTGCATGTACGGCGATTCGGCGAGCAGGACGCTTTCGGTGATTTCGAGCACCAGCTGCTGCGCGCCCAGGCCGTGACGCGCCAGCGTCGCGAGGATGTGCTCCACCTCCAGGCTGTCGGGCAGCTGGCGCACCGAGACGTTGATCGCCAGCGTCAGCGGTCCGTAGCCGGCGGAATGCCACGCGGCGAGCTGGCGGCAGCCTTCCTCGAAGACCCAGGCGCCGATCTCGCGGATCAGGCCGGTATCCTCGGCGAGCGGGATGAAGCGGTCGGGACGGATGTCGCCGTGCCGGGGATGCCGCCAGCGCAGCAGGGCCTCGGCCCCGGCGATGCAGCCGTTCGCCAGGTCGATGACCGGCTGGTAGTGCAGGGAAAACTCGCCGCGCCCCAGCGCGCCGCGCAAGTCGGCTTCCATGGCACGGCGCTCCATCGCGGCGGCGGTCATCGTCGGCTCGAAGAACTGCGCGTTGTTGCGGCCGGCATCCTTGGCTCGATACATCGCGAGGTCGGCATTGCGGAACAGGGCCTCGATGTCGCTGCCGTCGTCCGGGTAGAGCGTGATGCCGATCGAGGCGCCGATGTGGATCTCGTGCGCGTCGATCATCACGGGCGCCGACAGCTGCGCGATGATCTTCTCGGCCACGACGGAGGCCGCCGCGGTGTCCTCGACATCCGGCAGCAGCACGACGAACTCGTCACCGCCCTGGCGCGCGACGGTGTCGGTTTCGCGCACGCACAGGCGCAGCCGGTCGGCGACGGCCTGCAGCAGCCGGTCGCCGATGTGATGGCCGAGCGTGTCGTTCACCTGCTTGAACAGGTCGAGGTCGACGAACATCAGGGCCACGCGCAAGCCCTCGCGGTGCGCCTTCTTGAGCGCCTGGCCGAGGCGCTCCGCCATCAGGTTGCGGTTGGGCAGGCCGGTCAGCGCGTCGTAGTTCGCCCGGTAGACGATCTCCGCCTCGGTGCGCTTCTTCTGCGTGATGTCGATGAACAGCGAGACGAATTCGACCGGATGGCCCTGGGCATCCTTCACCGTCGAGATGATCTGCCACTCGGGAAAGATCTCGCCGCTCTTGCGCCGGTTCCACACCTCGCCTTCCCAGCGGCCGCTGGCGAGCAGGCTGCTCCACATCTCCTCGTAGTGGCTCTGGTCGTGGCGGCCCGACTTGAGGATGCGCGGCGTCTGGCCGATCGCCTCCTCCGGGGTGTAGCCGGTCACGGCGGTAAAGGCGGGATTGATGCGCTTGATGATCCCCTTGGCGTCGGTGACCATGATCGCCTCGCTGGTCGCCTCGAACACCGTCGCCGCCTCGCGCATGCGCCGCTCGGCCTCGATGCGCTCGGTGATGTCCTGGATCAGCGCGAGCAGCTTGCGCTTGCCGCCGGCTTCGCCGACCGGCATGGCGAGGATGTCGTAGCTGCGTCCGTCGATCGGCGGCGGCTGCAGGCGTACCGTTTCGCCGGCACCGATGACGCGCTGGATCGGACAGAAATCGCACTGGCGGGAACTGTCGAAGATCGCCTGGTAGCAGATATGCCCGGTCAGGGCGTCGCCGAACAGGGAATCGATGCTGCGGCTCGAGTAGCGGATGCGGAATTCGTCATCGACGATATAGAGTCCGATGCCGCTGCGCTCGATGGCGTCGATCATCGCACGCCAGCGCTCCTCGGCCTCGGTGATGGCGATCTCGCGCACCCGCACCGCCACCGCCAGCATGTTGAAATCCTCGGCCAGCGTGCCGAACTCGTCCATCGCCGGATACTCGATGTAGGTATCGAGCCTGCCCTGTGCGTAGGCATGCACCCCGTCGCGCACCCGGTCGAGCGGGTTGCTGATCCAGCGGCGGCCGAGCCAGCCGGTGAGCGGCAGCACCAGCAGCAGCGAGGCGGCCAGCACGGCGAAAGCGACGGCGAGCGTCCGGGTCTGCTCGGCATCGGCGAACTGCCGGTCGAGCGCCACGACGATCCAGGCCGTTTCCCCGTCTGCCAGCGGCAGGGCGGCCACGTCGAGAAAGCGGTCCACGGCAGACGGCGCATCCTGCGGATCGTGGTCCTGCGCCATGCCCTCCAGCATCGGTGCGCCCGCGATGTCCGCCGGGCGGAGGCCGAACAGGTTCGCACTATCGAAATTGCCGCTGAACAGCAGGCTGATATCCATGTTGCGTGCGCCGGCCTGCGCATCCAGTTCCGCCAGCGGCAGCGGTGCGGCCAGGCGCAGCCAGCCGACGCTGCGGGTTTCCTCGCCGAGCCGGCGATACACGGGTGCGATCGCCTCGATCATCAACTGCCGGCCGATCCGCCGCAGCCGGGTGACGACCCCGGCCGGCCGGCCGAAAGCCTCGGCCTCGGCGGGCAGGCCGGCCGGCAGCGCGGCCGGCTGCCAGTCATCGGTCCCGGGCAGCGCGTCGAACAGGCGCCAGATGCCGCCCTCCCAGCTGGAGAAGCCGTGCCGGTGCATGCTGCCGGGCGCGTCGACCTGGATATCGAAGGCGACGATGCGGCCATGACCGTCGTAGACGGAAGCCTGGCTCGGCAGGGCATTCTCGGCATGCAGGTGCAGGATGCGGGCGAGCTTCTTCTTTTCCTCGTCGTAGATCAGCGGCTGGTAGCTTTCCGGCGTGGCGTAGTCGGTAAGCAGCGCCAGGCTGGCCACGGTTTCCTCGCGGCCGGCCAGGGCGGTCGCATGGGCCGACAGATTCGCGCGCGTGGCGGCGATGCGGTCGGCGATGTCGTGCAGCATGGCGTGGGCATTGCGGCCCGCCTGCCGCTCATGCTGCCTGCCGATCTGCCAGGCCAGCGCGATGGCGACCAGCAGCAGGGCGGCCGTCAGCGACCCGAAGAGCAGCAGTTGCAGTTTGCGGCGGACGGTCAGCGACATCGTGCCGTCAGAACACCGGGGCGATCTTGTCGACGTTGTCGCGCGTCACCGCGACCGAATCGACCATCGTTTCCTTCGGCTGCGGCTGGCCGCCGCGCAGCAGGCGGATCGCGGCAGCGGCGCCTTCCCTGCCGAAGGTCGGATAGGTGAAGGTGGCGTCGAGATCGCCGCCGCGGATCGCCTCGCGGGCCTCGCCGATGTAGTCGATGCCGGTGATCGGGATCTGCTTCGGGTCGCGTCCCGCCTTGCGCAGGGCGAGAATCGCGCCGAGCGCCATGCTGTCGGACTGCGCGTAGATGGCATCGAAGGGAATCTTCTCCGCGAGCACCTCCTCGACGCGCAGGATCGCCATGGCACGCAGGTAGTCGGCCGGCCGCACCGCACTGACGCGCAGCCCGGGATGCTTGCGAATCTCTTCCTCGAATCCGGCGGTACGTTCGATGGCGGAGCTCGCCGTCGACACGCCCTGCAGCATCAGGATGCGGCCCTTGCCGTTCAGGCGCCGGGCGAGATACTGCGCCGCCTGGCGGGCGATGGCCCGGTTGTCGGCGGCGATGAACTGCGTGAACGCTTCCCCCTTGACGCGCCGCGACAGCAGGATCACCGGGATGCCCTTGCGATGGACGCGGGCGATCGGCTCGCGCATCAGCTCGGCATCACGCGGACTGGTGATCAGCACATCCACGCCACGCGCGGCGAAATCCTCGATGTCCTTCACCTGCCGGGCGGTGTCGCCCTTCGCGTCGGTGAAGACGAACTCGATGTCCGGTTCCTTCGCCAGCGCTTCCCGGAGGTCGCGCACCTGGGCGGCGCGCCAGTCGTTGGCCATGGTGTCCTGCGCGAAGGCGACGACATGCCGCTTCTTCGCCGACGCATCGGCGGCAAACGCAGTGCCGACGAGGAGGCACAAGGCGGCACATGCGGCAATCAGCCTGATGTTCATTCAACATCCTGTAGGGGAGTGAGGGCGAATATATCCTTTTCCACATAGCTTGTAACCGGGCGGTCATGCGGATGTCACGCCGGTTTCACCCGCGGTGGCATCGGGCGGTTCGAACCAGGCGAGCTGGCGCTCCAGAATGTCGGGCGTCGCCTCGGAGGCGTCGCCCTGCCGCGCGGCGAGTCGACGGCGCATCTCGCCGGGCGCAGCGGTCGGGGCCAGGATGGCGAAGGTCGCCCCCAGGCGCCGGGCCAGCTGGCGGAAAGCATCGCGCTCGGCACGCTTGAGGAAGGCGGCGTCGACGATGACCGACCAGCCGGCGCCGATCGCCCGCTCGGCGAGTTCGCCGAGGTGTGCATAGGTGCGCAGCGTGGCGGCCGGCGTATAGATGCTGCCGTCGCTCGCGGCGTCGGGCGCGAGCCCGAACAGGCGCTTGCGCTCGACGTCGGAACGGATGCGCACGGTGTGCAGAAAGTCGGCGGTGGCGAGACGGCGGCTGGCGGCCCGGGTCTTGCCGCAACCCGAGGGACCGCAGGTGATCGTCAAAGCCAGGGCATGTGGGACGACGAGACGGGCCGCGAAAGCGAGATAGCGCGCGCACTCCTCGGGCCGGCCCTGCAGGGCGGCGACCTTGGCCCGCACCATGGCGCGGTAGACGAGATAGAAACGCAGTACCGCCAGCGCGTCGTGGTCGCCGCTGTAGTCGAGCCATTCGGACAGGAGCCAGCCGGCCAGTCCGGGCCGGCCGTGTTCCAGCAGGTCGAGCAGGGTGAAGGCGACCTCGCTGGCGACGTCGATGCAGCGGAAGCGCGCGTTGAACTCGATCGCATCGAAGGGGACGATGCGGCCGTCGAGCAGCACGAGGTTGCCCAGGTGCAAGTCGCCGTGGCCTTCGCGGACGCGGCCCTGCCGCCGGCGGCGCGCGAAGTCGGTCTCGCGGCGCGCGAACTCGGCCCGCGTCCAGCCTTCGAGACGGGCGAGGAAGTCCGCTTCGCCCGGCATCAGCGCCTTGAGTTCGGCGAAGTTTTCGAGCGCATCGGCCAGCACCGTGGCCGGGCTGCCAAAAGTCGGCTCCGGCGGGACGGCAGCCGCGGCCTGCAGCTCGGCCAGGTCGCGCGCGAAGACCGAGAGCTGCGCCCCGGTCAGGTCGCCGAGGGCGCAGACGCGGTCGAGGCGCGCCTCGTCGGCGAAGCGGCGCATCTTCACCGCAGGCTCGTTTCCTGATGGAGCGGCGAGTTCGACGACTTCCAGATAGAGGTCGGGGGCGAAGCGGCGGTTGATGCGCAACTCTTCCGCGCAACAGGCCCGCCGCCGCTCCGCGGTACCGTAGTCGAGGAAGGGCAGGGTCACCGGCTTCTTGATCTTGAACGCGAAGTCGCCGGCAAGCAGCACCCACGAGATGTGCGTCTCCACGACCGCGACATTGCGCGGGTCGGGCAGGGCGTTGATGTAGGAGGAAAGCAGGGCATCCGGCATAATCTGCGCATTATGACCCTGACCGAACTGCGCTACATCGTCGCCCTCGCCCGCGAACGGCATTTCGGCCGTGCGGCGGAAAAATGCTTCGTCGCCCAGCCGACGCTGTCCGTCGCGGTCAAGAAGCTTGAGGACGAGCTCGGCGTGATCCTCTTCGAACGCGGCCAGAGCGAAATCACCGTGACGCCGGCCGGCGAACCGATCGTGCGCCAGGCCGAGAAGGTGCTGGCCGAAGCCTCCCGCGTGAAGGAGCTGGCCGACACGGCCGGCGATCCGCTGGCCGGCCCGCTGCGCATCGGCGCGATCTACACCATCGGCCCCTACCTGCTGCCGAAGCTGGTGCCGCTGTTGCGCGAGCGTGCGCCGAAGATGCCGCTGATGATCCAGGAGAACTTCACGCACAAGCTGATCGAGGCGCTGAAGAGCGGCGAGCTCGACGTCGCGATCCTCGCGCTGCCCGTCGAGGAGGCGGGGCTGGTCGCGCAGGCGGTGTACGAAGAGTCCTTCCGCGTGCTCGTGCCGGCGCAGCACCCGTGGGCGAAGCAGAAGACGGTCGATGCCGACCACCTGCTGGACGAGCAGCTGCTGATGCTCGGCCGCGGCAACTGCTTCCGCGACCAGGTGCTCGACCTGTGCACGCGCGCCGGCGCGGGCGGCCCGCAGGTACTCGAAGGCTCGTCGCTCGAAACCATCCGCCTGATGGTCGCCTCGGGCGTGGGCATCACCGTCATGCCCGCTTCGGCCGTCGACGAGCTGCCGAAGAACGACCCTTTGCTGCGCGTGCGCCCCTTCGCCGAACCGACCCCGGTCCGGCGCGTCGGCATGGTGTGGCGCGCGAGCTTCCCGCGCCATCAGGCGATCGACCTGCTGCGCAAGGCGCTGCTCGATTCCAAGCTGCCCGGTACCCGGCCGATCAAATAGGCAACTGCTATAGACTTCATTGAAACAATTCTCTGGATCAATCGATACCGGCAGGACAGAATCCACCCATCGCAACGAAAACCCAAGGAGCCCACCATGAAGAAAGCCGCCAAGAAAGTCGCCGCCATCGACATCGGCATTTCCGCTGCCGACCGCGCGAAGATCGCGCAGGGCCTCTCGCGCCTGCTCGCCGACAGCTACACCCTCTATCTGATGACGCACAACTTCCACTGGAACGTCACCGGCCCGCAGTTCAACGCGCTGCACACCATGTTCATGGCGCAGTACACCGAGCAGTGGAACGCGCTGGATATCATCGCCGAACGCATCCGCGCCCTCGGCCATCCTGCGCCCGGCACCTACAAGGAATTCGTCAAGCTCGCCTCGATCAAGGAAGTGGACGGCGTGCCGAAGGCCGAAGAGATGCTGCGCCTCCTCGTCGCCGCCCAGGAAGCGACGGCCCGCACCGCCCGCGAGCTGTTCCCGGTGGTCGACAAGGCCAACGACCAGCCGACCGCCGACGTGCTGACCCAGCGCCTCGACGTGCACGAGAAGACGGCCTGGATGCTGCGCAGCATGCTGGAAGCGTAAGCCCGCTCAGAACTCCAGCGGGTCGACGTCGAGATGCCAGCGCAGGTCGCGTGAAATCCTGACTCTCTGCAGCGCCTCCATCCACCCCGCCAGGAAGGCCTGCAGGAGCGGGCGGCTGCGCGATTCGACCAGCAGCTGGGCACGTTCGCGGTTCTTCAACCGTGCCAGCCGCATCGGGACGGGGTCGTAGATCAATACCCCTGCAATAGTCGGTGCCGACGAGACGGCGTCGTGCAGGAAAGCCAGCGCCTCCTTCAGCACGCCAGCCTCGGCGCGCAGCATGGCCTGGAAGGCGAAGGGCGGGAAGCCGGCGGCTTCGCGCTCGGCCAGCTGCTCGCCGGCGAACAGCGCGTAATCGTGGTCGCGCAACGCCTGGTAGAGCGGATGATCGGGGTGCTCGGTCTGGATCAGCACCTCGCCGGGAAGTTCGTGACGGCCGCTGCGGCCGCCGACCTGCATGAGCTGCGCGAACAGTCTTTCCGGCGCCCGGAAGTCCGCGGCGAACAGCGCGGCATCGGCACCGACCACGCCGACCAGCGTCAGCTTCGGGAAATCATGGCCCTTGGCGAGCATCTGGGTGCCGACGAGGATGTCGGCCTCGCCGGCATGGATCGCCGCCAGCAGCGCCTGCCATTTCTTCGGGGAATCGGCCGAATCGCGGTCGATGCGCAGGATGCGCGCATCCGGGAACCGGTCTGCCAGCCTTTCCTCCAGTCGTTGCGTGCCACGGCCGAAAGGCTGCAGGTCGAGGTTGCCGCAGTCCGGGCAGGCCGGCGGGATGGCGGCCTCCAGTCCGCAATGGTGACAGCGCAAGCGCCGGTCGGCCAGATGCAGCACGAGATTGGCGGCACAACGGCGGCAGTGTGAAATCCAGCCGCAGGCCGGGCAGGCAAGTACGGGCGCGTAACCGCGGCGATTCAGGAACAGCAGGCTCTGCTCGCCGCGCTGCAAGCGCTCGCTCACGGCGGAAACCAGTTCCTGGCTGAGCCCGTCCTGCAGTTTCTGCTTGCGGGTATCCACCGTGGCGACGGTCGGCATGGACGCGGCGACGGCGCGGTCCGGCAGTTCGAGCAGGCGGTAGCGCCCGCTGCGGGCATGGTGGAAGCTTTCCAGCGAGGGGGTCGCCGAACCGAGCACGATGGGGATGTCGTGCTGCCGGCCACGCCAGATGGCGACATCGCGTGCCGAGTAGCGCAGGCCGTCCTGCTGCTTGAAGGAAGCATCGTGCTCCTCATCGACCACGATCAGCCCCAGACGGGGCAGCGGCATGAAGACCGACAGGCGCGTCCCCAGGACGATGTCGGCGCGGCCGTCGAGCGCGGCCAGGAAGGCACGGGCACGGGCAGCGTCGGCAACGCCGCTGTGCGCCGATACGATATGCGCCGCAGGAAAGCGTGCGCTCACCCTGCTTTCCAGCTGAGGGGTCAGTGCGATCTCGGGGACGAGCATGAGGGCCTGCTTGCCGGCAGCCAGCACCGCGTCGATGGCGCGCAGGTAGACCTCGGTCTTGCCGCTGCCGGTCACGCCGTGGAGCAGGAAAGTCCCGAACCCGTCCGCACGTCCGATCGCATCGATGGCGGCCTGCTGGTCCGCCGTCGGGGCATTGAAAGTCGGCCCCGACGGGACGGCACACCGGTCCTTCAACGCCCGGGGCCGCCGGCCCTTGCGCAACAGCGGCGGCAGGGCGAAGGCCGTGACCTGGCCGAGCGGATGGTGGTAATAGCGGGCGCAGAAGTCGCACAGCGCCAGCCAGTCGGCCGGCAAGGCCGGCAGGTCGGCGACGGGAACGGCCGTCTTCAGCTTGTCATCCGGCTGGTCACTGACGACCGCACGTTCGATGACCACGCCGATCTTTTCTCCCCGCCCGAACGGCACCCTGACCAGCTGACCGACGACATCGGCGGTGCATTCGCCGGCCAGCCGGTAATCGAACAGGCGCGGCAGGGGGACATCGAGGGCGACACGAACGATCGACACTTAGCGGCGTTCCTTCGAGTGATTCTTCACTTGCAGCCTTAATGGCTTGCCGGAAAAGCTTTTTTTGCTTCAAACGGCGTGTGGATAACTTTGTGGGTAATGGCCGACTTTTTTTCTGCCGCCTCTTGCATTTATCGCCAAAGTCATGTTAGCGCAAGGTTTCAGATTGATTATACCCATTAAAAACAACAGGTTAATCTGTCGCCAGCATACAACACCGCGGAAACCACAGACAAATCATGGGGATCAGGATTCTGTGCATAAGTCAACTTTTCCGCCTCCCCGGGAAGCCTCTCCGGATGCCGCTTTTCAGACTGTCGCCGCCGTCTGCCAGACCGGCCGCGGCTTTCCGGCCGGCTTATTTTCTGCGATAGCCGTGGACGGTCTCGACGAGTACCGACACGTTGTCGGGGGGGGTATGCTGGTTGATGCCATGGCCGAGGTTGAAGACGTGTCCGGTATTCCCTGCGCCGAAGCAATCGAGGATGCGCGTCGCCTCCTTCGCCACGGCCTCGGGCGAGGCGAACAGCGCGATCGGGTCGAAGTTGCCTTGCAGCGCCACCTTGCCGCCGGTGCGCCGGCGTGCTTCGCCGAGGTCGGTGGTCCAGTCGAGGCCGATGGCGTCGCAGCCGGAAGCGGCGATCTTCTCGATCCACTGGCCGCCGCCCTTGGTGAACACGATGCAGGGGATGCGCTCGCCGTCGTGGGTCTTCTTGAGGCCGGCGATGACCTTGCGCATGTAGGCCAGCGAGAATTCCTCGTAGGCGGCATGGGACAGCGCCCCGCCCCAGGTGTCGAAGATCTGCACGGCCTGCGCGCCCGATTCGATCTGGGCGTTGAGGTAGGCGGTCACGGCGTCGGCGGTGACGCCGAGGATCTTGTGCAGCAGGTCGGGCCGGCTGTAGAGCATGGTCTTGACGGTGCGGAAGTCGTCCGAGCCGCCGCCCTCGACCATGTAGCAGGCCAGCGTGAAGGGCGAGCCGGAGAAGCCGATCAGCGGCACCGAGTTGTTCAGCGCGCGGCGGATCTCGACCACGGCGTCCATCACATAGCGCAGGTGATCGTAGGGGTCGGGCGCGGTCAGGTCGTTGATCGCCCATTCTTCACGTAATGGACGCTCGAACTTCGGACCCTCGCCTTCGGCGAAGTAGAGGCCGAGGCCCATCGCGTCGGGCACGGTGAGGATGTCGGAAAACAGGATCGCGGCGTCGAGGTCGTAGCGCGCCAGCGGTTGCAGCGTCACCTCGCAGGCCAGCGAGGGCGTCTTGCACAGGGCCAGGAAGTTGCCGGCCCGCCGGCGGGTTTCGCAGTATTCCGGCAGATAGCGGCCCGCCTGGCGCATCAGCCACAGCGGCGTGTAATCGGTCGGTTCGCGCAGCAGCGCGCGCAGGAAATTGTCGTTCTCGGGACGGGCCATGGTCGGTGAATCCTTAAGGTTTGGCCGATTATCGCATGCACCCGTCGCCCGTATGGCGGACAATGCGGCCACGCACAGGGAGAGTGCCAAGGGAGAACAGACATGACGCAGCACATCGGCATCCTCACCGCCGGCGGCGACAGCCCCGGCCTCAACGCGGCGATCCGCGGCGTCGGCAAGGCCGCGATGGGCCATTACCGGATGCACGTCGTCGGCTTTCGCGACGGCTTCCGCGGCCTGATGGAAAACCGCACGATGGCGCTCGACGGCGGCCAGCTCTCGGGCATCCTGACGCAGGGCGGCACCATCCTCGGCACCAGCCGCGACAAGCCGCACAAGATGCCGGTCGACGGCAAGATCCTCGACATGACCGACGCGATCGCCGCCAACTACCACGACAACCACCTCGACTGCCTGGTCTGCCTCGGCGGCGGCGGCACGCTGAAGAACGCGCTGCGCCTCAAGAAGAAGGGGCTCAACGTCATCACCCTGCCGAAGACCATCGACAACGACGTCTGGGGCACCGACATCACCTTCGGCTTCGACACCGCGCTGGGCATCGCCACCGAGGCGATCGACCGCCTGCACAGCACGGCGCACAGCCACCACCGCATCATCGTCGTCGAGATCATGGGCCACCGCGCCGGCTGGCTGGCGCTCGGCGCCGGCATCGCCGGCGGCGCCGACGTGATCCTGATCCCCGAAATCCCCTATGACACGGACAGCATCGCCGCGGCGATCCGCGAGCGCGCACGCGGCGGCAAGCCCTTCTCGATCGTCGCCGTCGCCGAGGGGGCGATCTCGGCCGAGGACCTCGCCGCCCTCGATGCCGTGAAGCGCGCGAAGAACACCGACGACACCGCCGCCGACGCCGCCGAGCTGATCTACGCCGGCCGCACCCTGCGGCTCGCACAGCGTCTCGAAAAGCTGACCGGCCTGGAAGCGCGCGTCACCATCCTCGGCCACCTGCAACGCGGCGGCACGCCCTCGGCGGCGGACCGCATCCTCGCCACGCGGCTCGGTACCGCCGCCGCCGACCTGATCGCGAAGAAGAAATATGGCGTGATGGTCGCCGCCAGGGGCGAAAGCACCGCACCGGTGAAACTCGAGGACGTGGGCAGCAAGGTCAAGACCGTGCCCGCCGACCATCCCTGGATATTGTCGGCCCGGCGCGTCGGTACGAACTTCGGCGACTGAACGACGGGCTTACAAAGGGTTACAACTCGGCTGTCCTCGCCGGCCACGAGACGACGTTAGGGATCTCTGGCGCATGTGCGCCATCCTCCCATGGAAAGGAACCCGAATGTCCAAACTGCTCGCCGCCCTGCTGACCGGCCTGGTCGCCACGTCCGTTTTCGCTGCCGATGCCACGGAGGCTTCCGCTCCCGCCGTCCCGACGGCGCAGGCCGCCCCGGCTGATCCCGCTGTCACTGCCAAGCCGGCCAGCAAGCCGGCGAAAAAAGCGGTCGTGAAGTCGAAGAAAATGGCCAAGAAACACAAGAAGTCGGTCAAGGCCGGCTGAAAACCGCCAATCGCCGACCGTGAACGCCCCTTCCCGGGGCGTTCACGTTTCAAGGCTGCTCGTAACGGATAATGCCCCTCCATCCGGCAGCCCTCCAAGCCCTCCCCCCATGCCTTTCCTGCCCTACGCATTCCTGTTTCTCGCCCTGTCCTTCCTCACCCGTCTCGGACTCGGCATCACCGTCGGGGCGTCCGCCCTGCCTCTGTCCCTCTGGCCGGAAGTGCTGTTGCGCGGCGCCGGCTTCGACCTGGCCGTCCTGGCCTGGCTGCTGGCGCCCGGACTGCTCTGGTCGGCCCTCTGGCCGACGCGCTGGCGCGACACCCGCTGGCGGGGAAGCCTGCGGCTGATCCTGTTCTGCCTCACCGCCTTCGCCCTGCTGTTCGGTGCCATCGCCGAAGCCACTTTCTGGCTGGAGTTTTCCACGCGCTTCAACTTCATCGCCGTGGATTACCTCATCTACACCCACGAAGTGATCGGCAACATCCGCGAGTCGTATCCCGTGAATGCCCTGCTCGCCGGTCTGGCGACCATCGCCGTCGTGCTGACCTGGCGCCTGCGCAAGGCGATCCGCGCCGCCGTCGCACCACCGCCCGGCAAGAGGCTGCGTCTGGCGCAGGCGGTGCTGACACTGGCCTTGCCGTGGACGGCCTGGCAGCTGGCCGACATCGACCAGATGCAGTTCTCGCCGAACGCCTACGCCAACGAGCTGGCCGGCAACGGCCTGATGACGCTGGGTGCCGCGCTGCGGCGCAACGACCTCGACTACGAGCGCTTCTATGCCACCTTGCCGGCCGCCCGGGCAGACCACATCCTCGACGACCTCGGCGTGGAGCGCAAACCGCTCGCGGCTTCGCTGCAGCGGGCCGACGACGAGGATGAAAGCTTCGATGCGCAGCGCCTGCCGTTCAAGCGCCCGCCACGCAACATCGTGCTGGTCACGGTGGAAAGCCTCTCGGCTTCCTACCTCGGGGTCTTCGGGAATCCCGAGCACCTGACGCCGCGGCTCGACGCCCTTGCCGGCGAGGGACTGTTGCTGACCAACCTCTACGCCACCGGCACGCGCACGGTGCGCGGCCTCGAAGCCCTGACGCTCGGCACGCCCCCGATTCCCGGCCAGGCCATCGTGCGGCGACCGGACAACGACCACCTCGCGACGCTGGGAGAAATCCTGCGCCGCCAGGGCTATGCCACCTACTTCTTCTACGGCGGCTACGGCTATTTCGACAACATGAACGCCTATTTCGCCGGCAACGACTACCGGGTCGTCGATCGCACCGATTTTCCGGAAGCCTCGGTCGGCTTCGCGAACATCTGGGGCGTCGCCGACGAGTTCCTGTTCGACAACGTGCTGGCGCGGCTCGACCAGGCGCACGCATCGGGCAAGCCCTTCCTCGCCCAGGTCATGACGACCAGCAACCACCGGCCCTTCACCTATCCGGCCGGCCGCATCGACATTCCCTCGCCGGGGGGACGCAATGGCGGGGTCAAATACACCGACTACGCGATCGGCCGCTTCATCGACCAGGCCCGACAGAAACCGTGGTTCGCCGACACCCTGTTCGTGATCGTCGCCGACCATTGCGCCTCGGCCGCCGGCAAGACCAAGCTGCCGGTGCCCGGCTACCACATTCCGGCAATCTTCTATGCGCCCGCCCTGCTGCCGGCCGGACGCCACACGTCGCTGGCCAGCCAGATCGACATCCCGCCGACGCTGCTCGACGTGCTCGGCCTGCCTGGCGACGACCACTTCTTCGGCAACTCCCTGTTCGACCCCGCGCCCGGCCGGGAACGGGCCTTCATCAGCAACTACCAGGAGCTGGGCTACCTGAAGGCGGGCAAGCTCACGGTGCTGGGCCCCAAGCAGCGGGTCGAGACCTTCGCCATCGACGCGCGGGGATCAGCGACCCCGGTGTCTGTTGACGAAATCCTGCGCGACGAAGCGATCGCCTACTACCAGAGCGCCTTCCAGGCCTTCCGGCAGGGCGCGCTGAAGTTCGACCGGAAGCTGCCGGACGCCAATGGCTGACGACGGCGACTGAAAAGTCGGCGCCGGCGGGACGGCGCACTCGCTCATTACCGAGCACAGCGAGCCGCAAGTCTCCCCTGCCGCGAGGAAGGTCGGGCACTGCCCGACGTTTGCGATTGGGACGGGGCTGGGGGCGGGCCTATTTCTTCCAGAACGCCGGCGTCAGCACCACCAGCACGGTGAAGATTTCCAGGCGGCCGATGATCATCGCGAAGGCGCACACCCATTTCTGGAAATCCGTCAGCGCCGCGAAGTTGCCGGCCGGCCCGACGCTGTTGAGGCCGGGGCCGGTGTTGTTGAGCGTGGCGACGATCGCCGAAAAGGCCGTGACCAGCTCCATGCCGCTGGCGGCCAGCAGCAGGGTCAGCGACACGATCACCACCATGTACATGAAGCTGAAGGCGAGTACCCCGTGCAGGACGGCCTCGCCCACCACCTGGCTGCCGAGCCGCACCGGATAGACCGCCCGCGGGTGCATGGCCCGCAGCACCTCGCGGAACACCAGCTTGTAGAGCAGGATGGCGCGCATCATCTTGATGCCGCCGCCCGTCGAGCCCGAGCAGGCGATGAAGCTGCCGAGAAACAGCACCCAGACCTGGGCGAACATCGGCCAGACTGCCGTATCCGTGATCGCGAGGCCGAGCGAAGTGGCGAGCGAGATCGAGTGAAAGGCGACGTAGCGCAAGGTTTCCCCGAAGCCGTCATGCACGGCGAACAGCTGCAGGTACAGCGTCAGCGCCAGGATGCTCGTCGCCAGGACGCCGAAGAAAAAGGGAATTTCCGCATCGTGCAGATAGGGCCTGACGCTGCGCTGGCGGAAGGCGAGAAAATGCGTGGCGAAGTTGAGGCCCGACAGCAGGGCGAAGATCATCGTCACGATCTCGATCGGCAGGCTGGCGAAGTGGCCGAGGCTGGCGTCGTGGCTGGAAAAGCCGCCGAGGCCCATCGTCGAAAAACCGTGGATCACAGCCTCCCAGCCATCCATGCCGGCCAGCCACAAGGCCAGCATGCAGGCCGCGGTCAGCAGGGCATAGACCGACCAGAGGCCTTTCGCGGTTTCGGCGATGCGCGGCGTCAGGCTGTTTTCCTTCATCGGCCCGGGCGTTTCGGCCTTGAAGATCTGCCGGCCGCCGATGCCCAGCAGCGGCAGCACGGCGACCACCAGCACGATCACCCCCATGCCGCCGAGCCAGTGGAGGAAGGTGCGCCACAGGTTGATCGACAGCGGCAGCGCATCGAGGCCGGTCAGCACCGTCGAGCCCGTGGTGGTCAAGCCGGAAGCCGACTCGAAATAGGCATCGGTGAAGGACAGGCCGGGAATCTGGATCAGCAGCGGCAAGGCACCGAAGAGCGGCACCGTCATCCAGGTCAGGGTGACGAGCAGGAAGCCGTCCCGCACCCGCAGTTCATGAGGCTGGCGGCGACGCGTCGTTCCCCAGAGCAGGGCACCGCACATCAGCGTGATGGCGATCGATTCATCGTAGGCGGTCAGGGCGCCATCGCCGGTCCACCAGGCGGTGCCGAGCGGCACCAGCATCGTCAGCCCGAAGACGAAGACGATGGCGCCGAGGGCATTGAAAACGGGCAGGAAACGCATCGGTATCAGAACTGGAAGCGATAACCCACGCCGGTCTCTGTCAGCAGGTGGCGCGGCCGGGCGGGGTCGGCCTCCAGCTTCTGCCGCAGCCGGCGCACGTAGATCCGCAGGTAGTGTTCCTGGCCGGCATGGCCGGGTCCCCATACCTCGCGCATCAGGTGGCGATGCGTCAGCACCTTGCCCGCACCGGCCAGCAGGACCGCCAGCAGCCGGTATTCGATCTGGGTCAGATGCAGGTCCTCGGCGCCGCGCCGGGCCGAGTGGCGGGCCAGGTCGACCTCGATGTCGCCGAAACGGCGCACCGGGGTGGCATCCGTATCGGCCGCATGGCGGCGCAGCAGCACCCGCACGCGCGCCAGCAGCTCGCCGACGCCAAAGGGCTTGGTCAGGTAATCGTCGGCACCGGCATCGAGCGCCTCGATCTTGTCCTGCTCGGCGGTACGGGCGGACAGGATCAGGACCGGCACGCGGCTCCAGGTGCGCAGCGAGCGAATGAACTCGAGCCCGCTCATGTCCGGCAGGCCCAGATCGAGCACCACCAGCTGCGGCTCGTGCGTGACGACGGCGTCCAGACCCTGCCGGGCCGCCCCGACGCCCTGCGGCAGTGCGCCTTCCTTGCGCAGGGCATCGCTGACGAAACGGCGGATTTGCGGCTCGTCTTCGACGACGACGATGCGGGGCGGCTCGGTCATGTCAGCTCCGCACTCACGTCCGGCGGCGTGCCCAGCGGCAGGCTGAAGCGGACGCAGGCCTGTCCGGGCCGGTTTTCGGCGGTGATGGTGCCGCCGTGCGCGGCGATGATGGCCCGGCATACCGCCAGGCCGATGCCGGTACCGGGTATGGCCGGCTCATGCTGGCCGCGGGCAAACAGATCGAAAACCCGGTCGATGCGCCCGGGCGGGAAACCCGCACCGGCATTGCACACCGTTACCACCAGCGCTGCATCGACAACCTGCGCGGACAGGAAGATCTCCGCATCCGGCGCGGAATACTTGACGGCATTCTCGAGCAGGTTGCACAGCACGCGCTCCATCAGCACGGCATCGAAGCTCACCAGCGGCAGATCGGTCGGCAGGTCGATGGCCAGGCGGCGCGTGGCGAGGCTTTCATCGAGCAGCCGCACGCTCGAACCGACGATTTCCTCGATCGGCTGCCACTGCCGGTTGAGCATCACGCGGCCCGACTGCAGCCGGGCCATTTCGAGCAGATTCGACACCATGCGGTGCATCGCATGCGCCTGGTCGCGGATTATCGCGGCGGTTTCGCCGCTGTCGTCCGGCAGGCTCGTTCCGCGCTCGGCAAGCGCATCGGCCAGTCCCACCAGGCTGGTCAGCGGCGTGCGCAGATCGTGCGAAATCGAGGAGAGCAGCGAGGAGCGCAGCTTCTCCGACTCGGCATCCAGTTCGCTGCGACTGGCGACCTCGGCGTAGTGCAGGCGCTCGATGGCGATGCCGGCCAGCGAAGCGGCGGTATCGAGCAGCGGCAGCCGCTCCGCCCGCCCCTGGCCGACGGCGAGCACGCCGCGCACGCGCGTGGCGCCGGAAAACGGCAGGAACATCATGCCGGCCGCACGCGGATCGTCCGTGACCGGCGCATTGCGGCGGTAGGCGTCGGACGCGCACGCCATGGCGCCTTCGTCCAGCATGCCATGAACGAGGAAGTCCGCCTGCCCGCCGGCCGAACAGTCGATGTACAGCGCCGCCGACATGCCCATGCTGCCCAGAAAACGCCCGACGATTTCGGCCACCTGATCGACCGTCAGGGCGCTGCCGAGGTCCCGGGCGAGGCCGTAGAGCATGCGCGTTTCGCTTTCGCGGGCCTGGGCGGCCTCCTGCCGCTCGGCCAGCCGGGCGGTCAGGTGCGTGGTGATCAGGCCGACCGACAGCATCACCACGAAGGTCACCAGATACTGGGCGTCGGCGACGGAAAAGGAGAGGTGCGGCGGCACGAAGAAGACATCGAAGAAGGCCACGCTGAGGAAGGCCGCCAGCACCGCCGGGCCGCGGCCGAGGCGCAGCGCGATGAGGAATACGGCGAGCAGGAAGAGCATCACGATGTTCGCCTGGTCGAGCCACGGCCGCAACGTCAGCGCGACGAAGGCCGTCGTCGCGCACAAGACGACGGCGAGCGGGTAGCGGACGCGGGACCAGCGGAAGGGCATGTGTGCAGCCGGCGGCGGAAGAAGCGCGCAGTGTCCTACAGGCGACGTAAAAAAGGGGTAAACGGGCAGCCGGTGCGGCGTGCGCTACTTGCGCCAGAAGGCGGGCGTCAGCACCACCAGCAGCGTGAAGATTTCGAGCCGGCCGAGAATCATCGCGAAGGAGCAGACCCAGGTCTGGAAATCGGTCAGCGAGGAGAAATTGCTGGCCGGCCCGACCGCGCCCAGCCCGGGGCCGGTGTTGTTGAGCGTGGCGACGATCGCCGAGAAGGCGGTGACCAGTTCCAGTCCGCTCGCCGACATGAGCAGCGTGAGCGAAACGATGATGGCCATGTAGATGAAGCTGAATCCCAGCACGGCATGCAGGACCGGCTCGGACACCACCTGCCGTCCGAGACGTACCGGATGGACGATGCGCGGATGCATGGCGCGCAGCACCTCGCGGAACACCTGCTTGTAGAGGATGATGGCGCGCATCATCTTGATGCCGCCGCCGGTGGAGCCGGAGCAGGCGAAGAAGCTGCCGAGGAAGAGGATCCAGAGCTGGCCGAACATCGGCCAGGCCGCGTAGTCGGTGGTGGCGAAGCCGAGCGAGGTCGCCAGCGAAATGCTGTGGAAGGCGACGTAGCGCAGCGCGGTCCAGGCGTTGTCGTAGATGTCGAACTGCATCAGGTAGGCCGTCAGGGCGAGGATGCTGATCGCCATCACGGAAAAATAGAAGGGCAGCTCCGCATCGTGGCGATAGGCGTTCAGGCTGCGGGCACGGAAGGCGAGAAAGTGGGTCGCGTAGTTGATGCCCGACAGGAGCGCGAAACTCATCGCCACCAGTTCGATCGGCACGCTGGCGAAATGGCCGAGGCTGGCGTCCTTCGTCGAGAAGCCGCCGAGGCCCATGACGCTGAAGGCATGCATGACGGCATCCCATTTCTCCATGCCGGCCAGCACGAAGGCGAGCGTGCAGGCGACGGTCAGCACGAGATAGACGCCCCACAGTCCCTTGGCGGTCTCGGCGATGCGCGGCGTCAGGCTCGATTCCTTCATCGGGCCGGGCACTTCGGCCTTGAAGATCTGCCGGCCGCCGATGCCCAGCAGCGGCAGGATCGCCACGGCCAGCACGATCACGCCCATGCCGCCCAGCCAGTGCATGAAGGTGCGCCAGAAGTTGATCGAGATCGGCAGCGCATCGAGACCGACCAGCAGGGTCGAGCCGGTCGCCGTCAGGCCCGAGGTGGCCTCGAAGTAGGCATCGGTAAAGGACAGGCCGGGGATGTGGATCAGCAGCGGCAGCGCGCCGAAGAACGGCAGGACCGTCCAGGTCAGCGCCACCAGCAGGAAGCCGTCGCGCACCCGCAGCTCGATGCGGCCGCGCCGCCGCGTGCCCAGCCAGAGCAGCAGTCCCGCGACGAGCGTGACGGCGAAGGCCTCGTCGTAGGCGGTCTGCGCACCGTCGGCGTGGTACCAGGAGACGCCGAGCGGGACAAGCATCATCAGCCCGAACAGGAACACGATCACGCCGAGGGCGTTGAAGACGGGCAGGAAGCGCATGCCGGCCGCCTAGAAGAACATGAAGCCGACCTGGAAGAGCTTTTCCACCTCGCGCACGAGACGCTTGCGCGTGCAGAAAATGATGACGTGGTCGCCGCTCTCGATCACCGTGTCGTGGTGGGGAATGATGACGCGCTGGTTGCTGCGGCCCAGGATGCGGCCGTTCTCGCCGGTGACATCGAATTCCTCCGGCATCTCGCGGACGATGGCGCCGACGTGCGCGCCCTTGATGACGGGCAGTTCGTCGATGCGCCGGCCGACGACCTTGGAGCTTTTCGCATCGCCGTGGGCGACGAGTTCGAGCGCCTCGGCCGCGCCGCGCCGCAGGCTGTGCACGCGCGCCACGTCGCCGCGCCGCACGTGGGTGAGCAGGGTGCCGATCGACACCTGGGCCGGCGACAGGCCGATGTCGATCGGCCCGCCCTGCACCATGTCGGCGTAGGCGCGACGGTTGATGAGGGCGAGCACGCGCTGGCAGCCGAGCCGCTTGGCCAGCGAGGCGGCCATGATGTTGTCCTCGTCGTCGTTGGTCAGCGCGAGGAACATGTCCATCTCGTCGATATTCTCTTCGGTCAGCACGTTCTCGTCGGTGGCCTCGCCGACCAGCACCAGCGATTTGCCGAGCTTCGCGGCGAGCACCTCGGCGCGCTGGCGATCGCGCTCGACCACCTTGACCTCGTAGCGCTCCTCGAGCAGCCCGGCCAGCCGGGAACCGATGTTGCCGCCGCCGGCGATCATGACGCGCTTGACCGGCTGCTGCATGCGCCGCAACTCGCGCATCACGGGACGGATATGTTCGCTGGCGGCGAGCACGAACACCTCGTCGCCGGGCTCGACGACGGTGTTCCCGTCCGGGTCGAGCGGCTGGTGCTCGCGGAAGATGGCGGCGATGCGGGCGTCGATGCTCTCGGGCAGGTGCTCGCGCATGGCGCGGATCGGCTTGCCGACCAGCAGGCCGCCCTGGAAGGCGCGCACGCCGACCAGCGTGACGCGGCCGCCGGCGAATTCGAGTACCTGCAGGGCTTCGGGAAACTCGATCAGCTTGCCGATGTACTCGGTAATTTCCTGTTCCGGGCAGATCGCATAATCGACCGAGAAGTTCTCGTCCGACAGCAGCGCGTCGTCGAGGAAGTCGGGCGAACGCAGGCGGGCGATGCGCGTCGGCACGTTGAACATGCTGCGCGCGATCTTGCAGGCGACGAGGTTGGTCTGGTCCGACTGCGTGACCGCGACGAGCAGGTCGGCATCCTCGATCCCGGCCTCGCGCAAGGCGGACGGATAGGCGGCATTCCCGGCGAGGGTGCGCACGTCGAGCCGGTCGGCGATCTGCGCCAGGCTCTCGCGGTTCTGGTCGATGACGGTGATGTCGTTGGCTTCCGAGGCGAGCGCCTCGGCGACGCTGGCGCCGACCTGGCCGGCGCCGAGAATCAGGATGCGCATGGAAGACTCCCTATTCCTCGGATTCTTTGGATGCGTTGCGCAGGCCGAGGTCCTTGAGCTTGCGGTAGAGGTGCGTGCGCTCGAGCCCGGTCTTTTCGGCCAGCCGCGTCATGCTGCCGCCTTCGAGCCGGATGTGGTGCTCGAAATAGAGCTTCTCGAACATCTCGCGCGCTTCGCGCAGCGGCAGGGTGAGCATTTCCGGCAGCAGGCCGGGCGGCACTTCCGGCAGGCCGGCGGCGCCGGGCGACAGCAGATGCTGCACGTCCTCGGCACTGATCTCCTCTTCCAGCGCCGCCAGCGCGAGCGACTTGACCGTGCTCTTCAGCTGGGCGTAGCCCTCGGGCCAGGGGTGCTGGCGCAGCGCGTTCTGCGCGGCGACCGACAGGGTCCGGTTGGGCGTTTCGCCGGCTTCGACGAGTTGCACCAGCAGATGGGTGGCAAGGTCGGGCACGTCGTCCTTCAGCTCGGCGAGCGACGGCAGGCCGATGCTGACGTCGAACAAGGCCTTGACGACATCCTCTTCCCAGCCCTGCGCGGCCAGCGCGGCGGCATCGAGCGTGGTGGCGACGACCATGCGCAGGTTGTGGCGTTCGAGGCGTTCGAGCGCGAAGGCGAGGTTCTTCTGCTGCAGGCGCGTGAGGCGCGACAGCTCGCCGCAGTACAGCACGCCGCCGCTGGCCTGGTTGAGCACTTCGAGCGTCAGCGGGTTGGAATCATGGCCGAGGTCGATCCAGGCCTTGCCCGGTGTCTGGAGCGTGCGCGCCGCCAGCTCGACGATGGAACTGGCCGGTGCGCGCAGCAGCACGGACCGGCTGCGGTTCATCACCTGCTCGAGGCGGCGGCGCAGATCCTTGAGCGGTGCGGAACGCGGGAAAGCGGCCAGCGACAGGACCGCGCCCGCCTTGGGCACGCTCTCGAGCGCCTGCTTGACGCTGGCGAGCAGCTTCTGCATGCCGATCGGCTTTTCGAGGAAGCCGACCGCGCCGATGCGCGTCGCCTCCACCGCCGTGTCGATGGTGGCATGGCCGGACATCATCAGCACCGGCATGGTCAGCTGGCCCGCGGCGGCCCACTCCTTGAGCAGGGTGACGCCGTCGGTATCGGGCATCCAGATATCGAGCAGGACGAGGTCGGGGCGACGCGCGTCGCGCCAGGCGCGTGCAGTGGCGGCGTTCTCCGCAGTGGCGACATCGTGCCCTTCGTCGGTGAGGATTTCCGACAGGAGCTCGCGGATGCCGACTTCGTCGTCGATGACCAGGATTTGTGGCATGGCTAGAAACCAGTTTTCTGCATTATGCCGCTGCCGCGTCGCGCTGTGGTGGGCGATGAAGCGGCAATAACAGCGTCACTTCGCCCCCGCCTTCCACGCGGTTGGCGAGACGGACCACGCCGCCGTGGTCGTCGGCGATCTTCTTGACGATCGCCAGCCCCAGCCCGGTTCCCTTGGCCTTGGTGGTGACGTAGGGCTCGAAGGCGCGGGCGAGGATTTCCGGCGGGAAACCGTGGCCGCGATCGCTGACGACGAGGGCGGCCATGCGGTCGGTGGCGGCAGTGGCAATTTCGATTGCCGTTCCGTCGGCGCCGACTTTTTCATTATCCGCCATCGCCTCTCCGGCGTTCTTGATCAGGTTGTGCAGCACCTGGCGGATCTGGCCGGCATCGGCGGTCACCGGCGGCAGGTTCGGCGCCAGCGTCGCGACGATGGCGACCGGGCCGTCCGCATACAGCTCCAGCACTTCGCCCACCAGCGCATTGAGGTCCAGCGGCTTGGGCACGGGCGGCGGCAGACGCGCATAGTCGCGAAAATCGTTGACCATGTTCTTCATCGCCTCGACCTGGTCGACGATGGTCCGGGTGGCACGCTGCAGCATCGCCGCATCCGTCGCATCCAGCTTGCCGGCCAGCTTCATCTGCAGGCGTTCGGCGGACAGCTGGATCGGGGTGAGCGGATTCTTGATCTCGTGGGCGAGCCGCCGGGCCACCTCGCCCCAGACGGCTGCCCGCTGCGCCGCCTCGCGCTCGACGCGCGCTTCCGCGAGCTGGATGGTCATCTCGTTGAAGGAGCGGGTCAGCACGCCCAGTTCGTCGTCGGTCGCCAGCACCGCGCGCGGGGCCAGGTCGCCATCGGCCACGGCGCGGGTGCCCTCGGCCAGCATCAGCAACGGCTTGGCGAGCCGCGCCGCGAGAAAGAAGGCGAGCACGATGGCGGCGAACAGCGCCAGCAGCAGGGCGAAAGTCAGCGTCATCAGGTACATGCGCTTGAGGCCGACACGGCCGAGCTGCAGCTCCTGGTAGTCGCGGTGCGCCGCCTCGACCGCCTCGGCGCTCTGGGTGATGGCTTCGGGCACCGGCTGCTCGACCTGCAGCACGAACGGCTCCGCATCGAGGCGATAGCCGCCGACGGGAATCAGCGCTCGCACCACGAAACCGCTCGCCGCATCCCCCTCGACACGCACGCTGCCGGTACCGAGGCGCGCCTGGCGCAACTGCGCGACTTCGGGCAGGGCGGGCAGCAGGCCGCGCAGGTCGCCGCTGCTGTTCGCCACCAGGTGCCCGCCCGCCGTGAGCAGCGCAGCCGCATGCACGCCGGCCTGCTCGCGCAGGCGATTGAGCAGCACGGCGCCCGGTGCGTTCGTATCGGCCAGGTCGTAGGCCATCGCCCGGCCCTTGGCGAGCAGGTCCGCCTGCATCGCGTCGAGCACGCCGCGGCCGAGGTCGATGCCGCCCTCGAGCGCCGCCTCGACGCGCACGTCGAACCAGGTATCGATGCTCTTGACGACGAACTGGGCGGATACCGCATAGACCAGCGCGCCGGGCACGACCGCCATCAGCGCCAGCATCAGCAGCAGCCGCGACTTCAGCCGCGCGCCGAAGACGCCGGCCCGGTATTCGCGGAACAGCCGGCGCACCTGCGCGAGCACCAGCGCCAGCAGCACCAGCGCCGCCAGTGCGTTGATGCCGATCAGCAGCAGCGTGTGGCTGGCGAGGAAAGCGGTGTCGGCGCTCGCCGTGGCGAGCAGGAAGACCAGCAGGGCACCGAAACCGGCAGTGATCGCGAGCGCGACGATCATCGGGGCTTTTCTTCGCCCGGGACGAACTCCCACCGCAGCGTTTTGGCTTCGACCCGCCAGTCGCTGTCGGCAATGGCGTCGACCTGCAGGGGCTTGGGCAGCTGGTTGTGGTCGAGCGACAGGCGCACCGCGGCCAGATAGGTTTCGCCCGCAACCAGGACGTTCCTGTCGACGACATGCAGTCGTACCACGCGGGACAGGGCCTGCAGGGCCTCGTCGAGCGAGGCGAAGTTCTGGTGGAGGTTGCCGAGCGACAGGCGGTACTGACGGGTCAGGGCGTGGTAACCGAGCCGGTACTCGAGCACGCGTCCCGTGATGTGCTCATCCACCCAGTAGCTGCGTTTGCGCTTGAGATCGAACTCGAAGCGGAAATTGAGCGGCACGCCGCGCCCGACCGCTTCCTCGAGGCGCGGACCGAGCACGATGGCGAATTGTGCCGTCAGCGCCTGGCCGCGCTCGTCGGGAGCGAGCACGGCGCTTTCCGGCACGATGCTGCCGGCCTGCACCAGGCCTGCCCACACGCTGAACACCAGGATGACGAGTGCGCAGCGGAGGCGGATCGGCATCATGCGAGGCTCAGTTCGCGCGGCCGGCCGGGGAGGAAATGTCCCACACGCACACCCGGTTGCGCCCGGCATTCTTGGCGCACAGCAGGGCATGGTCGGCCCGCTCGATCGACTGCTCGACCGGCTCGTCGGTCAGCAGGAGGGTCACGCCGAAGGAGGCCGAGACGCTGATGCCGCCCCCGCCTTCGAGCGGGATCGTCATCGTGGCCAGGCCCTCCCGCAGGCGGTTGAACACCACTTCGGCATCGTCGAGCGGCGTGTTGGGCATGCAGATGAGGAATTCCTCGCCGCCATAGCGGAACAGGTCGTCGTAGGAGCGGCCGTCGCCCTTCAGATAGCGCGAGATCATGCGCAGCACCGTGTCACCGACGGCATGGCCGTAGGTGTCGTTGACCTCCTTGAAGTGGTCGATGTCGAGCATGCACAGGCTGCAGGGCGAACCGGACCGGCGCGAACGTTCCCATTCCTCGGTCAGCCGCAGGTCCATGGCATAGCGGTTGCCGGCACCGGTGAGCGGATCGAGGGTACAGACCTCGCTGATGATGCGGCGCTGGTACTTGAGCATCGCCAGCTTGAAATCCTGCGAGAGATCGACGAAGGCATCGAAAGTGGCCGGCGCGATCGGTTTGCCCGCGACATGCGCGGCGAGCAGGTCGCAGGCGGCGTCGTGCATGCGTTCGTGCAGGTCCCAGATGTCGCGGATGGCCGGGTCGCGGTCGCGCACCGTCTCGGGCAGGTCGAGGAACCATTTGCCGAATGCGCCGCGCACCTCGCCGGTCAGGCTCAGGGTTTCGGGATTGACGGCGGCATCGCTGATCAGGGCGCGATAGAGCCGCTTCTGCCATTGCAGGAAGTCGTGGAGCGCCCGGTCCATCTCGTGCAGGAAACCGATGGCGCTCTGGTTGGTGGCCACCGGGTTGCAGCCTGCGGGCCTGCTCTCCACGTTTCAGATCTCCTTGCCCAAGAGGGCGTAATAAAAGCCGTCATGCCGTTCCGACGGCAGCAGTTGCCAGCCCGCCGCGGCATCGCCGGTCCGCAACGGACGGGCATCCGTATGGCGTGCGAGAAAGGCGCGCACCTGATCGTCGTTTTCTTGCGGAAACACCGAACAGGTGCAGTAGAGCATTTTGCCACCCGGCACCAGTGTCGGCCACAAAGCATCGAGAATCCGTGCCTGCGTGCGTGCGAAACCCGCCACATCCGCCGCACGCCGCAGCCACTTGATGTCGGGGTGGCGACGCACCACGCCGGAGGCCGAACAGGGCACGTCGGCGAGGATGCGGTCGTAGGGCCGGGCGTCCCACCAGTCGTCCGGACAGGCGGCATCGGCGACCCGGACCATGGCGGAGAGGCCGAGCCGGTCGAGGTTCTCGGTGACGCGGCGGGCACGCGCCGCGTCCAGTTCCAGCGCCGTCAGGTCGAGGTCGGCCAACTCCAGCAGATGCGCCGTCTTGCCGCCTGGCGCGGCGCAGGCATCGAGCACGCGCATGCCGTCCTGCGCATCGAGCAGGCGGGCGGCCTGCTGGGCGCCCCAGTCCTGCACCGAAACCTGTCCTGCGCGAAATCCCGGGATGCATTCGACCGGCACCGGTTTGTCGAGCAGCAGCGCGGTATCGTCCAGACGAATTCCGGGAAAGTCGGCGGCGGCAGGACGGCGCGCATTGAAGCGCAGGCACATCGGCGGATGGCTGTTGCCGGCAGCGGCGATGGCCTGCCAATCGCCTGGATAGGCGGTCTGCAGCTTGTCGAGCCACCAGCGCGGATGGCGCCAGCGGGCGACCTCGTCCCCCTCCGCCGCGGCCAGCAGTTCGTCACGGCGGCGCAGGAAGTTGCGCAGCACGGCGTTGACGAGCCCCTTGAAACGCTGGCTTGCCGCGGTGACGGCCTGATCGACGAGGGTATGCGCCTCTTCCGGGCGGCGTTCGAGCCGGGCCAGCGCGACGAGCAGCAGCGCACGCGTCGGCGCATGGTCGAGCGGCCGCGCCATCAGCCGGCCGAGCAGGAAATCGCCCCGTCCGCAATCGCGCAGGGTGTTGAAGCCGAGGTCGATGACCGCCGGCCGCAATGCCGGATCGAGCCGGGCGAGCATGGCGTCGGGTGTGCGGCCGGCGATGACGCCGCCGACCAGCGCCGCTGCGGCGGACAGCGCGGCCGAAAGTGGCGGCTGCTTCAAACGGCGGGCAGGGCGAAACGCTGCCCGGCCGTCAGCGCAAAGCCGTGCAGAAAGTCGGCGCTGGCGAGACGGCGGC
This sequence comes from Rhodocyclaceae bacterium, assembly GCA_034004665.1. Classification (GTDB taxonomy): domain Bacteria; phylum Pseudomonadota; class Gammaproteobacteria; order Burkholderiales; family Rhodocyclaceae; genus Sulfuricystis. Next base: position 5,935 of record JAVEWF010000005.1, on the reverse strand, counting down.
CACCGGGCTTCTGCAATTCGACGAGCCGCAGCGCACCCGTCCCGCAGGCGACGGTAATGCCGTCTGGTGCGACCGCGAGGATTTCGCCGGGCTGCCCCGTGCCGGCAGCCATCTCCGCACGCCAGAGCTTGAGCGTCGCATCGCCCAGCTGCGCGGTGCAGCCGGGAAAGGGGTCGAAGGCGCGGATGCGCCGCTCGATCTCGGACGCCGGCTGTCGCCAGTCGATGGCCGCCTCGGCTTTGCCGATCTTGGCGGCATAGGTGACGCCGGCCTCGGGCTGGATCGCCGGCGACAGGCCATCGAGCTGACGCAGCGCGGCCACGATCAGCCGTCCGCCGATATCGGCAAGCCGGTCGTGCAATGTGGCCGCCGTCTCGCCGGCGCCGACATTTGTCGCTTCGGCGAGCAGCATCGGCCCGGTGTCGAGGCCGGCCTCCATCTGCATGATGGTCACGCCGGTCTCGGCGTCGCCCGCCTCGATGCAGCGCTGGATCGGTGCCGCGCCACGCCAGCGCGGCAGCAGCGAGGCATGGATGTTGAGGCAACCGCGCCGTGGAATGTCGAGCACCGCCTGCGGCAGGATCAGGCCGTAGGCGGCGACCACCAGCACATCCGGGGCCGCATCGATCAGCGGTGCATGCGTCGCCGGATCGCGCAGCTTTTCGGGCTGATGGACGGGAATCCCGTGCGCCAGCGCCACCTGTTTGACCGGGCTGGCCACGAGCTTCTGGCCGCGGCCGGCAGGACGGTCGGGCTGGGTCAGGACGAGCGGGACGTCGAAGCCGGCATCCAGCAACGCACGCAATGCGACCGCTGCGAATTCCGGCGTGCCAGCGAACGCGACTTTCACGATCAGGCCGTGATCCGGGCCTGCTTGGCGAGCTTGGCCTTGATGCGGTTGAGCTTGAGGTTGGAGAGGTATTCGACGAACACCTTGCCGTCGAGGTGGTCGATCTCGTGCTGCAGGCAGATGGCCAGCAGGCCGTCGGCCTCGACTTCGAAAGCCTCGCCATCGGCATTGAGCGCACGCACCCTGACGCGCTCACTGCGCTTCACCGTTTCGTAGATGCCCGGCACGGACAGGCAGCCTTCCTCGCCGACGCACTCGCCTTCGCGCCAGAGGATTTCCGGATTCACGAAGACCCGCGGCTGCGACTTGTCCTCGGACACGTCGAGCACCAGGACGCGCTGGTGCACGTTGACCTGCGTCGCCGCCAGGCCGATCCCGGGCGCCTCGTACATGGTCTCGAGCATGTCGGCCGCCAGCTTGCGGATGCCGGCATCGACGGCCGCAACCGGTTTGGCCACCGTATGCAGGCGGGGATCGGGATATCGCAATATCGGCAACAAAGCCATGAAAGACGCCTTTAACGGGTTGATGCGTGCGGAATTTGGGGGCAGAATCCGATGCAGTTGCCATCCGGCGCCCGGAGTCCCTGCATGCGGAACATTATATTCGCGCTCGTTTTCGGTTTTTCAACCGCCGCCATCGCCCAGTCCGGCCAGCCCATCGAGCTCGCACCGGACGCCCCCGATCGTCACACCGTCGTGAAGGGCGATACCCTGTGGGACATTGCGGCGAAGTTCCTCAAGGATCCCTTCCGCTGGCCCGACATCTGGAAGATGAATGCGGAGCAGGTGAAGAATCCGCATCGCATCTATCCCGGCCAGGTGGTCATCCTCGACCGCAACGGGCCAAGCCTGCGGCTCGGCAATGTGGTGAAGCTCTCGCCGCAGGTCCGCGTCGAAGTGCCGCCCCAGGAAATCCCCGCGATTCCGGCCAACGTGATCGAGCCCTTCCTCGCCCAGCCGCTGGTCATCGAAACGGACAGCCTCGAGAAGGCGCCGCGCATCGTCGCCCTGCAGGAAAACCGCGTCTATGGCGGCAACGGCGATCTCGTCTATGCCAGCGGCGTCGATCCCAAGATCGGCCAGTGGCAGGTCTACAAGCCCGGCCAGCCGCTGCGCGATCCCGACAGTGGCGAAGCGCTCGGCGTCGAGGCGATCTATCTCGGCAATGCACGCGTCAGCGGCGCGGCCGGCCAGGACGTGACCCCGCTCACCATCGTCAGCGCCCGCCAGGAAATCGGCCGCGGCGACCAGCTCGTGCCCGCCAGCCGGCCCGAGATCATGAGCTACATGCCGCACAAGCCGGCCCAGCCGGTCGAGGGCCGCGTGCTCAAGCTCTACGACGGCGTCGGCGTCGGCGGGAGGAATTCCATCGTCGCCATTTCGCGCGGCCGGAAGGACGGCCTCGAGATGGGCCACGTGCTCGCGCTCTACAGTGCCGCCACGACCGTGACCAACCGCTTCGGTGACGGCCAGCTGCAAACCCACGCCCTGCCGGAAGAGCGCTACGGCCTGATGTTCGTCTTCCGCGTCTTCGACCGGGTGTCCTACGCCCTGATCACCGACGCCTCGCGGCCCGTGGCAGCGGGTGATCGCATCCGCCAGCCCTGATCGTTGGCCAGCGGCGAACTGGCCGCCTGGATCAGGCTGACCCTGATTCCCGGCATCGGCGGCGAATCCCGGCGACAACTCCTCAGGGCCTTCGGCAGTCCGGAGGCCGTCTTCGCCGCACCGCCATCGGCCCTGCGCGGGGTACTCGACGGCGCAGCGGGTAGCCGACTGGCCGAGCGCCTGCTCGTCCATGACGACGAAACCGCAATGGAAGCAACGCTGGCATGGGCGGCGCAGCCCGGCAACCATGTCCTGACGCTTGCCGACTCCACCTATCCGCAGGCGCTTCTGACGGCCGACGACCCGCCTGTCCTCCTGTACGCGAAGGGCGACGTCGCGCTGCTCAACCGGCCGGCCTTCGCCATCGTCGGCAGTCGCAACGCCACGAAACAGGGCGAAGCCAATGCCGCGGCCTTCGCTTCCACGCTGGCCGGTGCCGGGCTGACCGTCGTCAGCGGGCTCGCCGCCGGCATCGACGCCGCCGCCCACCGCGGCGCGCTGCAGGAAACCGCATCGACCATCGCCGTCATCGGCACCGGCATCGACCGCATCTACCCCGCCCGCAACGAGGCCCTGGCACGCGACATTGCGGACCGGGGCTGCATCGTCAGCGAATTCCCGCTCGGCACGCCGCCGCTCGCCGCCAACTTTCCGCGCCGCAACCGGCTCATCGCCGGCATGGCACGCGGCTGTCTCGTCGTCGAGGCGGCGCAGCAGAGCGGTTCGCTGATCACTGCGCGGCTGGCCGCCGAAGCCGGCCGCGAGGTGTTCGCCATTCCCGGCTCGATCCACTCGCCCCAGTCGAAGGGCTGCCACGCGCTCATCAAACAGGGCGCCAAGCTCGTCGAGTCGGCGCAGGACATCCTCGAAGAACTGCGCTGGGAAGCCGTCGCCAACCCCGCCACGCTCCCGGCCGTGCCCGAAGCCGAAATCGACCCGGTACTCGTCGCGCTGGGCCGCGATCCCTGCGATATCGACACGCTGGCGGCCCGCACCGGCCTGGCCGCCGACGCCCTGCTGGCGCAACTGCTGCCGCTCGAACTGGACGGCCGCATCGCCCAGTTGCCGGGGGGGCGCTACCAGCGGCTGAACTAGGCCGGCTTGCAAGTTTCATCAAAGGGCGCTTAACATCCGCCCCCCATATGAGCAAACAACTGATCATCGCCGAAAAGCCTTCGGTCGCCCAGGACATCGCGAGAGCCTTGGGCGGCTTCACCCGTGAAGGCGACTATTTCGAGAGCGAACACTATGTATTGAGCTCGGCCGTCGGCCATCTGCTCGAGCTCGCCGTGCCCGAGGAATACGAGGTCAAGCGCGGCAAATGGACCTTCACCCACCTGCCGGTGATTCCCCCGCGCTTCACGCTCAACCCGATCGACAAGACCGCCGACCGGCTCCGGCTGCTCACCCGCCTCGTCAAGCGCAAGGACGTCACCGGCCTGGTGAACGCCTGCGACGCGGGCCGCGAGGGCGAACTGATCTTCCGCTACGTCGTGCAGCACACCAAGTCGGACAAGCCCGTGCGCCGCCTCTGGCTGCAATCCATGACCGCCACCGCGATCCGCGACGGCTTCGCCCACCTGCGCACCGACGCCGAGATGCTGCCGCTGGCCGATGCCGCGCGCTGCCGCTCCGAGGCCGACTGGCTGATCGGCATCAACGGCACGCGCGCCATGACCGCCTTCAACTCGCAGGAAGGCGGCTTCTACAAGACCACCGTCGGCCGCGTGCAGACCCCGACGCTGGCGATCCTCGTCGAGCGCGAGAAGACCATCCGCGCCTTCGAACCGCGCGACTACTGGGAGGTCGAGGCCGAATTCCAGGCCGTCGCCGGCACCTACCGCGGCAAGTGGTTCGACGAGAAGTTCAAGAAAAGCGAAGACGAGCACGCCAAGGCCGAGCGCCTGTGGGACCAGGCCAGCGCCGAGGCCCTGCGCAAGAAGTGCCTCGGCAAGCACGGCGAGGTCACGGAAGAAGCGACGCCCAAGACCGAAGCCTGCCCGCTGCTCTACGATCTGACCTCGCTCCAGCGCGACGCCAACGGCCGCTTCGGCTTCTCGGCGCGCAACACGCTGGCGCTGGCGCAGGCCCTGTATGAGCGCCACAAGGTGCTGACCTATCCGCGGACCGACAGCCGCTACCTGCCCGAGGACATGATCGGCGCCGCCAAGGACACGCTGCGCGCGCTGACCGACTCGCCGCTGGGCAAGCATGCCGAGACGGTGCTCGACAACGGCTGGGTGCATCCGACCAAGCGCATCTTCAACAACGCCAAGGTTTCGGACCACTTCGCCATCATCCCCACCGGCGCGGCGCCGAAGAACCTCACCGAACCCGAGCAGAAGCTCTACGACCTCGTCGTCAAGCGCTTCATCGCCATCTTCTTCCCGAGCGCCGAATACCAGGTCACCACGCGCATCACCAGGATCGAGCAAGAGCCCTTCAAGACCGTCGGCAAGGTGCTGGTCACGCCGGGCTGGCTCGCCGTGTATGGCAAGGAGGCCGCCGGCGCGGACGAGGAGAATCCCAACCTGCCGCCGCTGGAAAAGAAGGAACGCGTCTGGGCCAACGACGTCGAAGTCAAGCCCAACGCCACCAAGCCGCCGCCGCGCTTCAACGAAGCGACGCTGCTCTCGGCGATGGAGGGCGCCGGCAAGCTCGTCGACGACGACTCATTGCGCGAGGCGATGAGCGAGCGCGGCCTCGGCACGCCGGCGACGCGCGCCGCCACCATCGAGGGCCTGATCGCCGAGGAATACGTGCATCGCAACGGCCGCGAGCTGCAGCCGACCGCCAAGGCTTTCAATCTTCTTTTCGCGCTGGAGCAGCTCAAGGTCGACGAGATCCGCTCGCCGGAGCTGACCGGCCTGTGGGAATGGAAGCTCAAGGAAATGGAGCATGGTCGCCTCAAGCGCGAGGAGTTCATGGCCCACATCACCGAGCAGACCCAGGTGATGGTCGAACGCATCAAGACCGGCGAGTTTTCCGACGCCGACTTCGGCACCCTCAAGACGCCCTGTCCCAAGTGCGGCGGCGCGATCCACGAAACCTACCGCCACTTCAAGTGCGACCAGTGCGACTACAAGCTGTGGAAGGTCGTCGCCGGCCGCCAGTGGGAACCGGAGGAGATGGACGAGCTGCTGGAGAAACGGCAGGTCGGTCCGCTGCAGGGCTTCCGGAGCAAGATGGGGCGCGCCTTCGCCGCCGTCATCAAGCTCGACGACGAGCATGCGCCGAAGTTCGATTTCGGCAACGAGGACGAAGCCGGCGAGGAAATCGACTTCAGCGGCCAGGAGCCGCTGGGCGCCTGCCCGAAGTGCGGCGCGCGCGTCTTCGAGCAGCCGATGTCCTACGTCTGCGAGAAGTCGACGGGCGCGGCGAAATCCTGCGATTTCCGTTCCGGCAAGGTGATCCTGCAGCAGGAGATCTCGAAGGCCGAGATGCAGAAGCTGCTGGAGACCGGCAAGACCAGCCT
>JAVEWF010000133.1:0-3420 GCA_034004665.1 Rhodocyclaceae bacterium | reverse complement strand
CCGGGCGGAAAGCCGCTCGGCCTAGCCGCCTTTGGCGGCCTTTAGTGGGCCGCGTTCCAGGCCAGGCCGAGCCGCGCCGCGACCTCGCCGAGGCGCCTGTCGCGCGTCCATAAGGCCGCGCCCGGCGTGAGCAGGGTCGCCGCCAGCAGGTGCGCGTCGATGTAGCCGATGCCGATCCCGTGCAGCCCGTGCCGCTCGATGAAGGCCGGCATTTCGTCCTCGGTGGCGACCGGCGCGGCGGGCAGGTCGCGCAGGGCGCGCAGGATCGTGTCCCGGTTGCGCAGGTTGCCGAGCGCCAGTTCGCCGATCACGAAGGGATGCGCGAGCGCCCGGCCTTGTTCCAGCAGGCGGCCCAGCTGCTCGTCGCGCCGGCGCAGATGGTCGATCCAGACCGAGGTATCGACCAGGATCACGTCGTCTTCGCCCGCCGGCGCGGCACGTTTTCCAGCTGCGGTTCCGAGCCGCCGAGCAGGGCCAGCCGCCGGGCGCTTTCCCGCTGGATCAGGGCGCGCAACGCCTCGCGGATCAGCGCGGTCTTTTCCGACACGCCGGTCAGGCTCTGCGCCTGGGCGAGCAAATCGTCATCGAGGGCAAGCGTGGTGCGCATGGCGGTCTCCGGCGGTTCAATGCTCAAATAGTAGCATCATGTGATGCCGCCATTCGTGCCTGATTCGTCACCGCCGTCCTGCCGGCGCCGACTATTCATTCACCCACGGGCTCCTTGACGTTGCCCATTTCAGTGGCCTCCCTGGCAAACGTTCATGTATTTGATGCGGTGGTCGAGCAATCCGTGGCCATAGTCGTTGATGATGGCCCAGGCTGCCTTGCAGCCGTCCGGCGTCACGGCAAGGGCGCGGACTTGTCCGACGTCGAGGCTTGTTACCTGCTTGCCGTCGTAGATGAAGATGCCGCCGCCCTTGCGGCCGTGGCTGCCATCAAAGATGATTCCGGCTCGGGTTGGCAGGGCCATATCGATATTGGTCCAATCGCGCTCTTTTTCCGTCTTGGGATTGGGAACTTCAATAGTCTCGACATCGCCATTCCGATCCAGCAGGTAAACGGGTTGCTGTACTGATCGGTATCGTCATAAGGAGCAAGCTCGGTACCGACCCCCAACAATGTGCCGGCATAGGCTTGGTCGCTGGCGACCAGCGTGAGTTGCGAAAGCTGATTGCGATCATTCGTGTCGAAAGCCATGTCAGTTTCCTCCCTCGCAGAGATCAATCATTCGTAAGGTGATTCTGGAAATCAGGTCATACCCGGTGCTGCCATCGTGGGGATCGTGCCGGTAGGCAATACGACACCCGTCGGGGGAAACGGCGGGGTTGGATACCACGGCGGAGACGAGACGGGTGATCTGCTCTCCTTGGACGAGGTAAAGACCTGCTTCGCCAACTTTTTCGCGACTTGTGTCATTTGATTTGAACACCCAGCCCTTGTTGCTGGCGTAATAAAACTGGTAGCTCGTATGGTGGGGTACTGCATACTCTTCCACCCTGCCATCTGGGTGAAGCCACCATAGTCGTTTGGTCGGAAAGTCCACTGGCCATGGCTTCACGTAGGCCCAATGACTGCTTTCGATCAAGTAAGCATTTTTGAATGGAAAGAAACGAATTGTTACCGTGCTAAAGCGTCCCTTTTTAAAGGGCATGACGATTCCCTCGTCTTTGCCTGCGCCAAGAGGGTAGTACTTAACTTCATCCTCTTGACCTCGCAACACGCCGAGATCAAGAAAACCATGCTCGGGCAATAGCCGTTTGATGCTGCGACCTTCCGTCCAAGTGGGCAGCGGCGGCATTTGTTTGACCTGTTGGCACGTCGGCCAGTGGGTTTCCCAATCGCTCGCAGTTAGACCCTCCAACGCCCGGTCCGCCTCCCGTTCTTCACCAATATTCCCCGCAAACCACTGCATTTCTTCCTCGGCATACCGTCCCCCCTTGAGTACGTAAGTAGCGTACTTGATTCTGCCCGCATGGACGCATAGCATTTTCGATGCTTCCGCTCCCACGGTGATCTCGCCGGTTTCGGTATTCCAGGTATGGACACGAAACATCGGGCGCTTTACCCCCGACTCACTTAATCGATAGGTCTTGCCATCGAATCCGAGAAACACGACTTGTGTGTTGTCTAGCCAAAAGATGGCTGGATAGCCGGTGTACAAGGTAGCCACCGACACGCCCGAGTCCTTTTGTACAAGTTGTGGGACTGCACCCATGGACCAGACAGGCGGCAAGGCGCTTAGCATCACCATGCCAGCCAGTCGCATCAGCAATTGTTTTACGGTCATGCTGGTCTCCTCCACTGCTCATCATTCCTCGCCGTCCCGCCAGTGCCGACTTTCCGCATCGGAACCACGTTAGCCACCGGGGTGGTCTTGTCGGCGGTCTCTTCCACGGCGCATTCGAGGCGCCAGTCCCGGGCCAGTTCGACGAGCGCCTTGTCGCCGAACAGGGTGTCGTCGCCGTCTCCCCCCGCCAGAATGTCGTCGCCTTGTCCGCCGGTGAGACCGTCGGCCTGGCTCGCGCCGGCCACCAGGTCGTCGCCCGCGCCGCCATCCACCCAGTCGCCTTTCTCGCCGCCGCCGCCCGTGCCGTCGGCTTCCGCCAGCACGTCGGCGTAGGTCTTGAATTCCCCGCCGTACAGGTCGTCGTCGTCCGCCCCGCCCACGACGATGTCTTTGCCGTCATCGCAGGCAATCTCGTCGCTCCCCGCGCCGCCAAGGGCAACGTCGTCCCCGCCGCCGGCATCGATTTTGTCGTCGCCGCCTGCCAAGGCTTCGATGTAGTCTTTGCCTTCCTCTTCCTTGCTCTGGATGTCGTCGCGCCCTACGCTGTCGTAGAAGACGTCTTCGCGGCCGGGCTCCGGGGTGGCGGTGAACTCGGGATTGCCCAGGTCGTCGAGGCGGATCTGGATGCCTTCAACATCCGGCGCGGTATCAACGGGTTCGAGGTCGCTGCGGATGACGCGGTCGTATTCGGGGTCGTCGCCGGCGTCGGCGTCGAGTCGCCGTTGGGCTTCGATGTGCCGTTCATTGCCGTGAGATGCCTGCCCCATGATTTCACCCCGTCCATTCCATGCGCATGGCGGCACGCTACCGGCTGGCGCGCGGGACGTCAATCCGGCGGAGGTGATAGGGCGATTCCGGTCCGGCTCTTTTTCCCCGCCGTCCCGCCGGGGGCGACTTTCAGGCCGGGCGCGGAAGCGGCGGCCGGTCGGCCATCAGCGCGGGCGCCTCGGCGAGCAGGAATTCACGGAAGGTTTCGGCGACCGGCAGCAGTTCCTTGTCGGCGCGGTGCACGACGAACCAGCGGCGGATCACCGGCGTGCCGGCGACGGGCAGCCTGACCAGCCGGCCGACCTCGCATTCGAGCGAGACGGTGTGCGAGGAAATGAAGGCCAGCCCGAGCCCGGCCATGACGG
>JAVEWF010000051.1:0-16402 GCA_034004665.1 Rhodocyclaceae bacterium | reverse complement strand
TTTCCTCGGGCAGGCGCTCGATGAGGGCGAGGTAGTCGCCGACCTTGCTGTTGGGCGGCAGGATGTGCAGCTCGCACTCATCCCGGCAAAAGGCGAAGACGTTCTCGATCTGCTCCTTGGTGGCGTGGCTGCGGAAGGCGATTTCGAAGCCGAGGTAGCAGGATTCCGGGTCCATCGCGTCGGCATCCTCCGGCAGGGCGTCGGCCAGCGTCTCGACATGGGCGATCTCGCCGAGGTTGAGCAGGTAGCGGAGAAAGGCGAGCGGCTCCATGCCCATCTTCAGCACGTCGCGGCCGAAACGGATCGAGATGTGCCAGCAGTCGTTCATGGCCTCGCCATCGCCGTCGCGCTCGACGCTGCCGGCCGCACCGGTGACTTCGGCAGCGGTTCCGGAAAGGCTCTGGGCCGGCGGCTGCAGGCCGCTCGCCTCTCGCAACTGTCCCGCCAGGGTTGCGCCGGCCGCTGCCAGGTCCGCTTCGGGCTCCAGCCGTCCTTGACCGATGTCGGCGAGCAGCGCGCCGATATGGTCGCAGCCCTGCAGCAGCAGGGTGACGAGTTCGCCGCTGATGGCGAGTTCGTGATTGCGCAGGCGGTCGAGCAGGTTTTCGAGGATATGGGTGAATTTCTCGATGGCCGTGCATTCGGCCACGCCGGATGCGCCCTTGATCGTGTGCGCCGCGCGGAAGATGGCGTTCAGGGTTTCCGGATCGCGGTCGCCCTGGTCGAGCTGCAGCAGGCCGGCCTCCATCGCCGCGAGCTGCTCGCGGGCTTCCTGGGCAAAAACGTCGATGATTTCGTTCATGGCGGGTCCTATGCCGGGTTGCCGCTGGCGGGGATGACGAGGGGATCCCCGAACCAGCCGGCCATGTTGTAGAAGTCGATGACCTCCTGCACCGCCGGGCTATGGCCGACGATGCGCAGGGCGTGGCCGAGCCGCTGGCTTTCGCGCTTGGCCAGCATCAGCAGCTGCACGCCGGCCGAGTCCATCGCCGCGACTTGCGACAGGTCCAGATCGAGCCGCGCCGTGCCGCGGACGGCATCGAGCAGCCGGGCCTTGGCCTCGATGGCGCCGTAGATGGTCAGGTCGTCGGCGAATTCCAGCCGTGCCGCGTCGTTCATGCCTTGCCTCCTTTGCCTGTGCTTCGTGTCTCGTGCATTCAGAACAGCTCCACCCTGGGTCCGCCCCCGCCCCCGCCATCGCCCGCACCGACGGCGGCGGCATGCCCGTCGCGTTGCGCGTCCATCACATAGCCACGATAGATTTCATCGAGGTGCTCGCGCAGCGTCCGGAAACTGAAGTCTTCCTCGCCGGTATGGCCAAGCTGTTCGGCCAGTTCCTCCATGTGGCTGTCGAAACGGCTCAACGCCTCGCCGACCTGCTCGAGCTGCTGGCGAATCACGTCCTGGAACTGCACGCTGGCGACGGTGTCCATGAACATGTCCGTCAGGTGGCGGCTGCTGTCGCCGATGGTCGAGATGACATCGACCTCGTGGCCAACCACTTCGATGTAGTTCCGGCCGAGCTCGTCGAGACCGCTTTCGAATCCGCTCAACAGGTTTTTCTCGGCCTCGATGCCCGAACTCTCGAGATGCCGCTCGAACTGCGTGGCGATCGAGCCGGCGACTTCCTGGATGCCCAGGTTGATCTGCGTGACGGCCTTTTCGGTATCGGCGGAAAGCTTGCGCACCTCGTCCGCCACCACCGCGAAGCCGCGGCCCTGCTCGCCGGCGCGTGCCGCCTCGATGGCGGCATTGAGCGCCAGCAGGTTGGTCTGCGAGGAAATGCTGCGGATCAGCGTGACCAGTTCGCCGAGCGACTCGGCTTTCTGCTTGACGGTGACGATGCCTGCCTGGTCGCTGTGCATCGCGGCGATCCGTCCCTGGATGTAGCCGTTGAGCTGGGTCAGCAGCTCGCGGTTGTGGCCGATGCGCCGTTCGGCATCGAGCCGCTGGGCATTCGAACTGTCGGCGGAACTGCTGACGAAGCCGGACAGCTTGCCGACGACCTCGTCGATGGCCTGCAACCGGCAGGTGATGTCGTAGGCGGCCTGTTCGCTCTGCGCCGCCACGCTGGCGAGCTGGTTGCGCATCACGTCGTTGAAACCACGCACTTCACGCAGTTCGGCCGCGATCTTCGCCACGCCATCACGGTATTGCCGGCTCTGCTGCAGGCCCTCGGCGACCCGCTGCTCGGCACCGAACATGATGTCCTTGTACAGGGCGTAGGAAACGAGGCGCTGGCCGACATAGGCCGCCGCGATGATGATCAGCGTGCCCAGTGTATCGCCCGCCGCATGGCTGAAGCCGAGCAGCGGCAGCAGGGTGGCGTGGAACACGCCATGGAAAAAGTAGACGGCACTGCAGGCGCCCACCGCCACGATGGCGATGCTGACGAGGCCGCGCCGATTGAGTCTGCGTCGTTCCGCTTCCACGCCGCCCTACCTGAGCACGAGCTTGATGGTGTCGAGCAGCTGGTCGGCCCCGGCCGGCTTGACCAGCCATCCCGACGCGCCCGCCGCCTTCGCCTCGGCGCGCTTCGACTGCTGCGACTCCGTCGTCAGGAACAGGATCGGCATGAACTTGTACTGCGGCAGCTGCCGCACTTCCTTGATGAACTCGATGCCGTTCATCCCGGGCATGTTCAGGTCCGTGATCAGCAGATCGGCCTTCACGCCGCCCTTGAACTTGGTCAGCCCCTCCTGGGCGTTGGCGGCCTTTTCCACGGCATAGCCGGCTTTGCCGAGGATGCTGGAGATGGACATGAGGATGGTCGCCGAATCATCGACCAGCATGATGGTGCGCATGAGCTTTCCTTTCCGGGTTCAATGGGCCGTCAACGGGATGGCGGCCGGGGCATCGGGAATCAGGCAGCGGACCAGCTTCTCGAATTCCAGCGACTTGTCGTAGAAGCCATCCGCCCCCTGGGCGAGCGCCATGTCACGACAGACGACATGGTTCGAGAAAATGAACAGCCGTGCCGCCGGGCAGATCGACTTGACGATGCCGATCGCCCCCAGGCCGTTGCCATCGGGCAGGTCGATATCGAGCACGACGGTATCGGGCTGGAATTCACGGCACTTGGCCGGCATGTCGAGCAGCGAGCGTGCGACGGACAGCGCGGTCAGGCGCTCGATACCGCCCAGCAGTTCGATCAGCCGCCGGTACACGGCGGACGCGTCATCGACGATCAGCAGCTTCATGGGGCATCCCGTTTCAAGATGGCACCATGATGGTGCCTTTGCCGTTCAGGCAAAATCGGGAAATATTTCTTGACTAACTAAATCAAGTATTAATTTGGCGTAGGGATTTCCCTACAACCCATCATTCTTCGATGAGGGCATGTCGCAGGGCATAGCGGACGAGATCGCTGAGGGACTCGAACTGCATCTTCTGCATCAGGCGGAACTTGTGGGTGCTGACGGTCTTGGCGGAAAGATGCAGCGCAGCTGCGATGTCGTTGATGCTCTCGCCGCGGGCGAGCTGGAGGAAGACCTGATATTCACGATCGGACAGGCAGGCATGGGGGACCTCCCCGTCGCTCGCGGCCTCCTGACCGAAGACGAGTCGCGACGCCAGCTCGGAGTCGATGTAGTGTCCGCCGGAGGACACCTTGCGGATCGCCGCGAGCAGCGTTTCGGGCTCGCTGTCCTTGGTCAGGTAACCGCGTGCCCCGGCCTTGATCGCGCGGGTGGCGATCTGCGCTTCGTCATGCATCGAAAGCACCAGCACCGGCAGGCGCGGCGCCTCGTCGTGTACGCGCTTGACCAGGTCGACGCCGTTCGGGCCGGGCATGGACAGGTCGGTCAGCAGCAGGTCGAACCCACCGCTCCGCACCCGCTCGAGGACTTCCCAGCCATCCTTCGCCTCGCCCGCGAGTTCGAGATCCGGCGTGATCGCCAGCAGCTGGCGCAGCCCCTGGCGCACGATGGCGTGGTCGTCGGCAATTACGATGCGGATCATTGCGGCTCCTGTTTCAGGGGAATGCGTATGCTCACGCTGGTACCGGCGCCGGGCCGGCTGTCGATGCGCACCTCGCCGCCGAATATCAGCGCACGTTCGCGGATGCCCATCAGTCCGAAGGTCTTGCGTTCGCGCACCACCTCCGGATCGAAACCCGTCCCGTCGTCGGCGATCATCATCGACAGGGAATTGCCGGCACGCTCGATCGACACGCGCACGCGGTTCGCCATGGCGTGGCGCCCGATATTGGTGATCGATTCCTGCAGGATGCGAAAGGCCGCGGTGGCGCGCGCATCGTCCAGCCCGAGTCGCTCTTCCGCAGGAGATTCGAGATCGCACAGGACGCCGGAACGTTCCTCGAATCCGGCCAACAGCCACTCCGCCGCCGATACCAGCCCCATGTCGAGCACCGCCGGGCGCAGCGCCGTGGCGACGTCGCGGACGACGCCGATGGTGGTATCGATGGTCTGCTTCATACCTTCGACGCGTGCGGCAAGCTCCGGATTGTCGGCACCGAAGCTCAGATTGAGCAGCGCGGCATCCATGCGCAGGGCCGTCAGATACTGGCCGAGCTGATCATGGACCTCGCGGGCGATCCGGGCGCGCTCCTCCTCGCGGATCTGTTCGCGGTGGGCGGCCAACTCGCGCAACAGCTGGCGCGAACGCAGCAGCTCCTCCTCGTGCCGTTTCATGTCGGTGATGTCCTGCACGTTGGCGACGCGATAGATGACCTTGCCGGCTTCGTCCTTCACGGCAGTCACGTCGATCTGCACCGGAAAGCGCGTGCCGTCGCGACGTACGTGCCAGGATTCCCAGACATGGTGACCGCGTTCGTGGGCAAGACGGATGTTCTCGGCCAGCACCGCCTGGCAGTCCGGCGCGAACACCTCGGCGATCGGCCGGCCGGCCAGCTCGGCGACGGTATAGCCATGCATGCGGGCGAAGGCGGGGTTCATGGTTTCGAGCGTCTGGCCATCGGCGCTGCCGATGACGATGCCCCATTCCGAGTGTTCGAAAATGTGCTGCCAGCGCACCAGCGAGTGATCGTCGTTCGGTTCCTTGGCCATGTCCGGGGCATCCATGCAAGCGTTTGATTATATGTCCGTGTTGAAGGCGCACTGCCGGCCGCACGGCTGGACACGCGAATGAAAGCGGGTTAGTATCGCCCCCGTCGTGACCGCTTCGCCCCGCCCCGTGCGGGAAAAAGCCACGATCGGCAATCCCAGCAATGCGTACCCGCCGGAAATATCGAGCCGAAAAAGCTTCCGGCATTCGCGCGACAGACGCGCTTGTTCCGAAACCAGTGTTTGCATGAACGTCGATCCCATGGAGAACGAAGAGCTTTCTTCTCCCGAACCCGCCACATCCGCTATCGCGCCGGCCGCCGCTCCCGCTACGCCGGCCCCCGTCCAGTCCCAGCCTGCCTTCGACCCGCGCCGTCGCATCCGCGAGTTGATGTCGATCCCCGAGCGCGATCGCAGCGATGCCGAATGGGACGAACTGAACGAACTGGAAATCCAGACGGCCCCGGGCAACCGTGCCGGCGGCCAGCCGTCCTACGGCTACTCGGGCAAGCCGGGCGGTAGTGGGGGAGGTGGCGGTGGCGGCATGGCGAAAAACCGTTTCAAGGCCAAGCAGCGCAAACCCGGCGGCGGCCAGAACCCCGGCAATCCTGGCGGGGGCCGGCCCAACCAGCCCAGACCCAACAAGCCGCCCCGTCCCGCCTGATCAGCGCGGCCCGGCATGACGCGCCGATGGCTCAGCTGATCTTCGAGCAAACTCTCAACGGCCTGCAGTTCGGGCTGATGCTGTTCCTGCTCGCCGCCGGCCTGACGCTGGTGTTCGGCATCATGGACATGATCAACCTGTCGCACGGCTCGCTCTACATGGGCGGCGCCTATCTCGGCGCGGCCGCGGCCCAGGCTTCCGGTTCCTTCCTCGTCGGCATCGCCGCCGCAGCCCTCGGCATGGCCGTCATCGGCATCCTGCTCGAACTCGCCGTGTTGCGCCATCTGTACCGGCGCGACCACCTGGCCCAGGTGCTGGCGACCTTCGCCCTGATCCTGATCGCCAATGAAGGGGTGCGCATGGTCTGGGGGCCGCAGCCGCTGATGCTCAACCCGCCGCCGGCGCTGGCCGGCCCCGTGGAGCTGTTCGGCTTCAGCTATCCGGCCTACCGGCTGCTGATCATCGGCGTTGGCCTGGCTGTCGCAGGCGCACTCTACTGGCTGGTTGGCCATACGCGCGCCGGCATGTGGGTGCGCGCCGGCGCTTCGAACCGCTGCATGGCCGAGGCCCTCGGCGTCGATGTGCGGCGCCTGTTCACCGGCATCTTCGCCCTCGGCGCGCTACTGTGCGGGCTGGCCGGCGTACTGCTCGGCCCGCTGCTGGCCGTGCAGGTCGGCATGGGCGAGAACATCCTCATCCTCGCCTTCGTCGTCATCGTCATCGGCGGCATCGGCTCGATCCGCGGCGCGCTGGTCGGCAGCCTGCTGGTCGGCATGGTCGACACGCTCGGCCGCGCGCTGCTGCCGTCGCTGCTGCGCGCCGTCGCCAGCCCGGAGGTCGCCGGCCAGCTCGGCCCCGCGCTGGCCTCGATCACCATCTACCTGCTGATGGCCGGCATCCTGCTCTGGCGGCCGGCCGGGCTGTTCCCGGCGCGCACATGAAGCACCGGTCCCCTGCCGGCGAAGTCGTGCTGCTGGCCGCCGCGATCGCCGTGCCCTGGCTGCTGCAGGCGGCAGGCGAGGACTACTACATCGGCTTCGCCACGCGCATGGCGATCTTCGCGCTGGCGGCCACCAGCCTCAATTTCATCGTCGGCTACGGCGGCATGGTGGCCTTCGGCCATGCCGCCTTCTTCGGCCTCGGCGGCTACGTCGTCGCCCTGCTGATGGAGGCCGGCATCGCGTCGGCCTGGCTGTCCTGGCCGGCGGCGGTCGCCGTCGCGACGCTCAGCGCACTGGCGATCGGCGCGCTGTCGCTGCGCACGCGCGGCGTGTACTTCATCATGATCACGCTGGCCTTCGCGCAGATGATCTACTACACGGTGGTGTCCGCCGCCTTCGCCGGCGGCGAGGATGGCCTGCCGCTGATGCAGCGCTCGACGCTGGCGCCGCTCGACCTGGCCGACGACGCGACGCTCTACTGGATGGCGCTGGTGCTGCTCGCCGCCTGCCTGTTCGCCCTGAAACGCCTCGCCGGTTCGCGCTACGGCCGGGCGCTGGCCGGACTGCGCCAGAACGAGACGCGCATGGAGGCGCTCGGTTATCCGGTACTGCGCCTCAAGCTGGTCTGCTTCGTCATCGGCGCGGCGGTCGCCGGGCTCGCCGGCGCGCTGCTGGCCAACCAGAACGGCATGGCCAGCCCGACGCAGCTGTACTGGACGCAGTCGGGCATGCTGCTGGTGATGGTGATCCTTGGCGGCGTCGGCCATCGCTACGGCGGCGTGCTGGGGGCCATCGCCCTGCTCGGCCTCGAGGAGGCACTGGGGCGGATGACCGAGCACAGCCATCTGTATGTCGGCCTCTCGTTGCTCGCCGTCGTGCTGTTCGCACCCCGCGGACTCGCCGGCCTGTGGAGGGGAAGGACGCGATGAATCCGCTGCTGGAAATCGTCGGCCTGAAGCGCCACTTCGGCGGCCTGTGGGCCACCAACGGCGTCGATCTGACGGTGACGTCTGGCGAGATCCACGCGCTGATCGGGCCCAACGGCGCCGGCAAGACGACGCTGGTGCACCTGATCTCGGGCGGGCTGATGCCCGACGAAGGGCACCTGCGCTTCGCCGGCACCGACATCACCCGTCTCAGCATGCACGAACGCGTGGCGCTCGGCGTCACCCGCTCCTACCAGATCACGCAGGTGTTCCCGCAGCTGCCGCTGCTCGAGAACGTGCGGCTGGCGGTGCAGGCGCGACGGCGCGATTTCGGCTCCAGCTTGCGTTTCTGGCGTCCAGCCAGCGCCGACTTTCACCTGATCGAGGAAGCCGAAGAGTGGCTCGGTCGCGTCGGCCTCGCGGAGCAGGCCGGCACGCATGCCTGCGACCTTTCGCATGGCGAACAGCGCGCGCTCGAACTGGCGATGGCGCTCGCCACACGGCCGCGGCTGCTGTTGCTCGACGAACCGCTGGCCGGCATGGGGCCCGAGGAATCGGCGCACATGGCCCGCCTGATCGAATCGCTCAAGGGCGAACAGACCGTGCTGCTGGTCGAGCACGACATGGATGTGGTGTTCCGCCTCGCCGACCGCATTTCGGTGCTGGTGGCCGGCCGTGTGGTCGCCAGCGGCACGCCGGATGCGGTCCGTGCCGATCCGGAAGTCCGCCGCGCCTACCTCGGAGACGAAGCGGCATGAGCCCCCTGCTTGAGATCGACGCGCTGCAGGCCGCCTATGGCGCGAGCCAGGTGCTGTTCGACATCGGACTGAGCATTCGCCCGGGCGAGGTCGCCACCCTGCTCGGCCGCAACGGCATGGGCAAGACCACGACGGTGCGGACGATCTGCGGACTGACCCCGCCGCTGGCCGGCCGCATCCGCTTCGCCGGTGTCGACATCGCCGGCCAGCGGCCGGACCGCATCGCCCGCCGCGGCATCGCGCTGGTGCCGGAAGGCCGGCAGGTCTTCCCGAACCTGACGGTGAAGGAGCATCTCGTCGCCTTCGCCGCCAACCGTGCCGGCCACGCCGATCCGTGGACGCCCGGCAAGGTGTTCGCCTTCTTCCCGCAGCTGGCGGAGCGGCAGCACCACCTCGGCCACCAGCTGTCCGGCGGCGAGCAGCAGATGCTCGCCATCGGCCGGGCGCTGACGACCAACCCGCGCCTGCTGATCCTCGACGAGGCGACCGAGGGACTCGCGCCGCTGATCCGCGAGGAAATCTGGCGCTGCCTCGCTGCCTTGAGGGCCGCGGGGCAGACGACGCTCGTCATCGACAAGTACGTCGAGCGCCTGATCGCGCTCGCCGACCATCACACGATCATCGAGAAGGGCCGCGTCGTCTGGCGCGGGACTTCCGCCGCGCTGGATGCCGACCATGGCGTCTGGCACCGCTACCTGGGCGTCTGAGATGCCGCACGCCGTCCCGCCAGCGCCGACTTCTGCCAACCGCGTCCCGGGCGGCCAGGGTTCGGCGACCAATCTGCTCTGGTGGCTGCCGCGCCTCGCCTTCATGCTGTTCGTCGCCGCGGTCGTGGCCCTGCTCTGGTACCTCGACCGCTCCGAGCAGGAGGAGCAGCGCGCCACGCTGATCAGCGACATGCTGTGGCTGGAGCAGAACCTGCATTTCCTCTTCGCCCACAACGAGGAGCTGATGGAGCGCTTCGATCCCGAGCGCATCGGGCGACCCGAGATTTTCGAGGCTCACGCCCGGGCGCTGATCGACAACAACTCGGGGCTGCAGCAGCTCCTCTGGCTCGACCCGGACGGTTCGCTGCGCCATGCCCTGCCGCCGGTGGCGGCAGCGGCGGCGCGCCGCGACGCCGGCCAGGAGGCGGCGCCTTCCAGCGCGGTCAGCCGTCTGGCCGACTCGCTCGGCCGCGCCGTGTACAGCGCCGCCTATCCGGTGGTGCAGGGCGACTGGCAGTTCGAAGTGCATGTGCCGGTGTATCGCCGCGGCACGCTGGCTGGCACCGTCGTTGGCATTTACTCGATCCGCAACCTGCTCGAGGATTCGGTGCCGTGGTGGCTGGCCGAGCGTTACCGCATCGGCCTCGTCGACCACGCCGGCCAGTCGCTGGGGCAACGCTCCAAGATCGATGCGGTCGACCCGGACTCCGCCTACCAGATTCCCTTCGAGCCGCCGGGCCACGGCCTGATCCTCCGCGCCACGCCCTATCAGACGCCGACACCGCTGGCCGGCCGGCTGATTTCGGCCGCACTGGTGCTGCTGGCGATCCTCGTGCTGCTGAGCCTGTGGGCGCTGCGCCGCGACGTGCAGCGCCGCCTCGCCACGGAAGCGGCGCTGAAGACCGAGGTCGCCTTCCGCAAGGCGATGGAGGACTCGGTGCAGACGGGCCTGCGCGCGCGCAAGCTCGACGGCCAGATCACCTACGTGAACCCCGCGTTCTGCCGCATGGTCGGCTGGCCGGCGGCAGAACTGGTCGGCCGGCTGCCGCCGATGCCCTACTGGGCCGAGGAATACCTGGAGGAGACGCGCGAGATGCACGCGCGCGTGCTCGCCGGACAGGCGCCGAGCGAGGGCTTCGAGATCAAGTTCCGCCGCAAGAACGGCGAGATCTTCGACGCGCTGATCCACGAAGCGCCGCTGATCGACAGTACCGGACGCCATACCGGCTGGATGGGTTCGGTGGTCGACATCACCGAACGCAAGCGCATCGGCGAACTCGCCCGCCAGCAGGAGGAGCGCCTGCAGGCCAGCGCCCGCCTGATCTCGATGGGCGAGATGGCATCGAGCCTGGCCCACGAGCTGAACCAGCCGCTCGCGGCGATCTCCGGCTACGCGACGGGCTGCCGCAACCTGATCGCGGCAGGCAGCACCGACTGCCACGCGATCGACAGCGCGCTCGCCAAATGTCAGGAGCAGGCGCAGCGCGCCGGCCGCATCATCCGCCGCATCTACGAATTCGCCCGCCGCCACGAACCGAAGTCGGAACCCTGCGACCTGCAGATCCTGCTGGCCGACCTCGTCGCGCTGGTCGAGGTCGATGCGCGCCGCCAGCAGGTGCGCATGGTGCGGGATTTCGCGGCCGGCCTGCCCGTCCTGCAGGCCGACCGCATCCTGCTCGGCCAGGCCATCCTCAACCTGATGCGCAACGGCATCGAATCGATGCGCCAGACGCCGGCGGAGGCGCGCACGCTGACGATCAGCGCCCGCGTGGCTGACGGGCAGGTACGCATCGCCGTCGCCGACCGCGGCTGCGGGATTTCCGCCGAGGAAGCCGGACAGTTATTCGAGCCCTTCTTCACGACCAAGAACGAAGGGCTCGGCGTCGGCCTCAACATCTGCCGCTCCGTCGTCGAGGCCCATCACGGCCGGCTCTGGTTCGCAGCCAATCCGGACGGCGGTAGTATCTTCCACGTCTCCCTGCCGATCACGCCGACATGAGCACCGCCAACGCCACCCACGCATGCGTCGCCTACCTCGTCGATGACGACGACGCCATCCGCGACGCACTGGCCTGGCTGCTGCGTTCGCGGCGCATCCCGACGCGCGACTGGTCTTCGGCCGAAGCCTTCCTCGCCGACTACGATGCGGCGATGAGCGGCTGCCTGATCCTCGACATCCGCATGACCGGCATGACCGGCATCGAGCTGTTCGACCGGCTGCAGGCGCTGGGCTGCGCCATGCCGGCGATCTTCCTCACCGGCCACGGCGACGTGCCGCTGGCCGTCAGGGCCCTCAAGCAGGGCGCCTTCGACTTCATCGAGAAACCCTTCAACGACAACGAGCTCGCCGACCGCGTGATCGAGGCGCTCCAGTTCGAGGAAAGTCGGCGCTGGCGGGACGGCGAGCGCGCCCAGGTCGAGGAGAAGATCGCCACGCTCACCGAGCGCGAGCGCGAGGTGATGGCGGCCATCCTCTCCGGCAAGCTCAACAAGGTCATCGCCGACGAGTTGCAGATCGCCATGCGCACCGTCGAGGTGCACCGCGCCCGCATCTTCGAGAAGATGGGCGTGCGTTCGGCCGTGGAACTGGCTCAGCAGGTCTCCGTGCTGTCGCCGCTGTCCTCCATGCCGCCCTCGCCGACCGGTTCGAGATAGAGCCGGCCGCGCCGGCGATACAGGCGGCGGTCGCCGAACACCAGTGCCGGATGACGGTCCGGGCCGGCGCTGCGCATCTGCCGCACCGCTTCAGCGAGCCGCGCCTCGCCCGGAATCATCACTTGCCGCCGTGCCAGCAGGTAGCGCAGGACGTTGCGCGCCCGCGCTTCGTCCAGCCGGTCGAGACAGGCGATGTCGAGCGGAAAATCCTCCGTCCCGTCGAGGTCGATCCGTGCGAGCGCATCGAGCAGCGCCAGCGCCTCGGCGAAGCGCGCTGCCGCGGCCGCCATGTTCTTCGCGGCTGCGGGGAAGCGGCCGTGCAATTCTGGCAGGACGCGATGGCGCAGGAAGTTGCGTGCATGCCTGAGATCGGCATTGCTTTCGTCCTCGACCCAGTCGAGGCCATGCTGGCGTGCATAGGCTTCGATGTCCGCGCGGCCGACCGGCAGCAGCGGCCGCAACAGGCGGCCGCTGCGTTCGCGCATCGCCGCGGCACCGGCCATGCCGGTGCCGCGCAGCAGGTTGAACAACAGCGTTTCGGCCTGGTCGTCGCGATGTTGGGCGAGCACGACCCAGTCCGCCGCGGATGCGACGAAGGCCGCGTGGCGCGCGCGGCGGGCCGCACCTTCGAGACCGTCCGCGGAACCGCGTTCGACGATGACATGCGCGCAGGCGAAGGGAACGTCGAGCCGCTCGCACAGGCCGCGGCAGAAGGCCTCCCAGCGGTCTGCGTTCACGCTGAGGCCGTGATGGACGTGCAGCGCAGCGAGTGAGAACGCCGCCGGCGTCCCCGACCGGGCGGCCGCCAGCGCATGCAGCAGGACGATCGAATCGATGCCGCCGGACAGGCCGAGGACCAGATGCTGGCCGGGCAGGACATGCCGCGCGAGGCAGGCAGCCAGCGCCTGCGTCGGCGCCGACGGAGCCTCAGTGGGTAGCGACTTCCTTGAACTTGCCATGGCTCATCAGGCGCTCGTAGCGCCGCTCGACGAGCTCTTCGGCGGACAGGCCCTGCAGCGGGCGCAGGGCATCCTGCAGGGCCTTCTTCAGCGACTGCGCGGCCGTGCGGTAATCGCGGTGCGCGCCGCCGGCCGGTTCGCTGACGACGCGATCGACCAGTCCCAGCGTTTTTAGCCGGGCCGCCGTGATGCCCATGGTCTCGGCGGCATCCGCCGCGCGTTCGGCGCTCTTCCAGAGGATCGAGGCGCAGCCTTCCGGCGAGATCACCGAATAGGTCGAGTACTGCATCATCAGCACGGCGTCGCCGGCCGCGATGGCCAGCGCGCCGCCGGAACCGCCTTCGCCGATGATGGTGCAGATCAGCGGTACTTTCAGCTCGGCCATCTCGTACAGGTTGCGGCCGATCGCCTCGGACTGGCCGCGCTCTTCCGCGCCGATGCCGGGGTAGGCACCGGGCGTATCGACGAAACTGAACACCGGCATGCCGAAGCGCTCGGCCAGCCGCATCAGGCGCAGGGCCTTGCGATAGCCTTCCGGACGGGGCATGCCGAAGTTGCGGTGGATCTTTTCCTTGGTATCGCGGCCCTTCTGGTGGCCGATCACCACGCAGGACTGACCGTTGAAGCGGGCCATGCCGCCGACGATCGCATGGTCGTCGGCAAAGCCGCGGTCGCCGTGGAGCTCCACGAAGTCGGTGAAGATCAGCTCGAAATAGTCGAGCGAATAGGGACGCTGCGGGTGGCGGGCCACCTGGGCGATCTGCCAGGGCGTCAGCTTGCCGTAGATGTCCTTGACCAGCGCCGCACTCTTGCTTTCCAGCCGGCCGATCTCGTCGGAGATATCGACGGCGGAATCGTCCTGCACGAAACGCAGCTGTTCGATCTTGGCTTCGAGCTCCGCGACCGGTTGCTCGAAATCGAGAAAAGTCGTCTTCATGGGCGGCGGATTCTACCGGAGAGCGGAACGGAAGCTTCTAAAATGTCGCAATGCCCCACAAGTCCAGAAACCGCGAAAACCCGCTGTCGCAGATCGCTACGCCGGCGATGCTGCTGCTTGCCGCCGTGCTATGGACGCTGCTGGTGCTGTTCTCCCTCTGGACGCAGCGCGAACAGCTGAACCGCACGGCCATGGAACTCGCCCGCATCGACGCGATCGCCAACCTCAAGAAGGACATGGCGATCCGCAACTGGGCTTCGAAGGTGGGCGGCGTCTTCATCAACGAGAACCTCGCGCCCAACGTCGATGCCCTGAGCGAACAGGAACGCCTGCAGGGCCTGCGCATGACCGGCGAGAGCCTCAAACTGATCTCGCTGACCCCGATCCACATCCTGATGGGCATCCAGGAAGTCAGCAACCGGGAATACGGCAGCAAGGAACGGCTGACCTCGCTGCAGCTGCTCAACCGCGACAACGCACCCGACGAATGGGAAACCGCGGCGCTGAAGACCCTGCAGAAGGGGTCGGAGATGGTGGCCGAATCGATGCCGAAGAAGAAGGGGCACGGCCTGATGCGCGTGATGATCCCGATGCGCATGGAAGAGGAATGCCTCGAGTGCCATCGCGAAACGCTGGTGCCGGTCGGCGGACTGCGCGGTGCGGCCTCCGTCTCGGTCGACCTCAATACCTACTGGTCGGCACAGGAACCGGCCTGGCGGACCATCCAGTACTGGCACACGGGTATCTGGCTCGCCGGCCTGACCCTGCTCTACGCCTACTGGTCCTTCCTGCGCCGGCGCGCGGCCGAGCATGCCCGGCAGGAAGAGAAGCGCCGCGAAAACGAGGCCGCCTTCTCGGCGATGGCGGAGGGCGCGATGATCACCGACGCCGCGGGCGACATCCTCTGGGTCAACGACGCCTTCTGCCACATCCACGGCTATACGCGCGACGAAGTGATCGGCCGCAATCCGCGCATGCTCAAGTCGGGCCGGCACGACGGAGATTTCTACCACCGCCTCTGGGACGAGCTGTCCCATCAGGGCCGCTGGCGCGGCGAGGTCTGGAACCGGCGCAAGAACGGCGAGGTATTCCCGAAGGAGCTGTCGATCCAGGCCCTGCGCGACGACCACGGCGAGACCGTGCGCTACATCTCGATCTTTTCCGACATCACGGAGCGCAAGCGCCAGGAAGAAGCGCTGCAGCAGAACCAGCAGCGGCTGGAGGAATCCGAGACGCGCCTGCGCGAACTGGCCGCCTTCCTGGAAACCGTGCGCGAGGAGGAGCGCACCCGCATCGCCCGCGAATTGCACGACGAACTGGGCCAGGCACTGACCGCGCTCCGCTTCGATCTCGGCTGGCTGCGCGGCAGGGCGACGCCGCTGGGCGCGCCGGCTGCCGAACGGGTCGCCGCGGCGCTCGGCGTCGTCGAGCAGAGCATCGTTTCATTGCGCCGCATCTCCGAGGACCTGCGGCCGGCAATGCTCGACAGCCTGGGGCTCGCCGCGGCCGTCGAGCACCACGTGACGCAGTTCACCCAACGCAACGGCATTCCCTGTCGCCTGCACATGAACCGCGAGGAATTCGAACTCGACAGCAATCTGGCCACCGCCGTCTTCCGCATCGTGCAGGAAGCCCTGACCAATATCGCCCGCCATGCCGAAGCCGGCGAAGTACGCATCGACATCGAGCAGACCGACGACGCAGGCGGCGGGATACGACTGGTCGTCGAGGATGACGGCCGCGGCTTCGATGTCGCCAGCCGCACGACGCGTTTCGGACTGCTGGGCATGCGCGAGCGCATCACCATGCTCGGCGGCACCCTCGACATCGACAGCCGGCCCGAGCACGGTACCCGCATCGCCGCATGGCTGCCATTGCAGAAGGAATCTTGCGCATGACCCGCGTCCTCATCGCCGACGACCACGCCATCCTGCGTGCCGGCATCAAGCATCTCCTGTCCGAGCACCCCGACATCACCGTCGCCGGCGAGGCCTGCAACGGGCAGGAAGTCCTCGCCCGGGTGCGGGCCGAGCCCTGGGATGTGCTGGTCCTCGATATGACGATGCCCGGCAAGAGCGGCATCGAACTGATCAAGCAGCTCAAGCAGATCGCACCGAAGCTGCCGATCCTGATCCTGAGCATGCACAAGGAGGACGTCTACGCCGTGCGCGCCCTCAAGGCCGGGGCCGCCGGCTATCTCTGCAAGGACAATGCCGAGGACCAGCTGGTCGCCGCCCTGCGCAAGGTCACAGGCGGCGGCCTCTACATCAACGCCGCAGTGGCCGAAAAGCTCGCCGCCAACATGCTCCACGGCGACGCCCGGGATGCGCCGCCCCATACCCGCCTGTCCGACCGCGAATACCAGGTGTTCCAGCTGATCGCGCACGGCGAGGGCGTGACCGACATCGCCCAGAAACTCAACCTGAGCGTCAAGACGGTCAGCACCCACAAGACGCACATCATGGAAAAGATGGGGTGCGCCAACGTCGCCGAACTGGTGCGCTACGCGATCCAGCACGATCTGCTGCCCGGAACCGCCGAATAGGAATATTCCTACCCCGGAAATCAGCCGGTACCGGATTTTCATTCCTCCCCGCCGAACTACCATTGGTGCAATGCGGCGAATTGCCGCATGCGACGTTCGGTCACATCATCCGGTCGCATGCGGCAACTCAAGGCGATTTCGGCATCACATCAAACCTATGGGAGGTAACCATGAAACGAATTACCCGGAAAGCGTTGCCGGTGCTGCTGGCGGCGGGGATGGGGTTGAGTGTGGCGGGGGCGGCGATCGGCGCCGAGACGCTGCAGGACGTGATGAAGCGTCGGAA
>JAVEWF010000132.1:0-3499 GCA_034004665.1 Rhodocyclaceae bacterium | reverse complement strand
CACCAAACTTCGCCGCCAGCGTCATCGTGATCGCCGCCGTCAACGTCGTCTTCCCATGGTCCACGTGACCAATCGTCCCCACATTCACATGCGGCTTCGTACGCTCAAATTTGCCTTTTGCCATGATCGGTTACCCCAACAAGTCCGGTCCGAGAAAATATCGATGGTGCCCATGGGCAGGATTGAACTGCCGACCTCTCCCTTACCAAGGGAGTGCTCTACCACTGAGCTACATGGGCGCACAAACACAACTGAAACAACAACGCCTGACACCAAAAACCGCTGCACTGCTGGAGCGGGAGACGAGACTCGAACTCGCGACATCTTGCTTGGAAGGCAAGAGCTCTACCAACTGAGCTACTCCCGCTCTCGGTCCTGCAACACCCGCACCGACAACCGGTATCTTTACCTGAAGCCGGCCAGCGAATTTCTGGTGGAGGGGGAAGGATTCGAACCTTCGAAGGCTGAGCCGGCAGATTTACAGTCTGCTCCCTTTGACCGCTCGGGAACCCCTCCAGCGAAACGGCGCATTATGCAGAAAATTATCCCGATTTGTCAATTCCTTCGAACATTTCTTTACCGCGGGCCGGACAAGCGAACGAAACCGTAAAATCATTTCATGGATACGCCTCGCCAGCCAATATCCGGCGAACTGGTCGCCGCTCTCTCCGCCCGCTTCGGGGAATGCTTCACCCGGAGTGAGGCCGTCTGCCTGCACCACGGCAAGGACGAGTCTTCCTTGCCGGCGCAGCCGCCGGAAGCGGTGGTATTCGCCTGCTCGACGGAAGAAGTGTCTTCAGTCGTCGCACTGTGCCATGCTTACCGGGTACCGATCATCGCCTATGGCACCGGTACTTCGCTGGAGGGGCACCTGCTCGCCGTGCGGGGGGGTATTTGCATCGATCTGTCCGGCATGAACCACGTGCTGGCCATCCGGCCGGAAGACCTGGATGCCACGGTGCAGGCAGGCGTCACCCGCAAGCAGTTGAACGCTGCACTGCATGATACCGGCCTGTTCTTCCCGATCGACCCGGGTGCCGATGCAAGCCTGGGCGGCATGGCCGCCACGCGGGCCTCGGGCACCAATGCCGTCCGCTACGGCACGATGCGCGAGGCGGTGCTTTCCGCCACCGTGGTCATGCCCGATGGCCGCATCATCAAGACCGGTTCGCGCGCCAAGAAATCCTCCGCCGGTTACGACCTCACACGTCTTTTCGTCGGCTCCGAAGGCACGCTCGGCATCATGACGGAACTCACCGTGCGCCTGCATCCCCTACCCGAGGCCATCGCCAGCGCACTGTGCGCCTTTCCCGACATTGCGGCGGCTGTCGACACGGTCATCCAGACCATCCAGCTCGGCGCTCCCGTCGCGCGCATCGAACTGCTCGACACGCTGACCGTATCGGCCATCAATCGCTACAGCAAAACGGCCCTGCGCGAAGCGCCGACACTCTTCTTCGAACTGCACGGATCGCAGGCCGGCGTCGCGGAGCAGACGGAGACATTGCGTGCCCTCGCCGCCGAGCAGGGGGGCATGGATTTCGAGTGGGCCGACCGCCCCGAAGATCGGTCGCGCCTCTGGCAGGCGCGCCACGACGCCTACTACGCCTGCCTCGGCCTGCAGCCGGGTGCGCGCTCGATCACCACCGACGTCTGCGTACCGATCTCGCGGCTGGCCGAATGCATCGCCGCCACGCGTGAGGACCTTGAGACCAGCGGGCTCGTCGCACCGCTGCTCGGCCATGTCGGCGACGGCAACTTCCATCTGCTGCTGCTGGTCAAACCCGACGATGAAGCGATGATGGACAAGGCACGCGGCTTAGCGCAACGGCTGGCGGAACGGGCCATCGCCATGGACGGCACCTGCACCGGTGAGCACGGCATCGGGCTGGGCAAGCGCAAGTACATGGCGCTGGAGCATGGCGACGACACACTCGCCGTCATGCGTGCGATTAAAATCGCGCTCGACCCGGACAACATCATGAACCCGGGCAAGATCCTGCCCGATTAGCCACAGCCCACAAGGCGGCAGGCGAGCGGGCGAACAGCGAAGGAGGCGACACCTCATGCGACACGTCACGCTCGACGACAAATACACGCTCGAATCCGGGCGCATCCATCTCACCGGCATCCAGGCCCTCGTGCTGCTGCCCATGCTGCAACGGCGCCGCGACCGCGCCGCCGGACTGAACACCGCCGGCTTCGTTTCCGGCTACCGCGGCTCGCCGCTTGGCGGCCTCGACATCGCGCTCTGGCAAGCGAAGCAACATCTCGAACGCCACCACGTCGTCTTCCAGCCTGGTGTGAACGAGGATCTCGCCGCCACCGCGTTGTGGGGCACGCAGCAGGTGAATCTGTTCCCCGACGCGAAGGTTCAGGGGGTATTCGGCCTCTGGTATGGCAAGGGGCCGGGCGTCGACCGCTGCGGCGACGTCTTCAAGCACGCCAACTCCGCCGGCACGTCAAGGTTCGGCGGCGTGCTGGCGATCGCCGGCGACGACCACGCCGCGCGCTCCTCCACCGTCGCGCACCAGTCGGAACACGCCTTCAAGGCGGCGATGATTCCCGTGCTCGCGCCCTCCGGCGTGCAGGACTACCTCGACCTCGGCCTGCACGGCTGGGCGATGAGCCGCTATTCGGGCTGCTGGGTCGGCTTCAAGGCGGTGGCCGACACCATCGAATCCTCGGCCAGCATCGACCTTGAGCCCGAACGGCTGCACATCGTCCTGCCGACCGACTACGAACTGCCCGTGGATGGCCTCAACATCCGCTGGCCCGATGACCGCCTCGTGCAGGAGGCGCGCCTGCTCGACCACAAGCTCTACGCCGCGCTCGCCTACTGCCGCGCCAACCAGTTGAACCGCGTCGTCATCGATTCGCCCAATCCGAAGCTCGGCATCATCGCCGCCGGCAAGAGCTATCTCGACGTACGTCAGGCTTTCGACGATCTCGGCATCGATGACGCGCTGGCCGCCGAGATCGGCATCCGCCTCTACAAGGTGGCGATGGTCTGGCCGCTCGAAGCCGACGGCGTGCGCCGCTTCGCCGAGGGGCTCGACGAAATCCTCGTCGTCGAAGAAAAACGTCAGCTCATCGAATACCAGCTCAAGGAAGAACTCTACAACTGGCGCGAGGACGTGCGTCCGCGCGTGATCGGCAAGTTCGACGAGAAGGGCGAATGGGCCCTGCCGCACGGCGACTGGCTGCTGCCAGCGCGCGGCGAACTGACGCCGGCCTTGATCGCCAAGGTCATTGCGCAGCGCATCGAGCGCTGGGTGACCTCGCCGCGCATCCGCGAACGCCTCGCGCTGATCGAAGCCAAGGAGAAAGCCGGCGCATCCGTCATCCATGTCGGCCGCCTGCCCTGGTTCTGCCCCGGCTGCCCGCACAACACCTCGACCAAGGTGCCGGCCGGATCGCGCGCGCTGGCCGGCATCGGCTGCCACTACATGGTGACCTGGATGGACCGCGACACGGCCACCTTCTCGCACATGGGCGG
>JAVEWF010000050.1:0-16556 GCA_034004665.1 Rhodocyclaceae bacterium | reverse complement strand
CCTTCGATTCGATCATCGTCGCGGCCGCCGGTGCCGGCGTGCCGCAGGCCCTGCGCGAACAGCTGGCCGTGGGCGGGCGCCTCGTCATCCCGGTCGGCACGGCCGAGCAGGTGCTGCTGCTCGTCGAACGCACGCCGCAGGGCTGGGAGGAACGTCGTTTCGACGCGGTGCGCTTCGTGCCGCTGCTACCGGGAGTCACTGCATGAACCAGCGCTTCGCCTATCTCCTGCTGCTCGCCGCTACCGGATTGGCGGGCTGCATTACCACCGCCCCGGTGCCGGTGGCCGACAGCGGCACGCCGGTCCGCATCGAGGCACCCCGTGCCACAACGGCGGCCCCGGCCGGCAAGTTCTACACGGTGAAGAAGGGCGACACCCTGTACAGCATCGCCCTCGACCACGGCATCGAATATCGCGAGCTGGCGGCCTGGAACAATATCGACAATCCTTCCCGCATCCGCGTCGGACAGCAGTTGCGCGTCGCGTCGGCCGAGGCCGCGCCGGCGGCTCCCGCGGGGTCCGCCGAAGTGCGTGCGATCGAGACCGGCGGGCCGGTGACGGCGCGCGCCCTCGACGGATCGCCTGCCGCCGTCCCGCCAGCGCCGATTTCTGCGTCGGACCGGATCAAGCGCGCACCGGTCGGCGGCAAGCTGCCCTACTCGGAAGAGAATGTCGCCCTGCTGAAAAACCGCGAGGCGGCGCCTGTCGCGGTGCAGTCGCCGGCATCGGTGGCGACGACCGTCGTGCCGGCCGAAAAGCCGCCGGTGGCGGCCGCGCCTGCGGCTGCGGCGGCCGGCGAGATCGACTGGGCCTGGCCGGCCGGCGGCAAGATCATCGCCACCTTCGACGAGGGGAGCGCGCCCGGCGTCACCAAGGGCATCGACATCGCCGGCAAGATCGGCGATCCCGTCCTCGCTGCCGCTGCGGGCAAGGTCATCTACGTCGGCAGCGGCCTGCGCGGCATGGGCAATTTCGTGGTCGTGCGCCACACCCCGGCCTACCTGTCCGTCTACGCCCACAACAGCCGCATCCTCGTGAAGGAGGAGCAAGCCGTGACGCGCGGCCAGAAGATCGCCGAACTGGGCAATTCCGACGCCGACCAGCCCAAGCTGCATTTCGAGGTGCGCCACCAGGGCAAGCCGGTCGACCCGCTGAAGTACCTGCCCGCCCGCTGATGACGCACGGGGCGCAGGGCGGGGGCGAGGAGCCCGACGAGCAGGCGGAGGGTCCCGCCCCGGCCGAGTCCGGCCATGCGCCGGCCGGCGCGGACGGTTTCCTCGACGACGTCACCCAGCTCTACCTCAACGAGATCGGTGCGCGGCCGCTGCTGACGCCGGCCGAGGAGCTGACGCTGGCGCGCGCGACGCGGGACGGCGACTTCGCGGCCCGCCAGCGCATGATCGAGGCCAACCTGCGCCTCGTCGTCAGCATCGCCCGCCATTACCTGCATCGCGGCGTCCCGCTCGACGACCTGATCGAGGAGGGCAACCTCGGCCTCATCCATGCGCTGGAGAAGTTCGATCCGGAACGCGGTTTCCGTTTCTCGACCTATGCGACCTGGTGGATCCGCCAGAACATCGAGCGGGCGATCATGAACCAGTCGCGTACCATCCGCCTGCCGGTGCATGTGGTCAAGGAGCTGAACGCCATCCTGCAGGCGTTGCGCCATATCGGTCGCGAGGCGCAGGACGGCGATGATCGCGCCGGCCATGAAGCGGTGCTCGACAGCGTGGCGACGCTGCTGCACAAGCCGGTCGCCGAGGTGCGCCGCATCCTCGCGCTCAACGAGCGCACGACTTCGCTGGACGCGCCGCTCGACATCGATTCCGACCTCACCGTGGCGGATGCGCTGGCCGACGAGCATGGCACCGACCCCGAAACCGTCGTGGAACAGGAAGAGATCAGTCGCCATGTCGCGGCCTGGGTGAATGAGCTGTCGCCCCGCCACCGCCGCGTCGTCGAGGGGCGCTATGGAATTGGCGACCAGGAGGTCGCCACGCTCGAAACCCTGGCCCGGGAACTGGGCGTCACGCGCGAACGCGTGCGCCAGCTGCAAATGGAGGCCCTCGAGCGCCTGCGCCAGCGCCTGGCGCGGCTCGGCATGGGGGCCCGGGCGCTGATCTGAGGTCGCGGAAAAGTCGGCGCCGGCGGGACGGCGCGGATTTCCCTACTTGCGCGTCAGCACCACGGCCAGCTCGTTCTGCTGCAGGCCGTGATGGGGGACGAGCGGGTAGGGCGGCTTCGGCCAGTCCCACAGCGTCGCCGGGAAGATCGCGCGCATCGCGTGGATGTCGCCGTGGTAGGGCGGCCCCTCGATGAATCCTTCGGCCGCGCCTTCCTTGCGCGCCTGCATGAACAGCGCCAGCAGCCGGCCGCCGGGCCGGATCCAGCCATGCAGCTGTTCCGCGTAGCGCGTCCAGTAGTCGGGATAGAGCGCGCACAGGCAGGTCTGCTCGAATACCGCGTCGACCGGCGCTTCCGGCTGCCAGTGCAGCACGTTGGCCTCGATCAGTTCGGCGTTGCAGCGATTGCGTTCGAGATGGTTCCGGCACAGATCCAGCGCGCCCGGGGCGAAGTCGAGTCCCGTGGCGAGCATGCCCGCCGCCGCCAGCTCGACGACTTCCCAACCCTGCCCGCAGCCGGGCACGAGGACACGGTCGCCCGGGGCCAGCAGACCGTCGGCGAGCCAACTGGCGAGCTGCGGATTGGCGCCGCCGCGGTCCCAGGGCAGGTTGCCCGCGACGAAGCGTTCCTGCCAGAAGGATTGGCCGGGTCCGGTCATGGGTTTCTCCTGTAGCGGTCTTTCAGCGTGGCGGCGAAATCCGTGACCGCCGCGGCGTAGAAGCTGCTGCGGTTGTAGCGCGTCACGACGTAGAAATTGCGGTAGCCGAGCCGGTATTCGGTCGGGGCGTCGGGCGTGACGAGGTCGATCAGCGCGGCAGGGGCGTCGGGGACATCGGCGGGAATCGCGACGCCGAAGGAGGCCATCTCCTGCGGCCGGCGCTGCGGCTCGATGCCCTCCTCGATCAGCGCTGCGGGCGTCGTCCCGCCCGCCTTGTTCCCGGCCGCCGTCCCGTCGACGCCGACTTTTACCGAGATCGGCCCGCCTTCCACCCAGCCGTGTTCCCTGAGGAAGTTCGCCACGCTGCCGATCGCATCCTCGGCGCTGCCGGACAGGTCGACACGGGCGTCGCGGTCGAAGTCGATGGCATAGGCGCGGATGCTCGACGGCAGGAACTGGGGCAGGCCGATCGCGCCGGCGTAGGAACCGCGGTAGTCCTGCGGGGGGCGGCTTTCATCGCGGGCCAGCAGCAGCAGCGCCTCCAGTTCGCGGCGGAACAGGGGGGCGCGCGGCGGGTAGTCGAAGGCGAGGGTCGCGAGCGCGGCGAAGGTCTCGAAGCGGCCGGTATGGCGGCCGTAGAAGGTCTCGATGCCGATGATGGCGACGATGATCTCGGCCGGCACGCCGGTGAGCGCCTCGGCCTTGGCCAGCGAACCGGCATGGCGTTGCCAGAAGTCGATGCCGGCCTTGATGCGGCGCGGTTCGATGAAGCGGTTGCGATACGCCTGCCAGGATTTGACGCGCGGATCGGCCGGCGGGGCGATGGCCTTGAGGACGGCCGGCAGGGACTCGGTACGCGCGAACAGTTGCGCCAGCGCAGCGCCGTCGAGGCCGTGGCGCGCTTCCATGTCGGCGATGAAGCCGCGCACGTCGTCGCGCTCGGCGTAGGTGGCCGCCTGCAGCGGCAAGGCGGGCAGGGCAAGGGCGAACAGCAGGGCAGGGGTGATGCGGGTCATGGCGGGTAGGCCGCGATGCGGCGACGCAATTCGTCGAAGGCTGAGGCTTCCAGCCTACCGTAGCGCAGCCCGGCATAAAGCGTCGCGATGCGGCGGATTTCGGCCGCTTTCGCGGGTTGCGCCCGGGCGATGCGTTCGGCGTAGTCTGCCGGGCCTTCCCAGGTCTGGCGTGCGAGACCGCGGCGCGCGAGCCGTCGCGACAGGCGCAGCCATTGCCGCTGCACCCGGTCGGGATGCGGGCGGCGCCAGAGCATCCAGCCGGTCAGCGCGAGCAGCACGGCGCCGCACAGCACCGCCAGCGTCGCCGTCATCGTCTGCCAGTCCGGGCTTTTCATGCCGAGCCGTTCGAGCAGGTCGCGCTGGCGTTGCGGATCGTAGCCGAGCACCCACTGGTTCCACGCGTTGTTGATCGCCCACCAGCGGTAGCGCA
Source organism: Rhodocyclaceae bacterium (assembly GCA_034004665.1). Taxonomy (GTDB): domain Bacteria; phylum Pseudomonadota; class Gammaproteobacteria; order Burkholderiales; family Rhodocyclaceae; genus Sulfuricystis. The sequence continues at coordinate 12,329 of JAVEWF010000050.1, read as the reverse complement.
GGTCGCGCAGGAAGTGGTAGCCGCGGGCGAGGAAGGGCAGCGGGTCGCCGACCGGCACCGCGGCGGCGAGGTTTTCCTCGATGCGCGCGGGCGCGGAGGTCGCGGTCGGGTCCACGCGCACCCAGCCGCGTCCCTCCAGCCAGACTTCCGCCCAGGCGTGCGCGTCGGACTGGCGGATCACCCAGGTGTCGTCGACGGGATTGCGCTCGCCGCCCTGGTAGCCGGTGACGACCCGCGCCGGGACGCCGGCGGCGCGCATCAGCACGACGAAGGCGGAGGCGAAGTGCTCGCAGAAGCCGCGCCGGTGGTCGAACAGGAACTCGTCGGCCACGTCCCGGCCCATCAGCGGCGGCCGCAGGGTGTAGACCAGCGTGCGTTCGCGCATGAAGTCGATGGCGCGCTGCAGGCGGGCGGCGTCGCTGTTGCCGTCGGCCGTCCAGCCGGCACCGACTTCCCGGGTGCGCGGGTTGAGGCCTGCGGGCAGCTGCCGGGCCGCGGCCAGCGTGTCCGGCGATTCGCCGGGGTGGGCCACGGCCGTCTGCGAGCGCAGCGTGTAACGGAGCCGTTCGCGCACCGGCTTGCGCGCATGGAGCTGGAAATCGGTGGAGCGGAAAGCGCCGGGCGGCAGCGTCACCGGCAGTTCGAGGGCGAACAGCCAGGGCCGGTTGTGCGGCTCCAGCGTCACGGTGTAGGCGAAGACGGCGCCGTCCGCCAGCGGCCGGTAGGGCAGCTCGCGCGCGATGGCCTTTTCGCCGGGCCGCCAGGTGCGTTCGTCGAGGCGCGTCAGGACCGGGCCGCGCCAGTACAGGTCGCGCTTCGGTGGCACCGGGCCGTCGAACCTGACGCGGAAGGCGATGGCGTCGGATTGGATCAGGTTGTTGATCGTGCCCGGCGACATGTTGTCCGAGAGTCCCGTCAGGCCGCTGTAGGCGTCGGCGGGCAGGCCCCACAGCGGCCCGGACACGCGCGGGAACAGGACGAAGAGGATCAGCATGAAGGGCAGCGCCTGCGCGAGCAGCAGGCCGGCGCGGCCGAGCAGGATCTGCGGCTGGTCGCGCGGGTCGGTCAGGCTGGCGAGCGTCGCCGTGGCGACGGCGAGCGTGGCGAGCATGGTCGCCGCGACGGGAATCGACTGGTCCTCGAAGAACTGCGTCAGCGTCAGGAAGTAGGCGAGCAGCACGATGGCCAGCCCGTCGCGCGGCGCGCGCGCTTCCAGCTGCTTGAGGGCGAGGAAGATCAGCAGCAGCGCGACGCCGGCGCGCTGGCCGAACAGGGTGCGGTATTCGAGGAACACGCCGGCCGTGCCGGCGAGCGTGACGAAGACCAGCACCCAGCGCGTCGGCAGCGGCTGGTGCCCCCAGGCCAGCGCGGCGCGCCAGACGAAGGCGGCCCCGGCGGCGACGGACAGCCAGACCGGCACCTGCAGGGTCAGCGGCAGGAAGGCCGCGAGGCCCGTGGCGAGCAGCCACCAGGTCTGCACCGGCGTCAGCGCAGGAAGCGGAGGGAGCAGACGATCAGCCTTCATGCAGGGCGAGCGCCTTGAGGCAGGCATGGACGTGGTCGGGACCGTGCCCCTGCGCGAGGGTCGCGCCGGGCAGGCGCAGGCCCCAGGCCAGTCCGGCGTCCTCGGCATCGATCACCCAGCGCGCCAGTATCGAGAGGCGGGTTTCGGTGTCCATGCCCGACGGGAGGATGTCCCAGTCCAGCCAGAGCGCCTGCGCGGCGGTGCCGGCGAACTGCTTGGTCTGCAGCGGCGCATCGGCACCCTGCCGGGCGGCGGTTTTCCAGGCGACGTGATGGGGCGGATCGCTCGGCTGGTGGCGGCGCAGGCCGGCGAAGTCCTCGTCGCCGGTGTCGCTGGGCAGGCGTCCGCCCTGCAGGCCGGCAAAAGTCGGCAACGGCGGGACGGCGCCCGCCGGGCGCGGATAGACGAGACAGGCGAGGGACGGGGCGGCGTAGCTCCAGGCACGCACCAGGCCGAGCGGCCAGACGGTTGCGAGGGTGGCGCGCGGCATCGCGAGCCAGCCGCGCCGGGCGGCCGGCAGCGGCAGCAGGACCTGCGCGCTGTCGCCGGCCGGAACGTCGGCAGCGATGGTCGGCTGTCCGGGCAGGCCCAGTTGCACGAGACGACGCTCGCGCCGATCCGGATTGGCGAGGCGGAGCGGAAAGCGCGCCGTCCCGCCGGCGAACACCGGAGCGGCCGCGCCCGTGCCGATCGACAGGCCGGCGAGGTTGCGGAAGGTGTGCAGGATGGTCGCCACCCCCAGTCCGGTGAGCAGGAACACCAGCAGGTAGCCGAGGCCGAGGTTGTAGTTGATCGCACCGATCAGCATGACGACGAGCGAGAGCGCGTAGAGCAGTCCGGCGCGCGTCGGCAGGACGTAGACGCGACGCTGCGTCAGGACGACCGGCACCGGTTCGGGCGGCACCGTGCGCAGCGCCCAGGCGACGAAGCGTTCGTGCAGCGCATTGCGCCAGCGACGCCACATCGACGGCCTCATCGTCGTCAGGGCAGCGGGACCGCCTCGATCAGCGTCCGTGCGATCTCCCCGGACGAACGGCGCTCACCATGGCCACCGCCATCGTGGTCCTGCAGGCGGTGGGCGGCGACGGCGGGAAGGACGGCCTGGATGTCTTCCGGCAGCACGTGATCGCGACCGGCCAGCAGCGCCCAGGCACGCGCCGCGGCGAGCAGGCCGAGGCCGGCGCGCGGCGACAGGCCCGTCTGCCATTCCGGTGCGGTGCGTGTGTGGGCGACGAGTGCCTGCACGTAGTCGAGGAGGGGATCGGCGACGTGAATCGTTGCTGCCTGCGCCTGGGCGGCCGAGAGTTCCTCCGGGCCGAGCAGGGGTACCGCCTCGGCGAGGAGGGCGCGCCGGTCGCGGCCGGCGAGCAGGGCGCGCTCGGCGGCACGGTCCGGATAGCCGAGCTCGATGCGCATCAGGAAGCGGTCGAGCTGCGATTCCGGCAACGGAAAGGTGCCGATCTGGTGGGCCGGGTTCTGCGTGGCGATGACGAAGAAGGGATCGGGCAGGGGGCGCGTTTCCCCCTCGACCGTCACCTGCCGCTCTTCCATCGCCTCCAGCAGCGCGCTCTGCGCCTTGGGCGTGGCGCGATTGATCTCGTCGGCCAGCACCACCTGGCTGAAGACCGGGCCGGGGTGGAAGCGGAACACGCCGTTGTCCCGGTCGAAGATCGAGATGCCGAGGATGTCGGCCGGCAGCATGTCGCTGGTGAACTGGATGCGCTGGAAGTCGAGGCCGAGCAGGCGGGCGAGCGTGTGGGCCAGCGTGGTCTTGCCGACGCCCGGCAGGTCCTCGATGAGCAGGTGGCCGCGCGCGAGCAGGCAGGCGAGCGCGAGACGGATCGCATGCGCCTTGCCGAGGATGATGTCCGAGGCCGCGGCATGGACGGCGGACAGGCGGGCCTGAAGGGTGTTCTGGGGGGGCGGGGGCATGAGAAAAATTCCCTCGAAACGGTCATAATGCAGCTTTTGGCCCCGATTGTAAGCGCGCAAGCGCGATCCTCCGAAGATCCATGACGATAGCCTTCATTTCCCATCCCGATTGCCAGCTGCATAACATGGGCTCGTATCACCCGGAAAGCCCCGAGCGCCTCGGCGCCATCCAGGACCGGCTGATCGCCGCCGGACTCGACATTTATCTGTCCTACCACGATGCGCCGCTGGCCGGGAACGAGCATCTGCGCCGTGCGCATCCGCAGAGCTACATCGACATGATCACGGCGAGCGTGCCGGCGCAGGGCATCCATCACCTCGACCCGGATACCGCCCTGTGCCCGCATACCCTCAAGGCCGCCCTGCGCGCCGCGGGCGCGGGCGTGCTGGCGACCGACCTGGTGATGAAGAAGGAGGTGCCGGCGGCCTTCTGCGCGGTGCGTCCGCCCGGCCACCATGCCGAACACGCGCGCTCGATGGGCTTCTGCTTCTTCAACAACATCGTGATCGCCGCCCGCCACGCCCTCGACGCCTGGGGGCTGGAGCGTGTCGCGGTCATCGACTTCGACGTGCATCACGGCAATGGCACCGAGAACATCCTCGAGCAGGACATGCGCACACTGATGTGCAGCATCTTCCAGCATCCGTTCTATCCCTATTGCGGCGACGACGAACCGGCACCGAACATGTGCAACGTGCCGATGACGGCACGCTCGCGCGGCGACGCCTTCCGCGAGGTGGTCAGCGAAATCTGGATGCCGCGCCTGCACGAATTCAAGCCGCAGATGATCTTCATCTCGGCCGGCTTCGATGCCCACCTGGAGGACGACATGGGCAACCTCGGCCTGGTCGAGTCGGACTATGCCTGGGTGACCGAGCAGCTGCTGGCCGTCGCGAAGCAGTATTCGGAAGGCCGCATCGTCTCGATGCTCGAAGGCGGCTACGTGCTTTCCTCGCTGGCCCGCAGCGTGGCGGCCCACATCAAGGCGCTGGCCGAACTGTAACTTTCCCTTACATCCGGGCCCGGCGGAATGGCCGGCCCCATCCTTTAGAATCCCCTTTTCGCCCCAGATGAGTCCAACGATGATCCAAGGTTCCCTTCCCGCCATCGTCACCCCCATGCTCGAGGACGGCGCGCTCGACCTGCCCGGCCTGCGCCGGCTGCTCGACTGGCATATCGCCGAAGGTTCCGACGGCGTCGTCGTCGTCGGCACGACCGGCGAGTCGCCGACGGTCGACATGGACGAGCATTGCGCGCTGATCCGCACCACCGTCGAACACGTCGCCGGCCGCATCCCGGTGATCGCCGGCACTGGCGCCAATTCGACCAGCGAGGCGATCGAACTCGCGCAGTGCGCGCAGGCTGTCGGCGCGACCGCCCACCTGTCGGTGGTGCCCTACTACAACAAGCCGACGCAGGAGGGGCTCTACCGCCACTTCAAGGCCATCGCCGAGGCGGTGGACCTGCCGCTGATCCTCTACAACGTGCCGGGCCGCACCGTGGCCGACATGGCGAACGACACGACGCTGCGACTCGCGCAGGTGCCGGGCATCGTCGGCATCAAGGATGCGACCGGCAACCTCGAGCGCGGCGCCGATCTCGTCAAGCGGGCCCCCGCCGACTTCGCCATCTACAGCGGCGACGATGCCACCGGCGTGATGCTGACCCTCCTGGGCGGCGCCGGGGTGATCTCGGTGACGGCGAACGTCGCGCCCCGCCTCATGCACGAGATGATCGCCGCCGCCCTCGGCGGCGATGTCGTCAGGGCGCGCGATATCAACGCACGCCTGCAGGGCCTGCACAAGCAGCTGTTCTGCGAGGCCAACCCGATTCCCGTCAAGTGGGCCTGTGCCCGCATGGGGCTGATCACGGACGGGCTGCGTCTGCCCCTCACGGTCCTGTCCGCCGAATTCCACGACCGTGTCCAGGGCGCCATGCGCGAGGCCGGCATCCAGGTCTGAACGATGAAGAAAACACCGAACTCCCTGCGGCTGGCAGGCCTGCTCCTCGCCAGCACATTGCTGGCCGCCTGCTCGGGCGGCATCCTGCCCGAGTCGAAAAAGATCGACTACAAGTCCGCCGGCAAGCTGCCGACGCTGGAGGTGCCGCCCGACCTGACCCAGCCGACGCGCGATGATCGCTATGCGGTACCGGACGTCACGCCGCGCGGGACCGCGACCTACTCGGAATATGCCGGCGAGCGTGTCAGTGGTGCGACCTCCACAGCCGCTGCCGTGTTGCCGAGCGTGGACAAGATGCACATCGAGCGCGCCGGCTCGCAGCGCTGGCTGGTCGTCGCCGGCACGCCGGACGAGCTGTGGCCGGCGCTCAAGGAGTTCTGGCAGGAACTCGGCTTCATCATCAACGTCGAGACGCCGGAAGCCGGCGTGATGGAAACCGACTGGGCGGAGGATCGCGCCAAGCTGCCGCAGGACGTCATCCGCGGCACGCTCGGCAAGGTCTTCGACAGCCTCTATTCGACGGCCGAGCGCGACAAGTTCCGCACCCGCATCGAGAAGGGCGCCGAACCGGGCACGACCGAGATCTACATCAGCCATCGCGGCATGTACGAGGTCTATGTCGACGAAGGCAAGAGCGAAACCCGCTGGCAGCCGCGTCCCGCCGAACCGGAGCTCGAGGCGGAAATGCTGCGCCGCCTGATGGTGCGCCTCGGTGTCGAGGAAAGCCGGGCCAAGACGATGATCGCCGCCGCGCCGAAGCAGGAGCGAGCCAAACTGACCCGCGCGGCCGACGGTGCCGGCACGCTGGCGCTGATGGAGCCCTTCGACCGGGCCTGGCGCCGGGTCGGGCTGGCGCTCGACCGGGTCGGCTTTACCGTCGAGGATCGCGACCGCTCGCAGGGACTCTATTTCGTGCGCTACATCGATCCCGAGGCGGACAACCGCAAGAAGGAAGACAAAGGCTGGCTCAGCAAGCTGAACCCGATGAATCTCTTCCAGAGTGAGAAGGGCAAGGTGGATCCGCAAGCGCAATACCGCATTCACGTGGCCGGCGAGGGCGATGCCAGCAAGGTGCGCATCCTGACCCGCGAGGGCGGTGCCGACAACTCGGAAACGGCGCGCAGGATCCTGGGGCTGTTGCACGAACAATTGAAGTGACCCTGCCGGCGTGATCAGATTTGCCTCGCTGGGCAGCGGCAGCAAGGGCAATGCCCTGCTCGTCGAGTCCGGCCGCACGAGTGTGCTGGTGGATTGTGGCTTCGGCCCGCGGGAAATGGCGAAGCGGCTCGAACGCCTGGGCGTGGCGCCGGAATCCGTCACCGCCGTGCTGGTGACGCACGAACATGCCGACCATGTGGGCGGCGCGGCCCGCTGTGCCGCGCGCTTCGGCTGGACCGTCCATGCCAGCCACGGCACCGCCGCTGCCGCGGGCCAGTTCGCCGACGTGCCGGTGCGGCGCTTCGACAGCCATGCCGCCTTTGCCATCGGCGATCTCGAAATCCATCCCTATCCGGTGCCGCATGATGCGCGCGAGCCGACGCAGTTCGTCTTTTCGGACGGGGCGAAGCGGTTGGGCGTGCTCACCGATGCCGGCACCGTCACGCCGCACATCGCTGCGATGCTGGCGGAATGCGCGGCGCTCGTGCTCGAATGCAACCACGATGCGCAGATGCTGGCGCGGGGGCGCTATCCGCCGCCGCTCAAGCAGCGCATCGCCGGCGGCTTCGGTCATCTGGAGAACGACGCTGCCGCAGGTCTGCTGCGGGGTATCGGGGGCAAATCCCTCCAGCATGTCGTCGCCGCCCACCTGTCCGAGGAAAACAATACGCCGGCGCTGGCCCGGGCGGCACTGGCCGGCGCGCTGGGCTGCACGGCCGAATGGATCGGCGTGGCCAGCCAGGCCGAAGGTTTCGGCTGGCGCGAAGCGAGGTGATCATGGAAAAGAAACTGCGCACGAACACTGCCGATGTCGAATCGCTCGACCACGAGGGACGCGGCGTCGCCCACGTCGAGGGCAAGGCGATCTTCATCGAAGGGGCGCTGCCCGGCGAGCGCGTCGTTTATTCGAGTTTCCGCCGCAAGCCCACGTTCGAAAACGCGCAGGCACAGGAGATCCTGCAGGCATCGAGCCAGCGCGTGACGCCGCGCTGCCCGCACTTCGGCGTCTGCGGCGGCTGCAGCATGCAGCATCTCGACCCGCTGGCCCAGGCCGCGGCGAAGCAGCGGGTGCTGGAGGACGCCTTCTGGCATATCGCCCGGCTGAAATCCGAATCGATTTTGCCGCCCATCGTCGGCCCGGCCTGGGGTTATCGCCGCCGTGCGCGCCTGACGGTGCGGCTGGTCGCGAAGAAGGGCGGCGTGCTGGTCGGCTTCCACGAAAAGCGCAGCAGCTATGTGGCCGTGATGGATTCCTGCGCCGTCCTGCCGGCGCCGATTTCCGCACTGCTGCCCGAGATGCGGCGACTGGTGGCGTCGCTGTCGATCCCCGACCGCCTGCCGCAGATCGAGGTGGCGGCCGGCGATACGCCGACCGCACTGGTGTTCCGCATCCTCGAACCCCTGATGCCGGACGACGAGGACAAGCTGCGCGCCTTCGCCGACAGCCACGGCGTGCAGGTCTGGCTGCAGACCGGCGGGCCGGACACGGCCGCGTTGTTTCATCCCGCCGATGGCGGCTGGCCGACCTACCGCCTGCCCGATTTCGACGTGACGCTGCGGTTCCGGCCAACCGATTTCACGCAGGTGAACCACGATATCAACCGCGTGCTGGTGCGGCGGGCGCTCGGCCTGCTCGACGTCCGGCCCGGCGAGTCGGTCGCCGACATGTTCTGCGGGCTGGGCAACTTCACCCTGCCGCTGGCGCGCCTGGGCGCCCGGGTCGTCGGTGTCGAGGGCAGTGGGCCGCTGCTGGCGCGGGCGAAGGAGAACGCTGTGCACAACGGCCTCGATTCCCGCATCGAATATCACGTCGCCAACCTGTTCGAGGTGACGCCGGAGAAACTGGCGGCCTGGGGGCGTTTCGACAAGATGCTGATCGATCCGCCGCGCGAAGGGGCGATCGAACTCGTCAAGTCACTGGGAGAAAATGCGCCGGCGCGCATCGTCTATGTTTCGTGCAACCCGGCGACACTGGCGCGCGATGCCGCCGTGCTGGTGCATGAGCATGGCTACCGGCTGGCGGCCGCCGGCATCGCCAACATGTTTCCGCAGACCTCGCACGTCGAGTCGATCGCGCTGTTCGAACGACCGGAATGAAAAACGGCGGCCGCAGCCGCCGTTTTGCCGTCCCGTGAGCGCCGACTTTCAGTCGCGCTCGCCCGCGAAGGCCATCAGCAGATGCAGCAGGCTGACGAACACGTTATAGACGTCGAGATAGACGGCCAGCGTGGCGGAGATGTAGTTGTCCTCGCCGCCCTGCACGATGCGGTTGATGTCGTAGAGGATGTAGGCGGAGAAGATCACCACGGCGATCGCCGAGATGGTCAGCGCCAGTGCGGGAATCTGGAAGAAGATGTTGGCCACCATCGCCACCAGCAGCAGGATCACGCCGGCGAACAGGAATTTGCCCAGATTCGAGAAGTCGCGCTTCGAGGTCGAGGCGACGCCGGCCAGGGCGAAGAAGATCGCACCGGTGCCGCCGGCCGCCATGGCGATCAGGCTGCCGCCGTTGGCAAAGCCCAGCGCCACCTGCAGGATGCGCGACAGCATCAGGCCCATGAAGAAGGTGAAGGCGAGCAGCAGGACGACGCCCATGCCGCTGTTCTTGGTCTTCTCGATGCCATACATGAACGCAAAGGCGCCGCCCATGAAGACGAGCAGGCCGATGAAGGGGCTGCCGGCGAAGAAGGAAAAGTTCATCTGGATGCCGAGCAGGGCGCCTGCGACGGTGGGCAGCATCGACAGGGCGAGCAGCGCATAGGTGTTGCGCAGGACGCGGTTCTGCTGGGCTGTGTGGCCGAGGGTGCCCTGTTGGGCGATCTGGAACGGTTGCATCGACGATTCCTTTCCGTGGTTGGTCAAGCAGGCAGTGAGACTAGCGAAACCCTGTAAAAGTTTCAACCATAGATCTTGCACAAAAGCGGGCTGACGGTCGGATGCGTGCTCAGACCGATCAGCGACAGGATGGCTGCGGCGATGGCGATGCGCCACAGCCAGCGCTTGAGGGCGGGCGGCAGCTTATTCAGCGGCGTCCTCGCGGCTGGCGCGTTTCCTTTCATGCGGATTGAGGAAGCGCTTGCGCAGGCGGATCGACTTCGGGGTGATCTCGACCAGTTCGTCGTCCTCGATGAATTCGACGGCGGACTCGAGGGTCAGCTGGATCGGCGGCACCAGGCGTACGGCTTCGTCGGTGCCGGACGCACGCACGTTGGTGAGCTGCTTGCCCTTGATCGGATTGACGATCAGGTCGTTTTCACGGCTGTGGATGCCGATGATCATGCCCTCGTAGAGCATCTCCCCGGGGTTGACGAACATGCGGCCGCGATCCTGCAGCTTCCACAGGGCGTAGGCGACGGCGGGGCCGTCCTCGGCCGAGACCAGTACGCCGTTGCGGCGTTCGGCCATGGTGCCGGACCAGGGACCGTATTCGTCGAAGACGTGGCTGGCGAGGCCGGTGCCGCGCGTCAGCGTCAGGAACTCGCCCTGGAAGCCGATCAGGCCGCGCGCCGGAATACGGTATTCGAGGCGCACACGACCGCGACCGTCCGGCTGCATGTCCTGCAGCTCGCCCTTGCGGCGGCCGAGTTCTTCCATGACGCCGCCCTGATGGCCTTCCTCGACGTCCACCGTCAGCATCTCGTAGGGTTCCTGCTTGGTGCCGTCCGGCAGTTCATGGATGACCACGCGCGGCCGGCCGACGGCCATCTCGTAGCCTTCGCGGCGCATGTTTTCGAGCAGGATGGTCAGGTGCAGTTCGCCGCGGCCGGAGACCTCGAACACGTCGGCGTTTTCGGTGTCCTTGACGCGCAGCGCGACGTTGGACAGCAGTTCCTTGTTGAGTCGTTCGCGGATCTGGCGGCTGGTGACGAACTTGCCTTCCTTGCCGGCGAGCGGCGAGGTGTTGACCTGGAAATTGATCGTCAGGGTCGGCTCGTCCACCGTGATGGGCGTCAGGCCGACCGGGTTGTCGACGGCGCACAGCGTGACGCCGATGCCCACCTGTTCGATGCCGGAAACGAGCACGATGTCGCCGGCTTCCGCATCGGCGGCCTGTTCGCGTTCGAGGCCCTTGAAGACCTGCACCTGGCCGACCTTGGCGTTGCCCTTGTTCTCGTCGCCGTACATCACGGTGACCTGCTGGTTGGGCTTGATGTGGCCCTTCTTGATGCGGCCGATGCCGATGCGGCCGACGTAGGAGTTGTAGTCGAGGGAGCAGATCTGCAGTTGCAGCGGGGCCTCCGAATCGACGTCGGGCGGCGGCACGTGGCGCAGGATCGCCTCGTAGAGCGGCCGCATGTCGGTGCCCGGCGTGTGCGAAGCCATCATCGCGTAGCCGTTGAGCGCCGAGGCATAGACGACCGGGAAGTCGAGCTGCTCCTCGGTGGCGCCGAGCTTGTCGAACAGGTCGAAGGTATGGTTGATCACCCAGTCCGGACGTGAACCGGGACGGTCGATCTTGTTGATGACGACAATCGGCTTGAGTCCCAATGCCAGCGCCTTCTTGGTGACGAAGCGCGTCTGCGGCATCGGACCCTCGACGGCATCGACCAGCAGCAGCACGCCGTCCACCATCGACAGCACGCGCTCGACCTCGCCGCCGAAGTCGGCGTGGCCCGGGGTGTCGACGATGTTGATGTGGGTGCCTTCGAAATCGATCGCGCAGTTCTTGGCGAGAATGGTGATGCCGCGTTCCTTCTCGATGTCGTTCGAGTCCATGACGCGCTCGGCAACCTGCTGGTTGTCGCGGAAGGTGCCGGACTGGCGAAGCAGTTGGTCGACGAGAGTGGTCTTGCCATGGTCGACGTGGGCGATAATGGCAATGTTGCGCAGGGGACGGGACATCGGGATGGGCGCGCGGGCGCGGTCGGGAAAAGGGCGCGCATTCTAGCAGAGGCCCCATGTTTACCCGCTGCGACTCGAAAAGGAGATGAAATGCTGGCAATCATCGGTGGCAGTGGCCTGACACAGCTGGCCTGCCTGGAAATCGCCCGCCACGAGGTGGTGCGGACCCCCTACGGCGAACCTTCCGGCACGCTGACCTACGGACGCATCGGCCGCCAGGAGGTGGTCTTCCTCGCCCGTCACGGCCATGGCCATACCATTCCGCCGCATCGCGTCAATTACCGCGCCAATCTCTGGGCGCTGGTCAAGGCGGCCGGGGCCGAGGGCATCGTCTCGGTGGCCTCGGTCGGCGGCATCCGTGCCGACCTCGGGCCGGGCGCGCTGGTCGTGCCGCACCAGATCGTCGATTACACCCATGGCCGGCCGGCCACCTTCTTCGATGGTGGCGAGGCGCCGGTGGTGCATGTCGATTTCACCGAACCCTACGACCGCGCCCTGCGCGAACGCCTGCTATGCGCCGTCGAGGCGGCCGGCATCAAGGCCTCGGGCGCGGCCGTCTATGCGGCGACGCAGGGCCCGCGGCTGGAGTCGGCGGCCGAAATCGACCGGCTGGAGCGCGATGGCTGCGACATCGTCGGCATGACCGGCATGCCGGAAGCCGGCCTGGCGCGCGAACTGGAAACCCCCTACGCGGCGATCTGCGCCGTCGCCAACTGGGCGGCAGGACGCGGCGATTCCGCCAGCGCCATCAGCTTCGAACGCATCGAGGCGGTGCTGCAGGAGTCGCTGGGGCAGGTGCGGCGGGTGATCGAGCACCTGTGCGCCGCAGAAACCTGAGTTTTTCGCCGTCCCGCCAGCGCCGACTTTTTCACAGACGCCAGGCGAGCGCCTCGTCCGCGGTGCGGAGACG
>JAVEWF010000004.1:0-71033 GCA_034004665.1 Rhodocyclaceae bacterium | reverse complement strand
CCGGCGTCGCCATCGAATGCAACGCCCCGCCGATCGCCCAGTTGCCGCAGTGGATCGGCCGACGCCTCGCCGCACAGGGACAGACGGCCGCTGCGGATGCGCTGGAATTCATCGCGCTGCACGTCGAGGGCAACCTGCTGGCCGCGCATCAGGAGATCCAGAAGCTCGGCCTGCTCCATCCGCCGGGCCCGCTGACGCTGGCACAGGTCTCCGCCGCCGTGCTCAACGTCGCGCGCTACGACATCGACGACCTGAAGGGCGCCCTGCAGGCACGCGATGCGGCCCGCTGCGTCCGCACGCTCGAAGGCCTGCAGGCCGAGAACGCCGCGCCGCCGCTGGTCCTGTGGGTGCTCGCCAACGAGGCCCGCCAGCGCCTGCACCGTGCCGCCCTCTTGCATGCGTCCCGAATCGACCGCATCATCAAGGGCCTCGTCGCTGGAGATCTCTGGGACGAATTCCTGCAACTCGCGTTACGACTGACCAGGACTTGATCATGGACGTGAAGCACTACATGGAAACACTCGGCACCGCCGCCCGGGCCGCCTCGCGTGAAATGGCCAAGGCCAGCACCGCCGCGAAGAACGCCGCCCTGCTGGCGATGGCCGCCGACATCCGCGCCCGCAGCGCCGAACTGCTCGCCGCCAATGCCGAGGACGTGGCGGAAGCGAAGGCCAACGGCCTCGAACCCGCCATGCTCGACCGCCTGACCATCACGGCGAAAAGCATCGAGGCGATGGCGCAGGGCCTCGAGCAGGTCGCGACCCTGCCCGATCCGATCGGCGAGATTTCCGACATGAAATACCGCCCCACCGGCATCCAAGTCGGCAGGATGCGCGTCCCGCTCGGCGTCGTCGGCATCATCTACGAGGCGCGCCCGAACGTCACGGCGGACGCCGCCGCGCTCTGCCTGAAGTCGGGCAACGCCGCGATCCTGCGCGGCGGCAAGGAGGCGATCCGCTGCAACCAGGCCATCGCCGCCTGTGTGCGCGCCGGCCTCAAGGCCGCCGGCCTGCCGGAAACCGCGGTGCAGGTGGTCGAGACCACCGATCGCGCCGCCGTCGGCCATCTCGTCGCCATGCCCGAATACGTGGACGTGATCGTGCCGCGCGGTGGCAAGGGGCTGATCGAGCGCATCTCGAAAGAGGCGCGCGTGCCCGTCATCAAGCATCTCGACGGGAATTGCCACGTCTACATCGACGTTTCCGCCGATCCGGCCAAGGCGCTGAAGATCCTCGAAAACGCCAAGACCCAGCGCCTCGGCACCTGCAACACCGCCGAATCGCTGCTGGTCGCGCGTCCCGTCGCCGAGTCGCTGCTGCCGATCCTCGCGCAGATGCTCGTCGCACGCGGCGTCGAGATCCGCGGCTGCCCCGAGACGCAGAAACTCGTGCCGCAGGCCAAGGCCGCGACGGAGGAGGACTATTACACCGAGTATCTAGCGGCGATCATCTCCTGCAAGGTGGTGGATGATGTCGATGCGGCCATCGCCCACATCAACCACTATTCGTCGGCACACACCGAAACCATCGTCACCGAGGACTACACGCGGGCACTGCGTTTCCTGCGCGAGGTGGATTCGTCGAGCGTAATGGTGAATGCCTCGACGCGCTTCGCCGACGGCTTCGAATACGGCCTCGGTGCCGAGATCGGCATCTCGACCGACAAGTTCCACGCGCGCGGCCCGGTCGGCCTCGAAGGCCTGACCTCGCAGAAGTGGATCGTCTTCGGCAACGGCGAGGTGCGCAGTTGAAGGATTTTGCCGCCGTCCTGCCGACGCCGACTTTTGCGTTGGGTATTCGTTGCACGAGCGACGAGATCACCGAAATCGTCTACCTCGAACCCTGCGCAGAAATCAAGCCGCAATCGCTGCTGGCCAAGGAGGCGGTGCGTCAGTTGCGCGCCTACCTGAAGGATCCGGCATGCGGCTTCTCGCTGCCGCTTGCGCCGGCGGGCACCGCCTTCCAGCGGCGCGTCTGGGACGGCATTGCCGCCATCGGCCCCGGCGCAACGCGCACCTACGGCGAACTCGCGGCGGCGATGCACAGCGGACCGCGCGCGGTCGGCAACGCCTGCGGCGCCAACCCGTATCCCTTGGTCGTGCCTTGTCACCGCGTGGTGGCGGCCAATCAGGGACTGGGCGGCTTCGCCCGCCAGCGCGGCGGCTTCCTGCTCGATGTGAAGCGCTGGCTGCTCGCGCATGAAGGTGTCCGATACTGAACTGATCGACGAATTCGTCGATGCGCTCTGGCTCGCCGACGGGCTGGCGAAAAATACGCTGGCCGCCTACCGCTCCGATCTGAGCCTGTTCGCCGGCTGGCTGGAACAGCGCCGTGTCGCCCTGCCCGATGCCGGCGAGGCCGACATCGACGCCTGGCTCGCCCACCTGCATCAGCGCCGGGAAAAGGTGCGCCCGACCACGCTGCGCCGCTTCCAGGCCTCGCTGCGCCGCTTCTACCGCTGGCTGATCGAACAGGGCCGCATCACGACCGATCCGCTGCTCAACATCCAGCCGCCGGTCGCCGCCGAGCGCTTCCCCAAGACGCTGTCGGAAAAGAACGTCGAGGACCTCCTCGCCGCGCCCGATGTCGCCACGCCGCTCGGCCTGCGCGACCGCGCGCTGCTCGAAACGCTTTACGCCACCGGCCTGCGCGTATCGGAACTGGTCGGCCTGAAGCAATTCAACATCAGCCTCGGCGACCGCGTGGTGCGCACCTTCGGCAAGGGCGGCAAGGAGCGGCTCGTTCCCCTCGGCGAAGTCGCCGCCGACTGGCTGCAGCGCTGGCTGGAGGAGGGCAGGCCGGCACTGCTCAAGGGCAGGAACTCCGACTTCGTTTTCGTCACCGGCCGCAAGGCCAACGCGGACAGTGCAGGCATGACGCGCCAGATGGCCTGGACGCTGATCAAGAAACATGCGGTCGCCGCCGGCATCCCGCGCGAGCGCATCTCGCCGCATGTGATGCGCCACGCCTTCGCCACCCACCTGCTCAACCACGGCGCCGACCTGCGCGTGGTCCAGCTGCTGCTCGGCCACGCCGACATCTCGACGACGCAGATCTATACTCATGTGGCACGCGCACGCCTGAAGGAACTGCACACGGCGCACCATCCACGAGGTTGATCATGAGACACGACGACAGACCCCCCGAAACGCCGGCGACGAAATTCCTGGAACAGCACCGCATCGCCCACTCCAACCACCTCTACGCCTACGAGGAACACGGCGGCACGAAAGTGTCGGCCCGCGAACTCAACGTCGCCGAGCACGCCGTGGTGAAGACGCTGCTCATGGAAGACGAGGCGAAGAAACCGCTCGTCGTCCTGATGCACGGCGACCGCAAGGTGTCGACCAAGGAACTCGCACGCCAGCTCGGCGTCAAGAAGGTTTCGCCCTGCACGCCCGACGATGCCCACCGCCACACCGGCTACCTCGTCGGCGGCTGCTCGCCCTTCGGCACGAAAAAGAAGCTGCCGGTCTGCATGGAGAAGAGCATCCTCGACCTGCCGCTGATCTACATCAACGGCGGTCAGCGCGGCTATCTGGTCGGCGTGCACCCGCACGACATCCTGCGCGTGCTGGCGCCGAAAGTCGTGGAGTGCGCCCTGAAAGACTGACGGCGCCGTCCCGCCGGCGCCGACTTTTCTAGCCGCGGGCCCGCTCGATCTGCACGCCGACGCGCTTCACGCCCTTGGCGATGCCGACCTTGGCGATCGACACCTTGACCCACGGCGCGCGGAATTCGCCAAGCAGCAGGCCGATCACGTATTCGCCAAGCGTCTCGAGCAGGTTGAAGTGTCGCTGTGCCAGTTCGGCGCGGATGCGCGCGATCACAACCGCGTAGTCGATGGTCTTGGCGATGTCGTCGTCCTGCGCGGCCTCGTCGGGTACGCCGAAGGTCAGTGACAGTTCGAGCGTCTGCGGCGCGGCGCGCTCACGGTCGTAGATGCCGACGTGCGCCTCGACGCGCATGTCCTCGATGAAGATGAAGTCCATGTGGCCGTCTCAATTAGAATGCGGCCGATTCTATGGAAACCCTGCCCTTTTACCTAGCCTATTTGACGTTGGGCTACCTGATCGGCTCGCTGCCGTTCGCGGTGATCGTCTCGAAGGCCTTCGGCCTGGCCGACCCGCGCAGCTTCGGCTCGGGCAATCCCGGCGCGACCAACGTGCTGCGCACCGGCAACAAGGCCGCGGCGGTACTCACCCTGCTCGGCGATGCGGCCAAGGGCTGGCTGGCGATGGCCATCGTCGCAAAAGTCGGCGCTGGCGAGACGGCGACTGTTTTCGCGGGCCTCGCCGCCTTTCTCGGCCACCTGTTTCCGGTCTTCCTGAAATTCAAGGGCGGCAAGGGCGTCGCCACCGCGATCGGCGTGCTGATCGGCCTGGACGGCATGCTCGCCTTCGGGGCCGCGCTCACCTGGCTGGCGACGGCCGTCGTGACGCGCTATTCCTCGCTTGCCGCGCTGGTCGCCGCCTGCGTAGCCCCGACCCTTGCTCTGGCCTGGCACGGTATCGGCGCCATTTCCATCGTCGTCGCCGTCATGTGCCTGCTGCTGATCGTGCGTCACAAGGCCAACATCGTGCGCCTCGTCGAGGGCGCCGAAGGCCGGATCGGAAGCAAGAAGAAAAGCTAGGCGGTCGCCAGCGGCCAGCGCGGCCGCACCGCAAAGGCCCCGCAGGCTTTTTCCGGCTTCGTCCCGGCCATCAGCCGCTGCATGCCGGCGAAGGCGATCATCGCGCCGTTGTCGGTGCACAGTTCCATTTCTGGATAGCAGACCCGGATGCCCGCCCGTGCGGCATCCCGGTCGAGCCGCTCGCGCAATCGCCGGTTCGCGCCGACGCCGCCGGCAACCACCAAGGTAGAAAGCCGCCGCTGGCGGCACGCCGCGAGCGCCTTGGTCGTGAGCACCTCGGTCGCGGCTTCCTGGAATTCGGCGGCGAGGTCCGCCTTGTCCCGTTCGTTCAGCGGGCGCTCGCGCGCAGCGGTCAGCACCGCCGTCTTGAGGCCGGAGAAGCTGAACATGAAGTCGCCGGAATTCAGCATCGGCCGCGGCAGCTTGAACCTGCCCGGCGTGCCTTGTTCCGCCAGCCGGGCGAGCGCAGGCCCGCCGGGATAGCCGAGGCCGAGCAGCTGGGCGGTCTTGTCGAAGGCCTCGCCGACCGCATCGTCGAGCGACTCACCCATGAGCTCGTAAGCGCCCACTTTCTCCACACTCATGATCTGCGTGTGTCCGCCGGAAACGAGCAGCGCGATAAAGGGAAATGTCGCGGGGTCTTTCGACAGCAGCGGCGAGAGCAGGTGGCCCTCGAGATGATGGACCGGCAGGGCGGGGATGCCGAGCGACAGCGCGAACCCTTCCGCGAAGCTCGCACCGACGAGCAGTGCACCCGCCAGCCCGGGGCCGGCGGTATAGGCGACGGCATCGAGCTGGCGCTTGTCGATGCCGGCCTGCTGCAGCACCTGATCGAGCAGCGGCACCAGTCGCCGGATGTGGTCGCGCGAGGCGAGTTCCGGCACCACGCCGCCGTAGTCCTCGTGCATCGCTACCTGCGAATGCACCGCGTGGGCGAGCAGGCCGCGCCCGCTGTCGTAGAGGGCGACGCCGGTTTCGTCGCAGGAGGATTCGATGCCGAGCACGATCATGGGGCAAATTTTACTTTGACATCCGAGCGGAAATGACTAGAATGCGCGCCTTTCCGTTACAACCAACCGTCCAGGAAATTCGCATGCCCGGTATTCGCGTCAAGGAAAACGAGCCTTTCGAGGTCGCCATTCGTCGCTTCAAGCGCACCATCGAAAAGGCTGGCACGCTCACCGAACTGCGTTCGCGCGAGTTCTACGAGAAGCCCACCTCCGAGCGCAAGCGCAAGCTGGCCGCTGCCGTGAAGCGCCATCACAAGCGCATCCGCAGCCAGCTGCTGCCGCCCAAGCTCTACTAAGCCGCATTACACAGGTTTCGACATGACCGCCCCGACCGCAAGGGGGGCGGTTTTTGTGTTTCCAATCCGCTGCAGGAGTTTCCGATGAGCCTGAAAGCCCGCATCACCGACGACATGAAGTCCGCCATGAAGGCGAAGGAAACCGCCCGCCTCGGCGCGATCCGCCTGCTGCTCGCGGCGATCAAGCAGCGCGAGGTCGATGAGCGCATCGAGCTCGACGACGCCGGCGTGATCGCCGTCATCGAGAAGATGCTGAAACAGCGCAAGGACTCCATCACCCAGTACGAAGCGGCCAAGCGCCAGGATCTCGCCGACGCCGAGAAGGCCGAGGTCGAGGTGCTGTCCGTCTACATGCCGCAGGCGATGGGCGCCGACGAGATCGCCGCCATCGTCGCCCAGGCCGTCGCCGATTCCGGCGCCACGGCACCGGCCGACATGGGCAAGGTGATGGCGCTGGTCAAGCCGCAGATCGCCGGCCGCGCCGACATGGGCGAAGTATCCAAGCTGGTGAAGGCAAAGCTCGCCGGCGCATAATCGCTCGGTGATCCCCGAGTCCTTCATCCAGGAACTGCTGTCCCGCGTCGACATCGTCGATGTGGTCGAGCGCTACGTCACGCTCAAGAAGGCGGGCGCCAATTACCAGGCCTGCTGCCCGTTCCATTCCGAGAAGACGCCGTCCTTCACCGTCAGCCCGTCCAAGCAGTTCTACCACTGCTTCGGCTGCGGGGCGCACGGCAGCGCCATCGGCTTCGTCATGCAGTACAGCGGCCTCGGCTTCGTCGAGGCGGTGGAAGACCTCGCGGGCCACCTGGGCCTGCCGGTGCCGCGCGAAGTCAGTACCCGCTCCCAGGAACGCGTGCGCCAGCAGCCGCTCACCGAGCGCATGGCGCGCGCGGCACGCTTCTACAAGGACCAGCTCAAGGCGTCGCCGCAGGCCATCGATTACCTGAAAGGGCGCGGCCTGACCGGCGAGATCGCCGCCCGGTACGGCCTCGGCTACGCCCCGGACGACTGGCAGGGACTGCAGCGCGTCTTCGTGGATGGCGACTATGCCGACCCGGCCATGGTCGAATGCGGCCTGGTGATCGAGAACGAGCAGGGCCGGCGCTACGACCGCTTCCGCGACCGCATCATGTTCCCCATCCTCGACCCGCGCGGCAACGTCATCGGCTTCGGCGGCCGCGTGCTCGGCCAGGGCGAACCGAAATACCTCAACTCTCCCGAAACGCCGCTGTTCCAGAAGGGGCATGAGCTCTACGGCCTGCCGCAGGCCCGCAAGGCGATCAACGAAAGCGACACGGTCATCGTCGTCGAGGGCTACATGGACGTCGTCGGACTCGCCCAGCTGGGCGTCGAGAACGTCGTGGCCACCCTCGGCACCGCCGCCACGGGTGTTAACGTCCAGAGGCTGCTGAAACTGGCCGGCCGGGTGATCTTCTGCTTCGACCGGGACAGTGCGGGAGACCGCGCGGCATGGCGCGCCATGGAAAACAGCCTGGAACATCTGGTCGACGGCAAGAGCGTCGAGATTCTGCAGATGCAGGGCGACCAAGACCCGGACGAATTCATCCGCGCCCATGGCACGGCCGCCTTCCTGAAGGAGGTGGCCAGCGCCACGAAGTTGAGCGATTTTCTGGTTCGCGAGGTGATACGAAGAAACCAGATCGACGTTCACTCCGCCGAGGGGCGGGCCAAGCTGGTCCATGAAGTCAAACCGCTCCTGCAGAAGATCGCCGCACCCGTCCTGCGCGTGCAGCTGACCAAGGAAATTGCCCGCCGCGCACAGCTGGCACAGGCGGAGCTGGAGGCCCAGTGCGGCCTGAAGCCGCTCGCCCGCTCGCGCGCCGCGCCTATCGCGGCGCAATTGCGCCCGGCACCCCGAGCCATCGAGCGCACCCTGCTCGCGACCGTGCTGCGCCGCCCCGAGCGGGCCGCACGCCTGCCGCTCGACCTGATTTCGATGGAAACCGCGGAAGGCGCGGCGCTCGCCGCCGTGGCCGATGCCGTCGAACGTGCCGTCCTGCCGACCGGCAACCTCGGCCTGCTGCTCGAACACTTCCGCGACAGCCCACACGAGGAATTGATCGTCTCGCTGGCGAAACAGATCGAAACGGATGCCGGAGACGAAGGCGAGCAGGAAGCGGTCTTCACCGATGCGATCGAACGGCTGCAGGCCCAGGCGCTGCGGCGGCGCATCGACGAGCTGACCGCCCGGGCACGTGCCGGCATCCTGTCCGCCGAGGAACGCCAGACCCTCGCCAGCCTGCTCGCCCGGAAAAGGGCCTGACAGGGGCCTGAAAAGGCTTGATATTTCATCTATAATTGCAAGTTTCGCCGCGATTCGAGTCGAGTCCATGTCCAAGCCCACCGCCAAGCCGGCCAAGAACACTTCGAGCCCCCGCAAACCCGCCGCCAAACCCGCTGCGCCGAAGAAGGCAGCCGCGCCCAAACCCGCGGCGAAACCTGCCGTGAAGACGGTCGCCAAGGCGGCCGCCGTGGCCAGGGCGCCGGTCAAGGCCAAACCGGCCGCCGCCGCGACCGCAAAACCGGCGGTGCATAAGCACGTACCGGTCGAGGCCAAGCCGGCGAGGCCGGCCAAGGTCGCCGCTCCCGTCGTCGCCGAGGTCGAAACACCCGCCTTGCCGCCCGTCGCCGAAGTCGTGGCCAAACCGACGGCCAAGGGCAAGAAGGCACGGGAACGGCAGGCGCTGGCCGCGCTCGAGCAGGCCAAGCCGACGGCCATCGACCTCGAGGCACGGCGCTCCCGCCTCAAGAGCCTGATCACGCTGGGCAAGGAGCGCGGCTACCTGACCTATGCCGAGATCAACGATCATCTGCCGGACGACCTGGTCGATGCCGAGCAGATCGAGGCGATCATCAGCACCTTCAACGACATGGGCATCCAGGTCTTCGACCAGGCGCCCGCGCCCGAGGAAATCCTGCTGGCCGAGCAGAGCACCACGACGGTCGATGCCGACGAGGCCGAGGAAGAAGCCGAGCAAGCACTGAACTCGGTCGATTCCGAGTTCGGCCGCACGACCGACCCGGTGCGCATGTACATGCGCGAAATGGGCACCGTCGAGCTGCTGACCCGCGAAGGCGAGATCGAGATCGCCAAGCGCATCGAGGAAGGCCTCAAGCACATGGTGCTGGCGATTTCGGCCTGTCCGACCACGATCATGGAAATCCTCGAGATGGCCGACAAGGTCGCCAAGGAGGAAATGCGCATCGACGAGCTGGTCGACGGCCTCATCGATCCCGACGCGCCTGACGAGGACATCGAGGCCAAGGCGAATCTCGATGACGACGAGGACGAAGAGTCCGACGAGGATATCGACGACGACAGCGACGACGGCGAGGCTCGCGTTTCCGCTTCCCTGTTGCGGCTGCGGGAAGAAGCCCTCGAGCGCTTCACCACGATCTTCAACCACTACGGCAAGCTCATGCCGGCCCTGACCCGCAAGGGCTCCCAGGACAAGAGCTATCTGCGCATCCAGAAGCAGATCTCCGACGAGCTGATGAACATCCGCTTCACCGCGCGCGCCATCGAGCGCCTGTGCGACTCGGTACGCGGCATGGTCGAAGCGGTGCGCAACCACGAGCGCAAGATCCTGCATCTCTGCGTGGACAAGGCGAAGATGCCGCGTCCGCATTTCATCAAGGTCTTCCCGGGCAACGAGACCAACATGGAGTGGCTCAAGCACGAGGTGCAGTCCGGCAAGCCCTACGCCGCCATGCTGATGCGCGCCGCGCCGGCGATCCTCGAGGAACAGCAGGCCCTGATCGACCTGCAGGACCGCATCGGCATCCCGCTCAAGGAACTCAAGGACATCAACAAGAAGATGTCCACAGGCGAAGCCAAGGCCCGTCGCGCCAAGCGCGAGATGACCGAGGCCAATCTGCGCCTGGTGATCTCGATCGCCAAGAAATACACCAACCGCGGCCTGCAGTTCCTCGACCTGATCCAGGAAGGCAACATCGGCCTGATGAAGGCGGTGGACAAGTTCGAATACCGCCGCGGCTACAAGTTCTCGACCTACGCCACGTGGTGGATCCGCCAGGCGATTACACGTTCAATCGCGGATCAGGCAAGAACCATCCGCATCCCGGTGCACATGATCGAGACGATCAACAAGATGAACCGCATCAGCCGCCAGATCCTGCAGGAAACCGGCAGCGAACCCGATCCCGCGACGCTGGCGATCAAGATGGAGATGCCCGAGGACAAAATCCGCAAGATCCTCAAGATCAGCAAGGAGCCGATCTCGATGGAAACGCCGATCGGCGACGACGACGATTCCCATCTCGGCGATTTCATCGAGGATACCAGCACCGTCGCGCCAGCCGATGCCGCGCTGTTCGCCTCGCTGCGCGGCGTGACCAAGGAAGTGCTCGACAGCCTGACCCCGCGTGAAGCGAAGGTGTTGCGCATGCGCTTCGGCATCGAGATGAATACCGACCACACCCTCGAGGAAGTCGGCAAGCAGTTCGACGTCACGCGCGAGCGCATCCGCCAGATCGAGGCGAAGGCCCTGCGCAAGCTGCGCCACCCCTCGCGTTCGGAAAAGCTGCGCAGCTTCCTCGACGGCAGCGAGTGATTTTCCGGCCCTCTAGCTCATGCCTGGTTAGAGCAGCGGACTCATAATCCGTTGGTGCTGGGTTCGACTCCCAGGGGGGCCACCACAACGACGCGCCTCCTGGGGTCAGGAGGCGCTTTCATTTCATCTCCGCATCAACAGGGTGCACTCTCATGACCACCAAACCTGCCCGCCAACGCATCAAGTTCGGGGATCTGGCCATCGGCCAGCGCTTCTACGACCCCGTCAGTGCGGAATATTTCGTCAAGCAGAGCGATGAACTGGCGGCCATGGTGACGGGCATCGGGGACGGCACCATCCCCGACGAATTCGAGGCGGAAGACGTCGTCGGGATCGACGTCTAGGCGCGGCGGACAAGCGATGATCAGGCTGTTTTTCAAGGCCCTGCGAGTGATCCTCGGGCCCTTCATGCTGCTCTGGGAAATGCTGACCCGGCCCAGGGGAATCGTGCGTACCCCGGAAGCCCAGCAGGCCGTCGACCGGGAATGCCGGAACCTGAGCCTGTACCAGTTCAAGACCTGCCCGTTCTGCATCAAGGTCCGGCAGGAGATGCGTCGCCTGTCCCTCCCGATTCAGTTGAGGGATGCCCAACACGAAGGCGGGCACCGCGACGACCTCCTGCGGGGAGGCGGAGAAATCAAGGTACCCTGCCTGAGGATTCAGGAAGCTGGCGGTACGGAACAATGGCTCTACGAGTCGGGAAAAATCATCGAATACCTGCGCAATCGATATGACCAAGGAGCACGACCATGAATGAAATGATCAACGTCCCCCTGACGCTGGAACAGCTGGAAGTGATCGCCGACGCACTGGAATTCACCGGCCAGTGCATCGAAGAGGAGATCGAGCAGACGGCAGAGGGATCGGAAGACCGCCAGGCCTTCGTCACGGACCTCGAGGAAATCACGACGACGATGGAAGTCATCGCCGAAGCGATGAATACGCTGGTGGATAGCACCGAAGAGTGACTTGAAGCAAAACCCATGTTCAAGCTGATCGGCTCGATTGCCGGCTTCTACTTTCTGGGTTTCCTTGGCGGCCTGTTGGGTTTTGTCGTCGGATGGGTCATCGACCGGATGCGCGACTACGGCTCGGGCGGCATCAATCCGCTCGGGAATGCGTTGCGGCAGGCGGTCTTTCTCGAAACCCTGTTCATCGCCATGGGACGGCTGGCGAAGGCGGACGGGCGCGTCTCGGAAGCCGAGATCGCGCATGCCGAGGCATTGATGCGCAACCTCGGCATGACCGAGGCGCACCGCGCGCAGGCCATCGCCTTGTTCAAGCGAGGCGTCGATCCGGCCACCGATCTCGCGCAAACCTGTTCCCGCTTCATGTCCGTTTGCGGCCATACCCGCAGCTTGAGGGAAATCCTCCTCGTCTATCTGATCACCTTTGCTCTGGCGGATGAGCAACTCCATTCCGCAGAAGAGGCGCTCCTCGCAGAAATGGCTTCATGCCTGGGTTACGACCAGGCCGCCTTCAGAAGACTGGTGGATATGGTGCTCAACCAGTCCCATTTTGCCGGCGGTTCCGCAAACAAGGCGGCGGCCCTGGATGATGCGTACAAGGCACTCGGCGTCACGAAGGAAAGCTCGGACCAGGAAGTCAAGCGGGCTTACCGCAAGCTGATCAGCCAGTACCACCCCGACAAGCTGATCGGGCAGGGCCTGCCGGACGACATGATCGCCATGGCGACGGAAAAGGCCAAGGAAATCCAGGTCGCCTACGACCTGATCGAGAAAAGCCGGGCGGCCTGAGGTAACGCATGCGCTACGCCGTCCCGCCGGCACCGACTTTTGTCGGTCGCGCGGCCAGCCCGACCGAATGATGTCCCGCCTCGCCTTCGCCTTCCTGCTCGCCTGTCTCGCCATGCCCGCTGCTGCGGCCGGCCTGCCGTTCGCCGCGCCACCCGCCGACAGCGAGGTGCAGCTGTTCGTCGAGAACGACATGCTGGCGCGCACCGATCGCTACTACACCAACGGCATCAAGCTCGGCGTCGGACTGCCGTTCGAGCTGTTGCAGACGCCGGCGGCCGAAGTGCTGCGCAGCATCGACCCGGACAACGGCGCCGACGTCCATGTCGGGCTGTTCCTCGGCCAGAACATGTACACGCCGCGCGACATCACGATCGCGGCACCGCAGCCCTTCGACCGGCCCTGGGCGGCCTGGCTCTATCTCGGCGGCGTGGCGCAGCGGGCGCGCGGCAGCCGCCTCGACACCGTGGAATTCGATTTCGGCGTGGTCGGGCCGGCCGCGCTCGGCGAGCCGGTGCAGAAGGCCTGGCATCGCTTCGTCGGCGTCCGCCAGCCGCGCGGCTGGGACAACCAGGGAAAAACCGAACCGGCCTTCATGCTCTCCTATCTGCAGAAGCGGCGCTTCGGCAGCGACCATGTCGATGTCGTCGCCCACGGCGGCGCAACGCTCGGGACGGTGATGACGCTGGCGCGCGGCGGAGTGATGCTGCGGCTGGGCAAGAACCTCGAAGGTTTCGGGCCGGACACGATCGAACCCGGCGGAGCGATGCTGCACGGTACCCGGGCACAGGGTGCGGACGGACGGACCGGCAACGCCTGGTATGGGTTCGCCGGTGTCGACCATCGGCTCGTCGCCTACAACATTTTCCTCGACGGCCCGGCGTTCCGCGACGGTCCTTCCGTGGATCGCCGCCGGCATGTGCGCGACCTGTCGCTGGGCCTCAGCGTGCGTATCGACCGCCTGCGCTTTTCCTGGACACGCGTCCATCGCAGCGAGGAATTCCGCACCGCGGCCGGCGGCGGCGGGGCGCAGCGCTTCGATTCACTCAACCTCGGCTTCGAGTTCTGACCATGACTGCAACGACACCCGTTAAACATTGGCTGCGCTTCGCCGCCGACGGCGCGGAACACTTCGGCACTCTCGACGGCGATACCGTCACCGCCTGGCAGGGCGATCTGTTCGCCGACCCGCAGCCGACCGACCGCCGCTTTCCGCTCGACGCCGTGTCCGTTCTGACACCCTGCCGTCCGGGCAAGCTGATCGGCCTGTGGAACAACTTCCACGAACGCGCGGCGAAGGAAGGCTTGCAACGCCCCGTGCATCCGCCGTATTTCATCAAGGGCGCCAACTGCTACGCTGCGCACGGCGACACGATCCGCCGGCCGGCCGGCTACGCGGGCATGGTGGTCTTCGAAGCCGAGCTGGGCATCGTGATCGGCCGGCGCACCACGGCCGCCAGCGTCGCGGACGCCCCGGCGGCGATCTTCGGCTACACCTGCGTCAACGACGTGACCGCGCGCGACCTGCTGCGCCTCGACCCGGCCTTCCAGCACTGGACGCGCGCCAAGAGCTTCGACAGCTTCGGCGTCTTCGGCCCCGTCATCGCCACCGGTCTCGACCCGGCCGGCCTGCGCGTGCGCGCCCGGGTCAATGGCGAGGAACACCAGAACTATCCGGTCAGCGACATGTTTTTCGCGCCGGCCGAGATCGTCAGCCATCTGTCGCACGACATGACGCTGGAACCCGGTGACGTGATCGCCTGCGGCACTTCGGTCGGCGCCGGCCCGTTGCAGGCGGGCGATACCGTCGAGGTCGCCATCGACGGCATCGGCCGGCTCGTCAATCCTTTCCAATAAAAGTCGGCGCCGGCGGGACGGCGATGCCGACCCGCCGCATGCCGGTCAGTACGTCTTGTAGGGCAGGAACTTGCCGCTCATGACGATATTGACGCGATCGCCCGCTTCGTTCGGCTCGCGCTGCAGATCCATCTTGAAATCGATCGCCGACATGATGCCGTCGCCGAACTCCTCGTGGATCAGCTCCTTGAAGGTCGTGCCGTAGACGCTGATCAGCTCGTAGAAGCGGTAGATGAGCGGATCGGTCGGCACGGCGGTCGGCAGCGAACCCTTGTAGGGCACGGCCTGCAGCAACGCCACGGCCTCGGCCGGCAGGCCGAAGATCTTGCCGATGGTGGTCGCCTGCTTCTTGTCGAAGGTCATCTGGCCCAGGCAGCCGGCCGTGACCCATTCCTTGGACAAGCCTATTTTCTTCGCCACATCGACCCATTTGATGCCTTTCTGGATCTTGGTGGCGACAATCATTTCGGTGACATCGTTGCGGTTCATGCTGCTCTCCTGTTCAGGTAATCAATGGTGTCCGTGGCGTCGCTCTTGAGTCCGGGACGTGCGACGGGAGGATGCCTTGCATCTCCGTCGTCGGCCTGGCTGCCCGCATAGTTCCTGGAGCGGTTGACGAGGAAGTCGACGAGGTGGTTGCGGGTACGGTAGTACTGCGGGTCGTGGTGCATTGCGGCGCGCGTGCGGTTGCGCGACATCGTCACCTCGACGATCTCGGCAATGCGTGCGTAGGGGCCGTTGCTCATCAGCACGATCTTGTCGGCCAGCAAAATGGCCTCGTCCACGTCATGCGTGATCATGAACACGGTCTGGTGCGTCGCCAGGACGATCTTCAGCAGTTCGTCCTGGATCGTCCCGCGCGTCAGTGCGTCGAGCGCGCCGAAAGGCTCGTCGAGCAGCAACATTTTCGGCTGGATGGCGAAGGCACGCGCGATGCCGACACGCTGCTTCATGCCGCCCGAGAGTTCGGCCGGCTTCTTGTGAATGGCTTGGCCGAGGCCGACCATCTCGAGATATTGCGTGCAGTGCGCCTCGACCTTGTCCCGGCTCCACCCGGGCCATTTCGATTTCACCGCGAAGGCGACGTTGCCGAGCACCGACATCCACGGCATCAGCGCATGGTTCTGGAACACCACGCCGCGGTCGAGGCTCGGCCCCTTCACCTCGCGACCATCCATGAAAACGTTGCCCGACGTCGCCTCCTCGAGGCCGGCCATGACGTTGAGGATCGTCGTCTTGCCGCAGCCGGAATGACCGATGATGCAGACGAATTCACCCTTGTCGATATGGAAGTGGATGTTCTCGAACACCGGAGGATTGGCCGTCGCGCCCGCCGCGGGATAGCGCTTGGCGAGACCTTCGACCTGCAGGAAATGCTGGCTCATGAGAGTTCCTTTATTCGCGGTAGGTGACCAGCTTCTGCAGGCGGCCGAAGATGGCATCGAGCCCCATCCCGACCAGGCCGATCATGGTGATGGCGAAGATCACGTTGGGCAGCGCGAGGTTGTTCCACTCGTTCCAGACGAAGTAGCCGATGCCGGTGCCGCCGACCAGCATCTCGGCGGCGACGATCACCAGCCAGGCGATGCCCATCGAGATGCGCATGCCGGTGAGGATGGTCGGCGCGGCGGCCGGCAGGATCACCAGAAAGGCCTTGCGCAGCGGATTCACTTCGAGCGTGCGCGCGACGTTGAGCCAGTCGCGGCGCACCGAAGCGACGCCGAAGGCGGTATTGATCAGCATCGGCCAGATCGAGCAGATGAAGATGACGAAGATGCCGGAGACGTTCGAGTCCTTCAGCGTGTAGAGCGCCAACGGCATCCACGCCAGCGGCGAGATCGGCTTGAGCACCTGGATGAAGGGGTCGAGCGCCTTCGTCAGCAACGGCGACATGCCGATGATGAAGCCGAGCGGAAGCGCTGCCACGATCGCCAGCAGGAAGCCGAGGGCGACCCGGGCCAGCGAATGACCCAGCTGGATGGCTATCCCTTTGTCATTGGGCCCATGGTCGTAGAAGGGATCGGACAGGTAATGCACGAACGCCCTGCCGACCTCCACGGGCGGCGGGAAGCCGCCCGGCTGCTGCGCGCCGGCACCCATCAGGGCCGCATACTCGGCATCGGCCCCGGCCAGGGCGACCGACTCCTTCGGCAGGGTGGCAAGATGCCACGCGCCGATCGCCAACAGAAACAGCAGCGCCGAGATCAGCGCGGCCTTGAAAGTTTCGGAGCGCATCGTCCCGTCCTCCCGCTCTCACGTGCGCCTGATGGCGAAGCTGCCGACGTAGGCTTCGGGCTTGGCCGGATCGAACTCCTTGCCCATCACCTTGAACTTCTGATAGGCGTCCTTCGGCGCGGCGAGGCCCACCTCGGCCATGCGCTTGCGCGCATCCGTCAGCAGATAGACCTGCTCGGCGATGTCCCGGTACTTGACGTCGCCCTTGATGTAGCCCCAGCGCTTCATCTGCGTGATGATCCAGACGGCCATCGAATACCAGGGGAAGGGATCGAAGCCGGCCCGGTCGGGCACCGTCTGCACGCCACCCAGCCCGTCGGCGAACTTGCCGGTGAGCACCTGCTCGATCACCGTCTTCGGCTGGTTCAGATAGTTGGCCGGCGACAGCACCTCGGCCATGATCGGCCGGTTCTTCGGATCGTTGGCCATCGCCGCCGCCTGCAGCACCGCGCGATAGAGGGCGGCGAAGGTGTTGGGATTCTCCTTGACGAACTGTGTCGGCACGCCGAACGAGCAGCAGGGGTGGCCATCCCAGATTTCCTTCGAGAGGATGTGAATGAAGCCGACGCCGTCATAGACCGCGCGCTGGTTGAAGGGATCGGGCCCGAGATAGCCGTCGAGGTTCCCGGCACGGAGGTTGGCCACCATCTCGGGCGGCGGCACGACGCGGATCTGGATATCCTTGTCCGGGTCGAGCCCGTGCTCGGCCACGTAGTAGCGCAGCAGGAAATTGTGCATCGAGTATTCGAAGGGCACGGCAAACTTGAAGCCCTTCCACTGCGCCGGGTCGCGTTTGTCCTTGTGCTTGACGTGCAGCGTGATGGCCTGGCCGTTGACGTTCTGGATCGTCGCCACATTGACTGGCGTCGGTGCTGAACCGACCCCCATCGACATCGCGATGGGCATCGGTGCCAGCATGTGCGAAGCGTCGTATTCCTTGTTGATGACCTTGTCGCGGATCAGCGCCCAGCCGGCGGTCTTGATGACCGAGACATCGAGGCCCTGCTTCTTGTAGAAGCCGAGCGGGTCGGCCATGATCAGCGGACTGGCGCAGGTGATCGGGATGAAGCCGATCTTGAGTTCCTTCTTCTCGAGGCTGCCTTTTTCCTGCGCCATCGCCTCGAGTGCGCCGAAGGGCACCAGCGAGGAGATCGCCGCCCAGGCGGTCGACGCACCGACCACCGAAAGAAAGCGGCGGCGCTCGGCATCCTGCGGGAAGAGGGCGCGCATCACGGCGCCCTGGACGACGCGACGGTTCAGCGCCTCGACATCATCTTGCGCCAGTGCGGCATCGTGTTCAGCCTGCGAACCATGGTGGCCGCAACTGCAACGCGTGAGGGAATGATGAGGATCGAACGGATCGTGCAACGACATGGTGATCTCCCTTGAGTTGAAGTCCTGCCATGCCTACTGCAGCCATCGTGCCAGCATGCTCAAGCTGCTGACTTTGCTGGACAAACTGTTTCCGCCGCACGGTTTTGCAATCCATGGCAAACACCGCCGACGCACCAAGCGCAGGCACGGCTGCTTCCCAACTGCGCCAAGTTGGGGCAACCGGAGCGCCATGACGGAAGTGCGGTACCGTCGTCGTGGACGGCAGGAATCGCCCGCGGCGGGCGTAAAATGCGCGCCTTTCCCTGCGCCCAGCCCCGGAGCCCCATCGTGAGCATCAGCCCCGTACTAGACATCGTCGCCGACATGCGCGCCGGCAAGATGGTCATCCTCGTCGACGAGGAAGACCGCGAGAACGAGGGCGACCTCGTCCTCGCCGCCGAGCACGTCACGCCGGAAGCGATCAACTTCATGGCGAAATTCGGCCGCGGCCTGATCTGCCTGACGCTGACCGAGGCACGCTGCCGGCAGCTCGACCTGCCCCTGATGGTGCGCGACAACAAGACGCCGCACGGCACCGCCTTCACCATGTCGATCGAGGCCGCCGAGGGGGTCACGACCGGCATCTCGGCGCACGACCGCGCGCGCACCGTGCAGGCGGCGGTCGCCAAGAACGCGAAGCCCGCCGACATCGTCCAGCCCGGCCACATCTTTCCACTGATGGCCCAGAACGGCGGCGTGCTGGTCAGGGCAGGGCACACGGAAGCGGGCTGTGACTTCGCCCAGATGGCGGGCTGCGAGCCGGCCGCGGTGATTTGCGAGATCCTCAAGGACGACGGCACGATGGCGCGCCTGCCGGACCTGCTCGAGTTCGCCCGGGAGCACGGCCTGAAGATCGGCACCATCCGCGACTTGATCCAGTACCGCTCGGAAAACGAGAAACTGGTCGAATGCGTGGCCGACAAGGAAGTGATCTGCGCGCACGGCAGCTTCCGCCTGCGGGCCTTCCGCGACCAGACCTGCGGCGACGTGCACCTGACCCTGACCCAGGGCGAGATCAGGCCTGACGCCGAAACCCTCGTGCGCGTACACGAACCGGTTTCGGTGCTCGATTTCCTCGACTGCAAGAGCCGCCGCCACACCTTCAGCGTCGACCAGGCGATGGCGGCGATCGCGCAAGCGGGCAAGGGCGTCGTCGTGCTGCTGCATCGCGACGAGTCGGGTGGCGACCTGCTGGCCGCATTGAATGCCGACGAGGCGCGTCCCGCGCAGAAGTGGGACCCGCGCCTCTACGGCATCGGCGCGCAGATCCTGCGCGAGCTCGGCGTCGGCAGGATGCGGCTGCTCGCCAGCCCGCGCAAGATGCCGAGCATGGCAGGCTTCGGCCTCGAAGTCTGCGGCTACCTCTCTCCGGAAGGAGTGTCCTCATGAGCTTCACTCCGAACCAGTCCGCGCCGGTCCACACCGGGCATTGCGCCGAACACCGCGAAATCGAGCCGAACCTGGCCGGCGCGGGCCTGCGCGTCGGCATCGTGATGGCACGATTCAACAAGGAGGTCGGCGAGGGCCTGCTGTCCGGCTGCTGCCACGAGCTGGGGCGGCTGGGCGTGGGCGACATCACGCTCGCCACGGTACCCGGCGCACTGGAAATCCCTCTGACGCTGCAGACCATGGCGCAGTCGGGCAAATACGATGCGCTCGTCGCGCTGGGCTGCGTGATCCGCGGCGAGACCTACCATTTCGAGGTGGTCTCGAACGAATCGGCGCGCGGCGTCACCGACGTGCAGCTCAATACCGGCATTCCCATCGCCAACGCCGTGCTGACGGTCGAGAACGATGCGCAGGCGGAAGTCCGCATGATCCAGAAAGGGGCCGAGGCCGCCCAGTGCGCCGTCGAAATGGCCAACCTGCTGAAGGCCGTGAAGTGAACGCCGTCCCGCCGCAGAAGAAACCCGCCTCGCCCCGCCACCGCGCACGCGAATTCGTCGTCCAGGGGCTCTACCAGCATCTCGTGGGCGGCCAGGATGCCGCGGCGATCATCGTGCAGGCCGAATCGGTCGCCGGCTTCGACAAAGCGCATCGCGAGCTTTACGACGCGCTGCTCGGGGGCGTACTCGATTCGCGGGCGGCGCTGGAGGCGCTGCTGGGACCGCATGTCGCGCGTCCCTGGGCCGAAGTCTCGCCGATCGAGCGCGGCATCCTGCTGATGGCTGCCTGCGAACTCCGCGACCATCCCGAAACGCCCTATCGCGTCGTCCTCAACGAGGCGATCGAGCTGGCCAAGTCCTACGGCGGCACGGACGGCCACAAGTTCGTCAATGGCGTGCTCGACAAGCTGGCGCCCGAACTGCGGCCCCACGAAACCGGGGCTCAATGAGCGCCGCTCAGTAACCGCCGGGCATGCCTTCCGAGTTTGCCCTGATCGACCGCTACTTCAGGCGCCCGACCCGTCACAGCATCCTCGGCGTCGGCGACGACGGCGCATTGGTCCGCCCGGACCCCGGTTGCGAACTCGTCGTCTCGACGGACATGCTCGTGGCGGGTACCCACTTCCTGCCCAATACCGATCCCGGCGACCTCGGCTGGAAAGTGCTGGCGGTCAATGTCTCCGACATGGCGGCAATGGGTGCGCAGCCGAAGTGGGCGCTGCTCGCCGCCGCGCTGCCGGCAGCGACCGAAGCGTGGATCGAAAAGTTCGCCGCCGGCTTCTTCGCCTGCGCCGAGGCCTTCGGCATCGATGTGATCGGCGGCGACACGACGAAAGGCCCGCGCAATTTCTGCGTGACGATCTTCGGCGAGGTGCCGGCGGAGCAGGCCCTGTTGCGTTCCGGCGCCCGGCCCGGCGACGAGATCTGGGTATCGGGCACGCCCGGCCGCGCCGCCCAGGGGCTGGCCCACCTGCAGGGACAGATCACACTGGAAGAACCGGCGCTCGCCGGCTGCCTCGCCGCGCTGCACCGCCCGCAACCCCGCGTCGCCCTCGGGCTGGCTTTGCGCGGGCTGGCAACATCGGCCATCGACGTATCGGACGGCCTGCTGGCCGACCTCGGCCACATTCTCGAGGCCTCGTGCGTCGCCGCGACCCTGAAACTCGCCGTCCCGCCGGTACCGACTTTTGCCGATACCTGCTATCTGTCCGGCGGCGACGACTACGAGCTGCTCTTCACGGTTCCTGCCGACCGACATGAGCAAGTGCTTGCACTCGCCACGACACTTTCCCTGCCGCTCACCCGCATCGGCTGCATCGAAGCGGGTGAGGCCGGCGACCTCACCGTCCTGACGCGCGCCGGCGAACCCGTCGACGTCGGCCACCGCGGCTACGACCACTTCGCATGAAAATCAAGAAATCCCCGCCGCCCCCATTCTCGTTCCTCTGGCGCCATCCCGCCCACCTGATCGCCTGCGGCTTTGGCAGCGGCCTGGCGCCGGTCGCGGCGGGCACCTTCGGCACGCTGTTCGCCTGGTTGACCTACGCCCCGTTGCGCGGTGTCCTGCCGGACGACCTCGCCTTCGCCGTCTTCCTGCTGCTGGCCTTCGCGCTCGGTGTCACCGCCTGCCACATCACCGGCCGCAACCTCGGGATCGTCGACCACGGCAGCATCGTCTGGGACGAGATCGTGCCCTTCTGGGCGGTGCTGCTGCTGACACCCGACAGCCTGGCTTGGCAGCTGGCGGCCTTCCTCTGGTTCCGTTTCTACGACATCGTGAAGCCACCGCCCGCCCGCTGGTTCGACACCCAGGTGAAGAACGGGCTCGGCGTGATGATGGACGACGTCATTGCTGCCGGCTACACGGTGCTGACCTTGGCGCTGTTCAAGGCCATCGTGGAACGCTTCTTCTGATCGATGGACGCAGATCTCGCCGCCCTGTCGGAGGCCATTGGCACCGTGTGCCGGGCACGCAGGCTGACGATCGCCACGGCCGAATCCTGCACCGGCGGCTGGGCGGCGCAAGTCATCACCCATACGGCGGGCAGCTCGGCCTGGTTCGACCGCGGCTTCGTCACCTATGCAAACGCGGCCAAAACGGATATGCTTGGTGCACGTATGGACACTATAGAAGCCTATGGCGCCGTGAGCCTGGAAACCGCGGGCGAAATGGCTGCCGGTGCGCTCGCGCACTCCAATGCATTGATTTCACTGGCTATCACGGGCGTCGCCGGACCGACCGGTGGCTCACCGGATAAGCCAGTAGGGACCGTATGCTTCGCCTGGTGCATTCGTACGGGCGACCGGATCGACACGCCGTCCTGCGAACGCCGACTTTTTGCCGGCGACCGGGAAGCGATCCGGCGCCAATCCGTGGTTCATGCGCTGTCCGGCTTACTGGATCGCGCAAGAAACATGCCATAATCCAGACAACTCGGGAAGGAAGCAACATGGACGACAACAAGGCGAAAGCCCTGCAGGCCGCACTGGCCCAGATCGAAAAGCAGTTCGGCAAGGGCTCCATCATGAAGATGGGCGAGGGCCAGATCGAGAACGACCTGCAGGCCGTCTCGACCGGTTCACTCGGCCTCGACATCGCGCTCGGCATCGGCGGCCTGCCGCGCGGCCGCGTGGTCGAGATTTACGGCCCGGAATCCTCCGGCAAGACGACGCTGTGCCTGCAAGTCGTCGCCGAAGTCCAGAAGCTCGGCGGCACCGCCGCCTACATCGACGCCGAGAACGCGCTCGACCCCGTTTATGCCGGAAAACTGGGCGTCAATGTCCCCGACCTGCTGATCTCCCAGCCGGATACCGGCGAACAGGGGCTCGAAATTGCCGACATGCTGGTGCGCTCGGGCGGGGTGGATCTGATCGTCGTCGATTCGGTGGCAGCGCTGACGCCGAAGGCAGAAATCGAGGGCGAGATGGGCGACCAGCTGCCCGGCCTGCAGGCCCGCCTGATGTCGCAGGCACTGCGTAAGCTGACCGCCAACATCAAACGCACCAATACACTGGTGATCTTCATCAACCAGATCCGCATGAAGATTGGCGTGATGTTCGGCAACCCGGAAACCACCACCGGCGGCAATGCGCTCAAGTTCTATGCCTCCGTCCGCATGGACATCCGCCGCACCGGCGCGATCAAGAAGGGCGACGAGGTGATCGGCAACGAAACCAAGGTCAAGGTCGTCAAGAACAAGGTCGCACCGCCGTTCCGCGAGGCCCACTTCGACATCCTCTATGGCGAAGGCATCTCCCGCGAGGGCGAGATCATCGAGCTGGGCGTCGAGCACAAGTTCGTCGACAAGTCCGGCGCCTGGTACGCCTACAACGGCGAGAAGATCGGCCAGGGCAAGGACAACGCCCGCGAATACCTGCGCGAGCACCCGGAAATCGCCCGCGAGATCGAGAACAAGATCCGCGTGGCGGTCGGCGTGACGGCAATGGCCGCGACCGGGGCCGGTGAGTGAACTGCATGCCCGAGCGGTAAGGCTGCTGGCCCGGCGCGAACATACCCGCGCCGAACTGGCCAGGAAGCTCGCGCCCCATGGCACACCGGAAGATATCGATACCGTGTTGAATACCCTCGCTGCCACCGGACTCCAGTCGGATGCCCGCTTCGCCGAAAGCTACGTCCGCAGCCAGGCTGGCCGGCTCGGCGCGGCCCGGTTGCGCCAGGCCCTGCGCACGAAGGGCGTGGCCGGGGAACTGATCGACGCGCAGGTGACGGAACTGCCGGACGAAACGGAACGCGCTCGGGCAGTCTGGCAACGGAAGTTCCCGGCACCACCCGCCGATGCACGTGAATGGGCGAAGCAGGCGCGCTTCCTGCAAGGACGCGGCTTTTCCGTCGAGGTGATCCGCCGGCTGCTGAAGGAAGTGGCGGAATGAGCACGCTCTCGGTCCACAACCTGCACAAGAAATTCCGTGCGCGCACCGTCGTCAAGGATGTCAGCCTGCACGTGGACGGGGGCGAAGTGGTCGGACTGCTCGGTCCGAACGGCGCCGGCAAGACGACCTGCTTCTACATGATCGTCGGCCTGATCGCGTCGGACGGAGGCGAGATGCACGTCGCCGCGAACGGCCAGGAAACCCGCATCACCCACCTGCCGATCCACAAGCGCGCCCGCCTCGGCCTGTCCTACCTGCCACAGGAAAACTCGGTGTTCCGCAAGCTGACGGTGGACGAAAACATCCGCGCCGTCCTCGAACTGCAGGACTACGATGCGCCGACGCTGGAAACCCGCCTCGAGGAACTGCTCGAGGAACTGCACATCACCCACCTGCGCGAGCAGCCCGCAGCCGCCCTGTCGGGCGGCGAGCGCCGCCGCGTCGAGATCGCCCGCGCGCTGGCCACCTCGCCGCGCTTCATCCTACTCGACGAACCCTTCGCTGGCGTCGATCCGATCGCCGTGCTCGACATCCAGAAGATCATCGGCTTCCTCAAGGAGCGCGGCATCGGTGTGCTGATCACGGACCACAACGTGAGGGAAACCCTCGGCATCTGCGATCGCGCCACCATCATCAATGCCGGCGAAGTGCTCGCGGCTGGACATCCGGCCGAGATCATCGATAATGAAAGCGTGCGCCGGGTCTATCTCGGCGAGCACTTCCGGATGTGAAGCAGTGAAGCAAACGCTCCAGCTCAGGCTTTCCCAGCACCTCGCACTGACGCCACAGCTCCAGCAGTCGATCCGTCTGTTGCAGCTTTCGTCACTGGAGCTCAACCAGGAAATCGAGCAGGCTCTGCAGGAAAATCCGCTCCTCGAGCGCGACGAGCCGGAAGGTGCGATATTTTCCGGTGCCGGCGACGCCCTTGCGCATACCTCAGCCGACACCACCGCGGCCGCCCCGGCCGAACGGACGGAAGCGACCGGCGAATGGGGTGACGAAGGCGGCGGTGGGCTGGATTGGCCCTCGAGCGGCACGCGCGGGCCGCACGACCCGAACGACGACAACGATTTCGATGCCGGCGAAGCGCAGGCGGCCTCGACTAGCCTGCGCGACCACCTGATTTCGCAACTCGCACTGTCGCAGCTGTCCGGGGTCGAACGCCTGCGCGTCGCCTTCCTTGTCGAGGCGCTCGACGATGACGGTTACCTCGCGCAGGAGCTCGAGGAACTGGTCGACGTGCTGCCGGACGATCTGGCCGGCGAGCCCGACGAGCGGCTCGAAGATCTGGCTATCGCCCTGCGGCACCTGCAAAGCCTCGACCCGCCCGGTGTCGGCGCACGGAATCCGCGCGAATGCCTGCTGCTGCAGCTCGACAATGCGTCCGACGCCATCGATCCGGCCCTGCGCAATCTCGCGCGCGCCATCGTCGCCGACCAGCTGGAACACCTCGCCAATCGGGACTACGCGCGCATCAAAAAGGCGCTCGGCTGTTCCGACGATGCACTACGGGCGGCACAGGAACTGATCCGCTCCCTCAATCCGCGCCCCGGCGCGCAGTTCGCCTCGCTCGACACGCGCTACATCGTTCCCGACGTGGTCGTGAAGAAGCTGCGCGGCAGCTGGACCGTCCAGCTCAATCAGGAAGCCATGCCGCGCCTGCGCATCAATCGCCTCTACGCCGACCTGCTGCGCAAGCAGCGCAGCAACGGCGGCAGCAATCTGGCCGGCCAGCTGCAGGAAGCCAAGTGGCTGATCAAGAACGTGCAGCAGCGCTTCGACACCATCGCACGCGTTTCGCAGGCCATCGTCGACCGCCAGCGCGCCTTCTTCGACCACGGTGAAGTGGCCATGCGGCCGCTGACGCTGCGCGAGATCGCCGATACCGTGGAGCTGCACGAGTCGACCATTTCCCGCGTGACGACGCAGAAATACCTGGCCTGTCCGCGCGGCATCTTCGAGCTCAAATACTTTTTCGGCAGCCACGTCGCCACGGATACCGGCGGCGCGGCGTCATCCACCGCGATCCGGGCGCTGATCAAGCAGCTGGTGAGCGCCGAGGACGGCCACAAGCCGCTCTCGGACTCGCGCATCGCGGAAATCCTCGGCGAACAGGGTATCGTCGTCGCGCGGCGCACCGTCGCCAAGTATCGCGAATCCCTGAACATCCCGCCGGTCAACCTACGCAAAACACTCTAAGAGGAGCCATCATGAACCTCAATATCACTGGACACCATGTCGAAGTCACCCCCGCCCTGCGCGAATACGTTCAAGGCAAGGTGGACAAGGTCATCCGTCATTTCGACCACGTCACCAGCGTCCATGTGATTCTTTCGGTGGAAAAGCTCGTGCAGAA
This sequence comes from Rhodocyclaceae bacterium, assembly GCA_034004665.1. Classification (GTDB taxonomy): domain Bacteria; phylum Pseudomonadota; class Gammaproteobacteria; order Burkholderiales; family Rhodocyclaceae; genus Sulfuricystis. Next base: position 45,144 of record JAVEWF010000004.1, on the reverse strand, counting down.
GGCCGAGATCACCCTCCACGTCAAGGGCAAGGACATCTTTGCCGACAGCAGCGATGCCGACCTCTATGCTGCCATCGACCTGCTCGTGGACAAACTCGAACGCCAGGTCCAGAAATACAAGGGCAAGCATCTCGACCACGGTCACGATCGCCCGGTTGCCGAGTAAACAGCGTGTAAACGTTGGCATTCCCCTGCCGGGTGGCGAGAGGTATACTTCGCGCCACCCGCCGGCGGGATACCCCGCGCCGGCGACCCGCTCCGGTCACCGGGACACCCCCTGAATCCGATGAATCTGATCTCCAAACTCCTCAAGGTCGAAAACGTGGTTGTCGGCCTGGACGCGAGCAGCAAGAAGCGCGTCTTCGAACAGGCAGGACTGCTTTTCGAGAACCACGACGGCCTCGCCCGCAGTACGGTCTACGACGCCCTGTTCGCCCGAGAAAAGATGGGCTCCACGGGCCTGGGCCTGGGCATCGCCATCCCGCATGGCCGCATCAAGGGGCTCAAGGAAGCGCAGGGCGCCTTCCTGCGCCTCGCCGCACCCGTACAGTTCGATGCGCCCGACGGCCTGCCCGTCACCATGGTCTTCGTGCTGCTGGTGCCGGAAGCCGCCACCGAACATCACCTGCAGATGCTGTCCGAGCTGGCGCAGATGTTCAGCGACAAGAACTTCCGCGAACAACTCGCCGCCGCCCCCGATGCACCGGCGGTGCATGCGCTCTTCGCGCAGTGGCAGTCGGCCAGCTGATTGTCGCCCAGCTGTTCGAGAAGAATCGCGAACGGCTGCAACTGACCTGGGTCGGCGGAACCCTGAACCGTCCGGTCGCTGTCAACCGTGACGACGTTTCGCCCGCGGACCTGATCGGCCACCTCAACCTGATCCACCCCGAGCGCGTGCAGGTGCTCGGCTCGCCCGAGATCCTCTGGTACAAGCGTCACCAGAAGGAAGGCAGCGTCAAGGGCGAACACATGTTCCAGCAGATCGTCGATGCCCATCCGCCGGCGGTGATCGTCGCGGACGACTGCGACGTGCTCGACGAGATCCGCGACGCCTGCGAGGCGAACGACACGCCGCTGTTCTCGAGCCCCCTGCCCACGGCCCAAGTCATCGACGCCCTGCGCGTCTATGTCTCGCGCCAGCTGGCCGAAACCGTCACCCTGCATGGCGTCTTCATGGACGTGCTCGGCATCGGCGTGCTGATCACCGGCGATTCCGGCGTCGGAAAGAGCGAACTGGGCCTCGAACTGATCACGCGCGGCCACGGCCTCGTCGCCGACGATGTCGTCGAGGTGTCGCGCGTCGCCCCGGATGTCCTCGAGGGTCGCTGCCCCGACCTGCTCAAGGACTTCATCGAGGTGCGCGGCCTGGGCCTGCTCAACATCCGCACCGTCTTCGGTGAAACCGCCTGCCGCCGCAAGATGCGCCTCAAGCTGATCGTACATCTACAGCGGCCGGCGGGGCAGCCGGAGATGCAGCGCCTGCCGCTCGACGCCGTCACCGAGAACGTGCTGGGCGTGCCGGTGCGCAAGGTCGTCCTGCCGGTGGCCGCAGGCCGCAACCTCGCCGTGCTGCTCGAAGCGGCCGTGCGTTCGACCATCCTGCTGCTGCGCGGCATCGACAGCATGGACGAATTCCTCCAGCGCCAGCAACAGGCACTGGAGCAGGGCGATCCCGATTAGCCGGTACCGACCGTGCCGATCCGGCGGGCCGGAAACACGGCCGCGAAGGTGCTGCCCCGGCCCGGCGCGCTGTCGATGGCCAAGGACGCCTGATGGCGCTCCAGCACGTGCTTGACGATCGCCAGCCCGAGTCCCGTACCGCCGTTTTCGCGCGACCGGCCGCGGTCGACCCGGTAGAAGCGTTCCGTCAGCCGCGCGATATGACGTGATTCGATGCCGATGCCGCTGTCGGCCACCTCGAAAACCGCACCGCCATCGGCCGTCGGTCGCCAGCGCAGCACGATGAGGCCGCCCTCCGGCGTGTAGCGCACGGCATTGCTGGCAAGATTGCTGAAGGCGCTGTGCAGTTCGCTGCGGCTGCCCGTCAGCAGGGCCGGTCCGCTGTTTTCCAGCTCGATGCGGTGACGGCCCGACGACAAAGCCCGCGCCTCTTCCAGCACCAGGGCGAGCAGCCCGGCCACGTCGGCCTGCTCTTCGAGCGGAGGTGCGGCGGAGGTTTCCAGAGTCGACAGGGTCAGCAGGTCCTCGATGAGACGCTGCATGCGATGGGCATGATCGAGCGCCAGGTCGAGATAGTGGACGATCTCCTCCCGCGGGACGACAGGCGCCTCGTCGGCAAGGCTGTCGCGTGCCGTTTCGAGGAAACCCTGCACCACGGTCAGGGGCGTGCGCATCTCGTGGGAAACATTGGCGACGAAATCGCGACGCACATTTTCAAGACGTTCGAGCTGGGTCAGGTCCTCGATCAGCAGGAGGGTCCGTCCCGACGAGAACGGTGCGGCCCGGATGTGCAGAACGACGGCCGGGTTGCGCATCGGCTTCACCAGCAGGGGTTCGATGCTTTCGTCCTGCGACCGCTCGATGAAGTCCACGAACTCCGGCTCGCGCACGAGGTGGGTGACCGGCATGCCGATATCGCGACGGACATCGAGCCCCAGCAGCAGCTCGGCGCGCGGGTTCATCCATTCGATGGTGCGTTCGTTGTCGAGAATGACCACGCCTTCTGGCAACGCCTCGGCCGCGAGGCGAAAACGCTCGACCATTTCCCGCAGCTCGTCGCGTTGTGCCGCAGCGTGCCGGGCACGGCGATGCAGGGCGAGGAATGCGTCCGACCAGCTGCCCGACGCCTCGGGAACCGGGGTACCGATCGGTTGTTCGGCCCACCTCGTCAGCCGGCCGATCTGCCATTCGTGGCGGACCAGCAGGAGCAGGGCGACGCCCCCCACCACCACGACGGCCGCAAGGGGGCCGCCCCAAAACCACGCCGGCAGGGCGATGGCGACGAAGAGGCTGCCGACGGCCAGCAGGTGCGCGAACAAGCGTCAGCTTCCGGTCGCGGAAAACCGGTAGCCGGCGCCGCGCACGGTCTGTACCAGACTGTCCAGCCCCGAGGGCTCGAGCGCAGCGCGCAGGCGCCGGATATGGACATCGACGGTCCGTTCCTCGACGAAGACATGGTCGCCCCAGACCTGGTCGAGCAACTGGTCGCGCGAATGAACCCGCTCCGGATGCGTCATCAGGAAGTGCAGCAGACGGAATTCGGTCGGGCCGAGGACGACTTGCGCCTCGCCCGCCGTGACGCGGTGCGAGGCGGGGTCGAGCCGCAGGCCGCCTGCCTCCACCGCATCCTCGGCGGCCTGCGGTTTGCCGCGCCGCAGGACCGCCTGGATTCGCGCCAGCAGTTCGCGTGGGGAAAACGGCTTGGTCATGTAGTCGTCGGCACCGGTTTCGAGGCCGGCCACCTTGTCGCGCTCCTCACCGCGTGCCGTCAGCATGATGATGGGGATGGCCCTAGTACGCGTGTCGGCCCGCAGGCGGCGCGCGAAATCCAGCCCGCTCATGCCGGGAAGCATCCAGTCGAGCAGAATCAGGTCGGGCATGGCCTCGTTGATCTGCCGGAGGGCGGTTTCGGCATCCAGGGCAGCGACGACCGTATGGCCGTGGCGACGCAGATTCGCCGCCACGAGCGTCTGTATCGCGGGTTCGTCTTCGACAACCAGTATGGAAGCAGGCATGGAAAGGGTTCGTCCGTCAGGTGATGCACCCAGTCTATTGCAGGCAAATGATGGTTTTGTGACAGGCGCCGGGCCCGCCCGGGTCCGCACCGGGTCAGGCGTGGGCTTGCGCTATGATAGGCGACCCTCATATGGGCATTATCGTCAACTTCCCCGTACCCCTGCGTACCTTTAGCCATGGCCGGACTGGACAAGCATACCCCCCTTCCCACCGAGATCAAGCTGCACCAGAAATCCCGCGAAATGGAACTGACCTTTTCAGACGGGGGCAATTTCCGGCTGTCCTATGAATTCCTGCGGGTCTACTCGCCTTCCGCCGAGGTGCGCGGCCATGGCCCCGGCCAGGAAACCCTGCAGACCGGCAAGCGCAACGTCGATATCACGGCGCTCGAATCGGTGGGCAACTACGCCGTGCAGCCGTTCTTCTCCGACGGTCACGACAGCGGCATCTACTCCTGGGACCTGCTCTACAAGCTGGCCACCCACAAGGACGAGTTGTGGGCCGACTATCTGGCACGGCTGGAGGCGGCGGGTGCCAATCGCGACGTCGACTCCACCACCCTGCCGCCCAAATCCGGCGGCAGCTGCGGCGCCAAACACTAAGCACTGAGGATCACCGATGGCGGACACCCATTTCGGCTTCGAGACCGTTCCGGAAAGCGAAAAGGCCCGGCGGGTCCGCGGCGTCTTCTCGTCGGTCGCCGACAAATACGACCTGATGAACGACCTGATGTCGGCAGGCCTGCACCGGCTCTGGAAGGCTTTCACGATCCAGGTGGCCGGTGCGCGGACGGGCGAGCGTGTGCTTGACATCGCCGGTGGCACCGGCGATCTCGCCTCCGCCTTTCGCAAGGCGGTCGGTCCGACCGGCGAGGTCTGGCTCACCGACATCAACAACGCGATGCTGACGAATGGCCGCGACCGCCTGCTCGACGAGGGCCGGCTCGGTCCCGTGGCGCAATGCGATGCGGAAAAGCTGCCTTTTCCCGACAACCACTTCGACATCGTCACCGTCGCCTTCGGCCTGCGCAACATGACGCACAAGGACAAGGCGCTGGAGGAGATGCGCCGCGTGCTGCGGCCCGGCGGCCGCCTGCTCGTCCTGGAGTTCTCGAAGGTGTGGGAGCCGCTGGCGCCGGCCTACGACTTCTACTCCTTCAAGGTCCTGCCCTGGCTTGGACAGAAAGTGGCCAACGACCCGGACAGCTACCGTTACCTGGCCGAATCGATCCGCATGCATCCGGACCAGCACACGCTCAAGAGCATGATGGAACAAGCCGGGCTCGCGCGTGTCGACTACTTCAACCTGACGGCGGGCGTGGTCGCCCTGCACCGCGGTTATAAACTTTGAAGAGGAGAACGTCCCGATGAAAAACACCTTCGTTGCGGTGGCCGCGGCCGTCGCCGTATTTTTCGGTCTGTCCCTGCCGGCGCAGGAGGCCGAGGCCAAGCGTCTCGGCGGAGGCAGTTCCTTCGGCATGAAACGCAGCGTCACCCCCAGCCAGCCGACCGTCGCGCCGAAACCCGCGGCACCGACCCAGCAGGCCACCCCCGGTACCGCGACGGCGGGTGCCGCCGCCACGCAGGCGGCCGGCAAGCGCAGCTGGCTCGGCCCCGTCGCTGGCCTGGCCGCCGGCCTGGGGCTGGCGGCGCTCGCCTCGCACCTCGGCTTCGGCGAGGAGATGGCTTCGTTCCTGCTGATCCTGCTGCTGGCCGGCGGCGCCTTCTTCCTGTTCCGCCTGATGACGCGTGGCCGCCAGCCGCAGGGCCAGTTCGGTTATGCCGGGGCCGGTGCATCGGGCACGAATGAGCCCCTCAATTTCGATGCCCAGAAAGTCGGCGCTGGCGGGACGGCATCCGTCGCGCCCACGGGCAGCATTCCGGCCGGATTCGACGTCGAGGGCTTCCTGCGCCAGGCCAAGCTCAACTACATCCGCCTGCAGGCCGCGAACGACCGCGGCGACATGGACGACCTGAAGAGCTTCACGACGCCCGAAGTCTTCGCCGAGATCCAGATGCAGTACGAGGAGCGCGGCCGCACGCCCCAGTTCACCGATGTCGTCCAGCTCGAGGCCGCACTGCTCGAAGTGGTCACCGAGAACGGCCTGTACATCGCGAGCGTCCATTTCCATGGCCTGATCCGCGAGGCCGAGGGTGCCGAAGCACAGGCGTTCGGCGAAGCCTGGCACCTTGCCAAGCCGGTCGACGGCAGCTTCGGCTGGCGCATCGCCGGCATCCAGCAACTCGCATGATCGACAACGCGCTGCTCGCCGCCCTCAACCACCTGCTGCAGGGCGCCGAGTGGGCGCGCACACGTCTCGCCCCTTACGCAGGGCGGCATGCCTGCTTCGACATGCCGCCCTTCCGGTTCGGTTTCGTGATCAACGCGGAAGGTCTCTGCGAAGCGCAGACGGACGAGACCGCTCCCGACGTCACCATCCACCTGCCGGCCGATACGCCCTTGCGTCTGCTGCATGGCCTGGACCGGGCGATGGCGGGTGCGCGGGTCGATGGCAATGCGGAATTCGCCACCGAACTGTCCTTCATCCTGCGCAACCTGCGCTGGGATGCCGAGGAAGATCTGTCGCGGGTTTTCGGCGATATCGCGGCACACCGGATGGTACGGGGCGCCGGCCGCCTGGCGGCCCTGCAGGGTGAAACTTCGCGCCGCCTGGCAGAGAATGTCGCCGAGTATCTGGTTCACGAACAGGGGTTGCTGATCGGCAAGGCCGAGTTTTCCTTCTTTCGCGACGACCTCCTGCGACTAAATGACGCACTTGCCCGACTCGAGACAAGGTCAAGCATAATCAGGTAGCTGCATCACACAACCACAAAGGAGGAGACTATGAAAAAACACGCCCTGGCACTCGCCATCCTGCCCTTCCTCGCTGCGCCGGTGCTGGCCGACGAAGCGCAACTGCTCACCGAAGCCCGCGGCATACCTGCGAAGATGGTGCCCAAGCTGCTCGAGGTGCTGAACGAGGAAATCGACAAGGGCGGCCATGCCCACGCGATTTCCGTCTGCCGCGACAAGGCACCGGCGATGGCCAAGGGCCTGTCGGAGAAGACCGGCTGGGCGATTCGCCGCGTCAGCATGAAGAACCGCAATCCCAAGGCCGTCCCCGATGCCTGGGAAGCCGGCGTGCTGCAGGAATTCGAGCAGCGGCTGGCTGCCGGCGAAAAGCCGACCGACATCGACAAGGGCGAAGTCGTGACGGTCGATGGCCAGAAGATGTATCGCTACATGAAGGCCCTGCCGACCCAGGAACTCTGCCTCAACTGCCACGGGACCTCCGACAAGGTCAAGCCGGATGTCCAGGCGAAGCTGAAGGAGCTTTATCCCGAGGACAAGGCCACCGGCTATGGCCTAAAGCAGCTGCGCGGCGCCATCACCGCCAAGAAGCCCATCTGACGCCGTCTCGCCGGCGCCGACTTTCAGGGCTCGGAAAAGACCAGCAGGGCCGCGACCTCGTGCGTTTCCGGCAGTGCGACCGGGCGCACGATGGTCGTGAGCCAGCGCACGCCGCCGGTCGGCGGCACGATGCCCATGCGTGCGGTAACCCCATCCTCGTCGCTGCTGCCCGCCAGTACGCGAATGAGCGGGTGCTCGGCACCGGTCAGCGCCACACCATCGGCATCCATCCAGCGCAGGTTCAGGCTGTCGAAGCGCGCGCCTTGCGGCAGACGGGTCGCCAGAATCGCTTCCGCGGCCGGATTGGCGAGCAGGATGCGCCCCAGCCCGTCGATCAGTATCACCGCTGTGGGCAGGGCCGCGAACACCGCATGGAAGCCGGCCGCCGTTCGGCGGCGCTCGGCATCGGCTTCCATGAACTCGGTGATGTCTTCCTTGACCGCCATGAAGTTGGCGATCTTCCCGTCGGCATCGAAGACCGGCGAGATCGAGGCGCGCTCCCAGTAGAGCTTGCCGTCCTTGCGGCGGTTGTGGAAAGTGCCGCGCCACTCCTTGCCGCTGGTGATCGCCTTCCACAGCTGCCGATATTCCGCCGACGTGGTTTCGCCCGACTTCAGGATGCGCGGATTCTGCCCGATCACTTCATTGACCGAGTAGCCGGTCGTTTCGACGAACTTGGGGTTCGCATAGGCGATCCGGCCTTCGGCATCCGTCACGATGATGGTGGCCGGACTCTGCTCGAGCGCGTGCATCAGCAGGCGTTGCCGCTGGCTGGCGCTGGTGTATTTTTCGCTCGACAGGGAAGTCGCGACGCGTTTCGCACTGTCCTGGGCACGGGCCCGCGCATCGCTGTCGCGCAGCCAGGTTCGCAGGGTATTCGTCGATACGCCGTATTCGCGCGCCAGTTCGAGCAGGGGCAGGTCGCCTTCGCGCATCCGGGCGGCTGCCTGCTCTTTGATCTGTTTGCTGTGGCGCATCCTGTTTTCGCTAGGGGTGACAATGAGCCCATTGTATTACGCATGGATATTCCGGCGCCGTCCCGCCGGCGCCGACTTTCCTCATGAAAAAGGGCAGCCGAAGCTGCCCTTGTATCGCCATGCCTTGTCAGTGCCTACTTGCGGCGCAGCTTCTGGATTGCCGCCAGTTGCGCGACGGCTTCGGCCAGCTCGGCCTGGGCGCGTGCGTAATCCATCTCGGCGCTCTTGTCGGCCATCGCTTCCTCGGCCTTGCGCTTGGCGTCGAGCGCCTTCGCCTCGTCGAGATCCTTGCCGCGGATCGCCGTGTCGGCCAGGACGGTGACCAGTCCCGGCTGCACCTCGAGGATGCCGCCGGCGACGAAGATCAGCTCTTCCTGATCCTGCTGCGGCACCTTGAGGCGCACCGCGCCCGGCTTGATGCGCGTCATCAGCGGCATGTGGCCGGGCAGGATGCCGAGTTCGCCGGCCTCGCCGGGGAGCACGACAAACTCGGCCAGACCGGAGAAGATCGACTCCTCCGCGCTGACGACATCTACGTGAACGGTCAGTGCCATGGCGGCTCCTTAATTATTGAAGCGTCTTGGCCTTCTCGAAGGCTTCCTCGATGCCGCCAACCATGTAAAAGGCCTGCTCGGGCAGCGCGTCGCACTCGCCCTCGACGATCATCTTGAAGCCCTTGATGGTTTCCTTGAGCGTGACGTACTTGCCGGCGGAGCCGGTAAAAACTTCCGCGACGAAGAACGGCTGCGACAGGAAGCGCTGGATCTTCCGCGCGCGCGACACGGTGAGCTTGTCCTCGGGGGAAAGCTCGTCCATGCCGAGAATCGCGATGATGTCGCGCAGTTCCTTGTAACGCTGCAGAGTGGCCTGCACGCGGCGGGTCGTCGTGTAGTGCTCTTCGCCAATAATGTTGGGATCGACCTGGCGCGAGGTCGAGTCGAGCGGGTCGACCGCGGGGTAGATGCCCAGCGAAGCGATGTCGCGCGACAGCACGACGGTGGCGTCGAGGTGGCCGAAGGTGGTGGCGGGGGAGGGGTCGGTCAGGTCGTCCGCCGGCACATACACGGCCTGGATCGAGGTGATCGAGCCGGTCTTGGTGGAGGTGATGCGCTCCTGCAGGCGGCCCATTTCTTCGGCCAGAGTAGGTTGATAACCTACAGCGGAAGGCATGCGGCCGAGGAGCGCGGATACCTCGGTACCCGCCAGCGTGTAGCGGTAGATGTTGTCAACGAAGAACAGGATGTCGCGGCCCTCGTCGCGGAAGGCTTCGGCCATGGTCAGGCCGGTCAGCGCGACGCGCAGGCGGTTGCCCGGCGGCTCGTTCATCTGGCCGAACACCATGCCGACCTTGTCGAGCACGTTCGACTCCTTCATCTCGTGATAGAAGTCGTTGCCCTCGCGGGTGCGCTCGCCGACACCGGCGAACACCGACAGGCCGGAGTGCTGCTTGGCGATGTTGTTGATCAGCTCCATCATATTCACGGTCTTGCCGACGCCGGCGCCGCCGAACAGGCCGATCTTGCCGCCCTTGGCGAACGGGCAGATCAGGTCGATAACCTTGATGCCGGTCTCGAGCAGTTCGACGGAAGGCGACAGTTCGCGAAAGGCCGGAGCCTTCTGGTGGATGGCGCGACGCGCGTCGGTAGCCACCGGACCGGCTTCGTCGATCGGGCGACCCAGCACGTCCATGATGCGGCCGAGGGTGGCATGGCCGACGGGTACTGAAATCGGCGCGCCGGTGCCATTGACCTTCATGCCGCGGCGCAGACCGTCCGACGAGCCCATGGCGATGGTGCGCACCACGCCGTCGCCGAGCTGCTGCTGTACCTCGAAGGTCAGGCCTTCCTCGGCACCCTTCTCGCTCGGGTCGATCATCAGGGCGTCGAAGACCTTGGGCATACCCTCGCGCGGGAACTTGATGTCCACCACCGCGCCGATGCACTGCACGATTTGTCCGTTGCTCATGATTTTTCCTTAACTTTTAAATCGTTAACCCGCAATCGCGGCGGCACCGCCGACGATCTCGGAAATTTCCTTGGTAATCGACGCCTGGCGGGCCTTGTTGTAGACCAGCTGCAGCTCCTTGATCACGACGCCGGCGTTGTCGGTCGCCGCCTTCATCGCCACCATCCGCGCGCTCTGCTCGGACGCCATGTTTTCGGCGACGGCCTGGTAGATCAGCGCCTCGACGTAACGGATCAGCAGGTCGTCGATGACGACCCGTGCGTCCGGTTCGTAGAGGTAGTCCCAGGAACCTTCGGGCGTGCCGAGGCGGTCGCCCGACAGGGGCAGCAACTGCTCCAGCACGGGCTCCTGCCGCATCGTGTTGATGAAGCGCGTGTAGGCGATATGCACCACGTCCAGTTCGCCGTTCTGGAAAGCGTCGATCATGACCTTCATCGGCCCGATCAACTTTTCCAGGTGCGGCGTGTCGCCCAGATGGACGACGTGCGAAACCACGTTGGCACCGAGGCGCTGCATGAAGCCGAGGCCCTTGTTGCCGATGCAGGTCGCCCGGATATCCGTGGCACCCTCGGCCTCCCAGCTGCGCACGGCGTTCAACGTCTGCCGCAGCACGTTGGTGTTGAGGCCACCGCAGAGACCCTTGTCCGTCGTCACCACCACCACGCCGACGCGCTTTGGCACCTCGCCTTCTTTGCGCTTGGCGAGGAAGGGATGCCGGTACTCGGTGACATTGGCCGCCGCGAGATGCGCCGCCAGATGGCGGATCTTCTCGCTGTAGGGACGGGCGGCGCGCATCCGGTCCTGCGCCTTGCGCATCTTGGATGCGGCCACCATCTCCATGGCCTTGGTGATCTTGCGGGTGTTCTGGACCGACTTGATCTTGGTGCGAATTTCCTTGCCGCCTGCCATGGCGCTCTTCTCCTAGTCGATCAAGCCCCGATTACGCCCAAGTTTTCTTGAACGCGGCGACGGCTTCGGCCAGCTCGGCCTCGCCTTCCTTGTCCAGATCCTTGGTCTCCTCGATCTTGTCCATGAGCGCACCGTGCTGCTGGCGCATGAACTGGTGCAGCGCGGCCTCGAAGGCGAGGATGCGCGACCCGTCGATGTCGTCGAAGTGGCCCTGGTTCACCGCATAGAGCGATACGGCCATTTCGGAAACCGGCAGCGGCGTGTACTGGGTCTGCTTCATCAGTTCGGTAACGCGGCGGCCGCGCTCGAGCTGCTTGCGCGTGGCGTCGTCGAGGTCGGAGGCGAACTGCGCGAAGGCCGCCAGCTCGCGATACTGGGCGAGGGCGAGACGCACGCCGCCGCCGAGCTTCTTGATCGCCTTGGTCTGCGCGGCACCGCCGACGCGGGACACCGAGACGCCTGCGTTGATGGCGGGACGGATGCCGGCGTTGAACAGGTCGGTCTCGAGGAAGATCTGGCCGTCGGTGATCGAGATCACGTTGGTCGGCACGAAGGCGGACACGTCGCCGGCCTGCGTCTCGATGACGGGCAGGGCGGTCAGCGAGCCGGTCTTGCCCTTCACCGCGCCGTTGGTGTGGCGCTCGACCCAGGCTTCGGAGACGCGCGCGGCGCGCTCGAGCAGACGCGAGTGCAGGTAGAAGACGTCGCCCGGATAGGCTTCGCGGCCCGGCGGACGACGCAGCAGCAGGGAGATCTGACGGTAGGCCCAAGCCTGCTTGGTCAGGTCGTCGTAGATGATCAGGGCGTCCTGGCCGTTGTCGCGGAAATATTCGCCCATCGTGCAGCCGGAGTAGGGGGCGATGAACTGCATCGCGGCGGACTCGGAAGCGGTCGCGGCGACGACGATGGTGTATTCCATCGCGCCGGTCTCTTCGAGCTTGCGCACCACGTTCATGATCGTCGAGGCCTTCTGGCCGACGGCGACATAGATGCAGATCAGGTCCTTGCCCTTCTGGTTGATGATGGTATCGACCGCGACGGCGGTCTTGCCGGTCTGGCGATCGCCGATGATCAGCTCGCGCTGGCCGCGGCCAATCGGCACCATCGAGTCGACCGACTTGAGGCCGGTCTGCACAGGCTGCGAGACGGACTTTCGCCAGATGACACCCGGCGCGACCTTCTCGATCTTGTCGGTCTGCTTGGCTTCGATCGGGCCCTTGCCGTCGATCGGCTCGCCCAGCGCGTTGACCACGCGGCCGATCAGCTCGGGGCCGACCGGCACTTCGAGGATGCGGCCCGTGCACTTGACGGTGTCACCCTCGGTGATGTGCTCGTACTCGCCCAGCACCACGGCGCCGACGGAGTCGCGCTCGAGGTTCAGCGCGAGGCCGAAGGTATTGCCCGGGAATTCGAGCATTTCGCCCTGCATGACATCCGCCAGACCGTGAATGCGGCAGATGCCGTCGGTCACCGTCACCACCGTGCCTTCGTTCTTGGCGGTGGGGGCGAGCTGCATGTTCTGGATCCGGCTCTTGATCAGGTCGCTGATCTCGGAGGGATTGAGGTTCATGGAAAAACTCCTAGTTCTTGAGCGAGACCGCCATGGCGTTCAATTTGCCACGGACGGAAGCGTCGATAACCTGGTCGCCCAGGGCGATGCGGACACCACCGATCAGTTCCGGCGCCAATTCGACGGTAGCCTTCACCTTGCCGCCGAATTTGCGTTCGAGGTCGGCGACCAGGCCGGCAAGCTGTGCGTCGTCGAGCGGGAAGGCCGAGCTGACCACCGCTTCCTGCGTGCTTTCCTGGGCATTCTTCAGTTCGACGAAGAGCTGGCTGATCTCGGGCAGGACGCCGAGACGACGGCTATCCACCAGCACGCTGGCGAAATTCCGCTGCTCGGGGGAGAGTTCGCCCACGACGCCAAGGAACAATTCAGCCAGCGCAGCCGGCGACACACGCGGATCGGCGATGCACCCGACCATCTGCTCATCGGCCGCCGCGGCAGCCATGCGTGCCAGCGCGGCCTGCCAGGCAGGCAATGCACCCCCGGCCTGGGCCAACCCGAAGGCAGCTTCGGCATAAGGGCGCGCGACGGTGACGTTTTCAGCCATGATGATTCAGAGCTCCGCCTTGAGCTGGGTGAGCAGGTCGGCATGCCGGCCGGCATCGATTTCCTTGCGGAGAATCTTCTCGGCACCGGCAACCGCCAGCAGGGCCACCTGGTCACGCAGGGCCTCGCGAGCCCGCTGGGCAGCGACTTCGGCCTCGCCTTCGGCTGCGGTACGTGCCGCCGCGACGATGCGGGCGGCTTCGGCACGCGCCTCCTCGAGAATCTGCGCACCCTGGCGTTCGGCCCCGGCACGCAGTTCGTTGGCGGTCTCGCGCGCCTTGCGCAATTCATCGGTCGCGCGGCGCTCGGCCAGCTGCAGATCGGACTTCGCCTTGTCCGCCGCCGCCAGACCATCGGCGATCTTGGCGGCGCGTTCGTCGAGTGCCTTCATGATGGGCGGCCACACGAATTTCATCGTGAACCACGCCAGAATGAAGAACACAACGAGCTGGGCGAATAGCGTTGCGTTCAGATTCACGGTATCGCTCCTTTAAGCGTCAATTGAACGTAAAGGGGCGCCGCTTACTTGATGAACGGATTGGCGGTGGTGTACCAGAGGGCGATACCGGTGCCGATAATGAACGCGGCGTCGATCAGACCGACCAGCAGGAACATCTTGGTTTGCAGGGTGTTCATCAGCTCGGGCTGACGGGCGGATGCTTCGAGGAAGCGGCTGCCCATGATGCCGATGCCGATACAGGCGCCCGCAGCGCCGAGACCGATGATCAGGCCGGCGGCCAGCGCGACGAAACCAACGATGCTTTCCATGACGACTCCTTGTGTTTAAAAAGTGAAGGTTGAAAAAACGGGGGTTGAAAACTTAGTGGCTCTCATGCGCCTGACCGATATACACCAGCGTCAGCATCATGAAGATGAAGGCCTGCAGGGTGATGATCAGGATGTGGAAGATCGCCCAGATGGTGCCGGCGACGACGCCGCCGAGCCAGAGCAGGCCGGAACCGAAGGTGCCCGCCCAGGCGGCGCCCATCAGCGCGATCAGCATGAAGATCAGTTCGCCCGCGTACATGTTGCCGAACAGACGCATGCCGTGCGAAACGGTCTTGGCGACGAACTCGATCATCTGCATGGCGAAGTTGATCGGCCACAGCAGGGGATGCGCACCGAACGGGGCGGTGAACAACTCGTGCATCCAGTGACCGAAGCCCTTGATCTTGACGCTGTAGTAGAGGCACAGCAGCAGGACTGCAGACGACATGCCGAGCGTGGCATTCAGGTCGGCGGACGGGACCACGCGCAGGTAATGGATGCCCATGGCGCCGGCGATCATCGGCAGCAAGTCCACCGGCAGCAGGTCCATGGCATTCATCAGGAAGATCCAGACGAACACCGTCAGCGCCAACGGGGCCACGAACTGGCGCGACTCGGGGGAATGGACGATGCCCTTGGCTTGGTCGGACACCATTTCGACGACGATCTCGATCGCCGCCTGGAGACGTCCGGGCACGCCCGAGGTCGCGCGTGCCGCGATGCGCGCCATGACGAAGACTGCCAGCAGGCCAAGGCCGATCGAGAAGAACAGGCTGTCAAGGTGGAAAACCGACCAGTCGACCAAGCTTTCCTGCTTGTGGTTGGTCAGGAACGTCAGGTGGTGGACGATGTATTCGGAAGCGGTGGGGGCGTGCTCGGTAGCCATGTTTTAAGTCTTAAGCAGCAAAGCGAAAAGATTCACGAACAGCACGACGAACAACCCGGCGATGAGCGCCGGCCAATTCACTTCGATCATGCGCGGCAACAACACCAGCAGCGCAATCACGGCGGACAGCTTGACGGCCTCGCCGATCAGGAATCCCGCCGCACCCGCCCGCCCGGCCGCGATGGCGACCTGCAGGCGCAGCGCGAAGAGCAGATTCGGCAGGACGTAGGCTGTACCTCCGGCCAGAGCCGACAGGGCACCCACCGATCCCGCCAGCAGCCAGGCAACCGCCGCCACCGCCAGAATCGCCGCCACCTGGAGCATCAAGGTTTTCAGCATGCTCCGGCAGCCCTCTTTGCCGCACCATTCCTCATCGTGTCACCGGCCGGCCGCAACATTTCCGACCCTCCCGCGACGCGCGCTACCGCACGAAGCGCGGGAATATAAAGGGAACGCTTAAATAAGTCAATATATCTGTTGCCATGCAGCAATTTTATGGGGCCCATCAGAGTTTTGTGGGATTTCCGCCACCAAGGGTGCTGCCGCCTTATACCTGACCACGCAGATGCCGGAGTATTCCGTCCAGCTGATCGAGGCTGCCGAAGCGGATCGTGAGCGCGCCCGCACCCTTGCGGTTAGCGCCGATCTGCACCGTCGCACCGAGCAGATCGGCCAGTTCTTCCTCGAGACCGACGAGATCGCGATTCTTTTCCTGCACGGCCTTGTGCGCCGGAGGATTGAGTTCGCGCGTCACGCGTCGCTCCGTCTCGCGCACGGACCAGCCCTTGTCGGCGATTTCGGCAGCCAGCCGCCCCTGTTCGGTTTTCGGCGCGGCGAGGATGGCGCGCGCATGGCCCATTTCGATGTCGCCCGCCAGCAGCAGATCCTGCGCCGGCTTGGCGAGCTGCAACAGGCGCAGCAGGTTCGACGCCGCCGAACGCGAGCGACCGACCGCATCCGCCGCCTGCTGGTGGGTCATGCCGAACTCGTCGATGAGGCGCTGCAGGCCGGCGGCCTCTTCGAGCGGATTCAGGTCCTCGCGCTGGATGTTCTCGATCAGCGACATCGCCAGCGCGGCATCGTCGGGAATCTCGCGGATCAGCACCGGCACCTCGGTCAGCCCGGCGATCTGCGAGGCGCGCCAGCGCCGCTCGCCGGCGATGATTTCGTAGCGGCCATGGCCGACGGGGCGCACCGAGATCGGCTGGATCAGGCCCTGCGCCTTGATCGAGGCGGCAAGATCCTCGAGCGAGCCCGGGTCCATGCGCGTGCGCGGCTGGTACTTGCCCGGCTGCAGGTCGCCGATCGGCAGGGTGTCCTGGCGCTGCGTTTCCGGGGCGCTGTTGCCGGCCAGCAGGGCGTCGAGCCCGCGGCCGAGACCTTTCATCTTCGGCGGATTCATTGTTCCATCTCCCATGTTTTCACGCGTTCGATCATTTCCTGCGCGAAGGCCAGGTAGGCCTGCGCACCCTTCGCGTTCTTGTCGAACAAAACC
This sequence comes from Rhodocyclaceae bacterium, assembly GCA_034004665.1. Classification (GTDB taxonomy): domain Bacteria; phylum Pseudomonadota; class Gammaproteobacteria; order Burkholderiales; family Rhodocyclaceae; genus Sulfuricystis. The sequence goes on along the minus strand of JAVEWF010000004.1, from coordinate 28,924 downwards.
CCCGGTACCCCGTAGGAGGGCGCTTCCGCAAGCCGCACGTTGCGCGGCACCAGCGTCCTGAACACCTTGTCGCCGAAATGCTGTTCGAGCTGTGCGGACACCTGGTTCGACAGCGTCGAGCGCGGATCGAACATGACGCGCAGCAAACCGATGATGCGCAGGTCGCGATTGAGGTTGCGATGCACCTGCTTGATCGTATTGACGAGATCGGACAAGCCTTCGAGCGCGTAGTACTCGCACTGCATCGGGATGATGACGCCGTGGGCCGCACACAGTCCGTTCAGGGTCAGCATCGACAGCGAGGGCGGGCAGTCGATCAGCACGAAATCGTAGTCGTCGACGTGGTCGGCCAGCGCCTCCTTGAGGCGCAGTTCACGGCGTTCGAGATCGACCATCTCGACTTCGGCACCGGCCAGATCGCGATTCGCGGGCAGCACGTCGAACTTGCCGCTGGGGGAGGCAGCCCGGGCATCCTGCAGCGAGGAAAGCCCGAGCAGCACCTGATAGACCGAGCGCGGCAGGCCGCGCTTGTCTACGCCGCTGCCCATCGTGGCATTGCCCTGCGGATCGAGGTCGACGAGCAGGGTCCGCTGCCCGGCCTGCGCCAGTGCGGCGGCAAGATTGACCGAGGTGGTGGTCTTGCCGACCCCGCCCTTCTGGTTGGCGATGGCGAAAATATGCATGATCAGGCTCTCTCCAGTTGAAGCAGGTGACGCTCGGCAGCGAGGCCGGGAACGGCCAGGGCATGACTGGCCGTGATCCGCCAACCCGCGGGCAGCGCGGCAATTTCGTCAGCAGGATAGCTGCCTTTCATCGCCCACAGTGTCCCGGCCAGATGCCCGGCCAGCCCAACAAAATCGGCGAGGCTGGCGAAGGCGCGGGCAATCACGGCATCAAAGCGTTTATCCAGTCGCTCAACACGCTGACAGTAAATGCTCACATTGGAAAGTCCTAGCTCAATCCCTGCCTGACGCTGGAATGCCGCCTTCTTTTCCACGGTTTCGACCGAGGCGACCGCCCAGTCGGGCCGTGCGATCGCGAGCACGAGGCCGGGCAGGCCGGCACCGCTGCCGATATCGGCCAGATCCAACGGCCGTCCTGCCGGCACCGACTTTTCCAAATGCGGGAGCACGGCCAGCGAGTCGAGCAGGTGGTGGGTCACCATCTCCTGCGGATCGCGGATCGCCGTCAGGTTGTAGACCCTGTTCCATTTCGCCAGCAGGCCCAGATAGGCGGCCAGCTTTTCCTCGGCGCCTGCCGGCAGCCTCAGTCCCAGTGCCGCGACTCCCTCTGCCAGTCTCATCCGCGCAGCCTCTTCAGGTGCACGAGCAGCACGGCAACCGCTGCCGGGGTCACCCCCTGGATGCGGCTGGCCTGGCCGACGGTCTCCGGGCGATGCTGGGCGAGGCGTTGACGCACTTCGATGGACAGTCCATTCAATTCGGCGTAGTCGAGATCGACGGGGATCGGCGTGCTTTCCTGCTGCGCCATCTTCGCGACATCCTCCTTCTGGCGCTCGATGTAACCATGGTACTTCGCCTGGATATCCACCTGCTCGATGACCTCCGGCGCCTCGACCGGCGTACCGGCACCAGGCAGGGTCATCAGGTTCCGATAGCCGACTTCCGGGCGGCGCAGCAGGTCGAAGAGGGAATACTCGCGCTCGACGGGCTTGCCGAGCACGCGTTCGATCTCGTGCATGGCCACGACATTGGGGTTGATCCAGACCGCCTTGAGACGCTCGACCTCGGCGGCGATGGCATCGCGCTTTCGATTGAAGACATCCCAGCGGACATCATCGACGAGGCCGAGCCGGCGTCCGGTCTCGGTCAGGCGCAGGTCGGCATTGTCCTCGCGCAGCGAGAGGCGGTATTCGGCCCGGCTGGTGAACATGCGGTAGGGCTCGCTCACGCCGCGCGTGATCAGGTCGTCCACCAGTACGCCCAGATAAGCCTCGTCGCGGCGCGGCCACCAGCCGTCTTCGCCACGCGCCGACCGTGCGGCATTCACGCCTGCGAGCAGCCCCTGGGCGGCGGCCTCTTCATAGCCGGTGGTGCCGTTGATCTGGCCGGCGAAGAACAGGCCGCCGATCGCCTGCGTTTCGAGCGTCGCCTTCAGTGCTCGCGGGTCGAAATAATCGTACTCGATCGCGTAACCGGGACGGGTGATATGGGCGCGCTCCAGTCCCCGGATTGAATGAATCAGATCGAGCTGCACATCGAAGGGCAGGCTGGTGGACACCCCCTGCGGGTAGTATTCGTGCGTCGTCAGGCCCTCGGGCTCCAGAAACACCTGATGACTATCCTTGCCGGCAAACTTGTGGATCTTGTCCTCAATGGAAGGGCAATAGCGCGGCCCGACCCCTTCGATCACCCCGGTAAACATCGGCGAACGATCGAGGCCGGCGCGGATGATGTCGTGGCTGCGGGCATTGGTGTGCGTGATCCAGCAGGGGATCTGGCGCGGGTGCTGCTCCGCATTCCCCAGAAAGGAAAACACCGGCACCGGGTCGTCGCCCGGCTGCTCCTGCAACACGGAGAAGTCGATGGTCTTGCCATCGAGGCGCGGCGGCGTGCCGGTCTTGAGGCGCCCGACAGGCAGCTTCAGTTCGCGCAGCCGCTCGGCCAGCGACAGGGAAGGGGGGTCGCCGAAACGGCCGGCACGATAGTTTTCGAGCCCGACATGGACGAGCCCGTTGAGGAAGGTGCCGGCCGTCAGCACCACAGCCGGGGCTTCGAAGCGTACGCCGAGCTGGGTGACGACACCGGCGACCCGATCGCCGGCGACGGTGATGTCATCGACCGCCTGCTGAAAGATCGTCAGGTTCGGCTGGTTCTCGAGACCGGAACGGATCGCCTGCCGATAGAGGGCCCGATCGGCCTGGGCGCGCGTCGCACGCACCGCCGGACCCTTGGAGGCGTTGAGAATCCGGAACTGGATGCCAGCCTCGTCGGTCGCCACTGCCATCGCCCCACCCAGCGCATCGATCTCCTTGACCAGATGTCCCTTCCCGATGCCGCCGATCGACGGGTTGCAGGACATGGCGCCCAGAGTCTCGATGTTGTGCGTCAGCAGCAGCGTGGTCGCACCGACCCGTGCGGCGGCGAGCGCCGCCTCGGTTCCCGCATGACCGCCACCTATCACGATGACATCGAATCGTTCTGTAAATTGCATATGAAAGTCGGCGCTGGTGATACGGCAGGAAGCCGGTGGGGGCGAATGATACCGCTTTGACTCAACCCGACCCGCAGTTTCACGTGGAACAGCGTTTCACGTGAAACAAATCAGCGCTTCTTGCCCCCCAGCCCAAGATAGGCCTCGACCACCTTCGGATCGTCCTCCAGGGCATCGGATGGGCCTTCGAGCGCAATCTCTCCGGTTTCGAGCACGTAACCGTAGTCGGACACCTGAAGCGCGGCGCGCGCATTCTGCTCGACCAGCAGGATCGCCACGCCCGTCTTGCGCAGGTCGCCGATGACCCGGAAGATTTCACGCACGATCAATGGCGCCAGACCGAGGCTCGGCTCGTCGAGCATGAGAATCTTCGGCTGGGCCATCAGCGCTCGACCGACCGCCAGCATCTGCCGCTCGCCACCCGACAGGGTGCCGGCCATCTGCCGCTCGCGCTCCCTGAGGCGCGGAAAAATCGCATAGACCTTGTCGAGCGTTTCGCGCTCGTCGCGGAAACCGAGCCGCCGCCGCATGAAGGCGCCGAGCAGCAGATTGTCCTCGACGCTCATCTCGCCGAACAATTCCCGCTTTTCGGGAACCAGCGTCATGCCGCGCGCGACCATGCGCTCGACATCCACATGAGCCGGTGCCTCGCCCTGATAACGCACCTCGCCGCGACTGAACGGCAGCACCCCCATGATGGCGGAGAGGAGGGTGGTCTTGCCGGCGCCGTTGGGGCCGATCACCGTGACGATCTCGCCCGGCCGCACCCTGATCGAAACATGATGCAGCGCCTCGACCTTGCCATAGGAGACGCAAAGGTCATTCACCTCGAGGATCGGCCCAACGTCGTGGTCGCTCATCAATCCACCCCGCCCAGATAGGCCTCGATCACCGCCGGGTCGTTCTGGACTTCGTGCGGCAACCCCTCGGCGATCTTCTTGCCGAACTCCATGACCACGACCCGGTCGGCGAGGTCCATGACGAATTCCATGTCGTGCTCGACCAGCAGGATGCCCATGCCTTCGGCCCGCAGCTGCCCGAGCAGGTCGGCCAGCGCCTGCTTCTCGAGGAAGCGCAGGCCGGCAGCCGGTTCATCGAGCAACAGCAGGACCGGGTCGGCCGCCAGCGCACGCGCGATCTCGACGATGCGCTGCTTGCCGAGCGGCAGGCTGCCGGCCGCATCCTGCAGATGTTCACCCAGCCCCACCCGTTCGCACTGTCGCGCCGCCTCGGCCAGCAACCGGTCCTCCTCCTCGCGCTCGAGATGCAGCATCGCCGCGGGCACACCGTGGCGGCCGCGCATGTGGGCGCCCAGGGCGACGTTCTCCAGCACCGTCATCGCCGGCAGCAGGCGCACATGCTGGAAAGTACGGCTCATGCCCATGCGCGCGATGGCGCGCGAGCTCTTCCCATCGACCCGCCCGCCGAGGAAGCGTACCTCGCCGGAGGTCGGCGGGCTGACGCCCGTGACCAGATTGAAGAAGGTCGACTTCCCCGCACCGTTCGGGCCGATCAGGGCCAGGATCTCGCCGGCAGCGACGGACAGGCTCATGCGATCGTTGGCGACGAGGCCACCGAAGCGCTTGACGGCATCCTGCACCTCCAGCAACGGCGAACCGGCAGCCGGCACGGCTCGTCGCGGCAACCGCTCCACGCTTTGCCACCGTCCCGCCAGCGCCGACTTTTGTTCCGGCATCCAGCGGGCGATCCATGGCCAGAGGCCGTCGCGCGCCCGGTGCAGCACGAAGATCATCAGCAGGCCGAAGGCGATCACCTCGAAATTTCCCGTTGCGCCGAACAGCTGCGGCAACAGATCCTGCAGCCACTGCTTGAGCACGGTGATCACCGCGGCGCCGGCCAGCGCCCCCCAGACATGGGCCGCCCCGCCGATCACCGCCATGAAGAGGTATTCGATGCCGATGTGCAGCCCGAACGGCGTCGGATTGAGGAAGCGCTGCAGGTGGGCATAGAGCCAGCCCGACAGGGCGGCGAACAGGGCGGCGATGATGAAGATGACGATCTTGGCGCGGGCGGTATCCACGCCCATCGCCTCGGCCATGAGCGCCCCGCCCTTGAGGGCCCGGATCGCGCGGCCGGCGCGCGAATCGAGCAGGTTGTGCGTCAGCCAGACGGCCGCCAGCAGGATCGCCCAGATCAGATAGTAGTAATGGCGGCCGTCCCGCAACTCGAAGCCGCCGAGCGTCAGCGGTGGAATGCCGGTGATGCCGGTATGGCCGCCGAGCACCTCGAGGTTGCCGAACAGGAAGTACAGCGAGATCCCCCAGGCGATGGTCCCGAGCGGCAGATAGTGGCCGGACAAGCGCAAGGTCAGCAGGCCGAGAATGAAAGCCACTGCCGCAGTGAGCACTAACCCCGCCGCCAATCCGCTCCAGGGCGATATCATCCAGGCCGGCAGGCTGGCGGCACCGGCCGTCGTAAGCCAGGCGGTCGCATAGGCGCCGAGGCCGACGAACGCCGCCTGCCCGAAGGAGGTCAGGCCGCCGACGCCGGTCAGCAGTACCAGCCCGAGCGCCACCAGGGCATAGAGGCCGATGTAGTTGAGCAAAGTGACATGGAACTCGGGCAGCACCAGCGGGCCGAGGACGATCAGGCCGATGAAAACGGCCAGCAATTGCCGCGCCCGACTCACTCCTCCTCCTCCACGTGGTGCGTCGTCAGCGAACGCCACACCAGCACCGGGATGATCAGCGTGAACACGATCACCTCCTTGAAGGCCGAGGCCCAGAAGGACGAGAAGGATTCGAGCAGGCCGACCAGCAGCGCACCGGCCGCCGCGACCGGATAGCTGGCGAGCCCGCCGACGATGGCGCCGACGAAGCCCTTGAGGCCGATCAGGAAGCCGGTGTCGTAGTAGACCGTGGTGATCGGCGCGATCAGGATGCCCGACAGGACACCGATCGCGGCGGCCAGCAGGAAGGACAGCTTGCCGGCGAAGGTGGTCGAGATGCCCATCAGCCGCGCCCCGTTGCGGTTGATCGCGGTGGCGCGCAACGCCTTGCCGTACAGGCTCTTCTCGAAGAAGACATACAGCGCGACGATCAGGACGAGGCTGGCGCCGACCACCCAGAGGCTCTGGCCGGTAACGGTCAGGTCGCCGATTTCGAACGAGGCCTCTGAAAACGCCGGCGTGCGCGAACCCTCGGCACCGAAGAACAGCAGGCCCAGCCCCACCATCGCAAGATGCACGGCCACGGAGACGATCAGCAGGATCAGCACCGGTGCCTCGGCGATCGGCTGGTAGGCCGTGCGATAGATCTGCGGACCGAGCGGCACCACGATGGCGAGCACCAGCAGCACCTGCAGCAGCAGCGGCCACTCCTGCGGAGCGCCGCCGGCCACCGCCCCGAGCAGGACGAGCGGATAGACGCACTGCCAGCCGACGAGGGCGGCGAGGCGGCGGCCACCCTGCCGCCCCTGTCGCATGAGCGCCGGTGCATCGAGCACCGTCACCACGACGCCCAGTGCCAGCAGCAGCCAGAGCGTACCGGGCAGCTGGCCGGCCTGGAGGCTGGCCAGCGACAGGGCGCCATAGGCGACGAACTCGCCCTGCGGGATGAAGATGACGCGCGTCACCGCGAACACCAGCACCAGGGCGAGCGCCAGCAGGGCATAGATCGCCCCGTTGACGATGCCGTCCTGTCCCAGCAGCAGTGCAATTTGCAGATCCATTGGCTCCCTTCGGGCTTTCTTTGGCCCCTTACAAACGACAAGGGCGCCGGCAGTGCGGCGCCCCTGCTCCAGATCGGAGCGATTTTACTGGATCAGCTTCCAGTCGCCTTTCTCGATTTTGACCATCACGCGCGCACGCTGGTCAAAGCCGAGGTGGTCGGTCGGGGACATGTTCACGATGCCGTGGGAGACCGTCACGTTCTTCAGGCCTTCGAGCGCGTCACGCAGGGCGGCACGGAATTCCTTGCTGCCCGGCTTGGCCTTCTTGAGCGCGACCGGCACGGCATTCTGCAGCAGGATGCCGGCATCCCAGGCGTGGGCGCCGAAAGTCGAGGCCGCACCCTTGCCGTGCGCCGCCTCGTACTTGGCAACGTAGTCGGACGCCACCTGCTTGATCGGATTGTCGGCCGGCAGTTGCGCCGCGACCAGCACCGGGCCGGCGGGCAGGAAGGTGCCTTCGCAATCCTTGCCGCAGACGCGCAGGAAATCCTTGTTGGCGACGCCGTGCGTCTGGTAGTAGGCACCCTTGTAGCCCTTCTCCTTGAGCGTCTTCTGCGGCAGCGCGGCGGGGGTGCCGGCACCGGCGACCAGCACGGCATCCGGCTTGGCGGCCATGATCTTGAGCACCTGGCCGGTCACCGAGGTATCGGCACGGTTGTAACGCTCGTTGGCGACGATGTTCAGTTTGCGGGCTTCGGCGATCTTCGAGAACTCCTGGAACCAGCCTTCGCCGTAGGCGTCGGCGAAGCCGATGAAGCCGACCGTCTTCACGCCGGCATTGGTCATGTGCTCGACGATGGCGGTCGACATCTGCACGTCGTTCTGCGGCGTCTTGAAGACCCACTTCACTTTCGGGTTGGCGGTGTCGACGATGCGGGCCGAGGCGGCCATCGAGATCATCGGCGTCTCGGCTTCGGCGGCGACGTCGATCATCGCCAGCGAGTTAGGGGTGATCGACGAGCCGACGATCACGTCGACCTTGTTCTCCGTCAGGTGCTTGCGGGTGTTCTTCACCGCCGTGGTGGTGTCGGTCGCATCGTCGAGGATGATGTAGTTGATCTTCTCGCCGCCGATGCTGGTGGGCATCAGTGCGAAGGTGTTCTTCTCGGGAATGCCGAGCGAGGCGGCGGGGCCGGTGGCGGAAACGACCACACCGACGTTGATGTCGGCAACGGCCTGGCCGGCAAAAGTCGCGACGACCGCGGCCGCGAGCAGGGACTGCAGATGCTTCTTCATGGGCTCCTCCCGTGGGATATTTATGGACTGCAATTGAGGGAAGCGCGAATTTAACACCGCCCCGGACGTACGTCCATGAAAAGGACAGGGTTTTGGCGCCACGTCACCCTATGCCGCCCAGGTATCCCAGCCGATCTTCGCAATCAGCAGCGTCGTCATGACAAGGAAGACCCGGCGCACGAAACCGCTGCCGTGACGAATCGCCAGCCGGCTGCCCAGCTGCGCCCCCGCGATGTTGCAGACCGCCATGCCGAGGCCGAGCGCCCACAGCACATGACCCTGCGGGGCGAACAGCAGCAGGGCGCCGGCATTCGTCGCGGCATTGACCACCTTCGCGCTCGCCGAGGCGTGCAGGAAGTCCATGCCGAACAGCCGCACGAAGGCGAAGATCATGAAGCTGCCCGCCCCCGGGCCGAAAAAACCGTCGTAGAAACCGAGCAGGCTGCCGGCGAGCAGGGCGACGAGCAGGACATGGCGCGGCGGCAGCGAGTGCGTACGCGCCTGCCGGCCGAAATCGGGCTTCATCCAGGTGTAGACCGCCACCGCCACCAGCAGCCAGAGCACCAGCGGACGCACCACCTCCTTGGGCAGCCACGCCACCGTCGCCGCACCGAGGAAGGAAAACACGAATGCCGCGCCGGCCGCCGGCAATGCCACGCCCCAGGGCATATCCACCTCGCGGATATAGCGTCGCGCCGCATTCATCGTGCCGAAGATCGAGGCGATCTTGTTGGTGCCGAACAGCGTCGCCGGCGCTTCCTGCGGCAGCACGGCGAAGAGCGCCGGCACCTGGATCAGCCCGCCGCCGCCAGCCACCGCATCGACGAAGCCGGCCAGGGCGGCCGCGGCCAGCAGGCCGAACCAGATCGCGTCGAACTCCATTCTGCCGCCGTCCCGTCAGCGCCGATTTATTCAGGACCGGCGCAGGAAGGCTTCGACTTCGGCGGCCGGCAGCGGCCGGCTGAAGAAGTAGCCCTGCACCACGTCGCAGTCGAGCCCCTTGAGGAAATCGTACTGCGAGGCGGTCTCGACGCCCTCGGCCACCACCGAGAGGCCGAGGCTGTGGGCGAGCGAAATCGTCGCCGCGCTGATCGCCGCATCGTTCGGATCCTGCTCGATGTCCATCACGAAGGAACGGTCGAGCTTGAGCCGGTCGAGCGGCAACTGCTTGAGGTAAGCCAGCGAGGAATAGCCCGTGCCGAAATCGTCGATCGCCAGCTCGATGCCGAGTTCGCGCAGATGGGTAAGCAGGCGGATCGTGCCCTGCGGGTTCTTCATCGCCACGCTTTCGGTGATTTCCAGCTCGAGGTCGCCGCCGCGCAGCCCGTGGAGCGCCAGCAGCGAAGCGATGCGCGGCGCCAGCTGGGGGTCGCGCAGCTGGTGCGCCGACAGATTGACCGCCATGCGGATGCCGTCGAGCCCGGCCGTGCGCCAGCGCGACAGATCGCCGAGGGCGGTATCGAGCACCCATTCGCCGAGCTGGACGATCAGCCCCGTCTCCTCGGCGATGGGAATGAACTTGAGCGGCGAGATCAGGCCGCGCTCGGGATGCTGCCAGCGTACCAGCGCCTCGACGCCGCAGGGCCGGCCGCTCGCCACATCGATCTGCGGCTGGTAATGCAGCACGAATTCGTCACGTTCGATCGCCCGGCGCAGGTTGCCTTCGAGCACGATGCGCTCGGTCGCGGACTCGTTCATGGCCGCGGTGAAGAACTGGTAGGTATTGCGGCCGGCTTCCTTGGCGTGGTACATCGCCGTGTCGGCATTCTTCATCAGCGTCTCGACGTCCGCACCGTCCTCGGGGAACAGGCTGATGCCGATACTCGGCGTCGAATGGAGCGTATGGTCGTCGATGGCATAGGGCCGCGCGAGATTCTTCAGCAGCTTGCCGACCACCGCCGCCACCGTGTCGTGGGAAATGTCCGTCAGCACGACGACGAACTCGTCGCCGCCGAGACGCGCCACGACATCGCTTTCCCGCACGCTCTGGCGCAGGCGCACGGCCACCTCGACGAGCAGGCCGTCGCCGACGTGATGGCCGAGGCTGTCGTTGATGTTCTTGAAGTGATCCATGTCGATGAACAGCACCGCCAGCCGGCTGGAATCGCGCCGGGCCGCCACGATGGCCTGCTCGAGCCGCCCCTGCAGATGCGTGCGGTTGGGCAGGCGCGTCAGCGGATCGTGGTGGGCGAGGTAGTGGATGCGCTCCTCGGCGGCCTTGCGCGCCGTGATGTCGGTGAAGCTGGCGATGTAGTGGCTGAGGTTGCCCGCCACATCGCGGATGGTCGAGATGGTCAGCCACTTCGGATAGACATGCCCGTCGCGGTGACGATCCCATATCTCGCCCTGCCAGAAGCCGTCCTCGTTGATGGCATGCCACATCTGCCGGTAATCCTCGGGCGAGGTACGGCCGGAGGCGAGCAGACTGGGATTTCGGCCGCGGACTTCCTCGGCGGCATAGCCGGTGATCAGGGTGAAGGCAGGATTGACTTCGACGATGCGATTGCGCGCATCGCTGATCAGGATGGCCTCCCCGCTGTTGTCGAAGACGCTGGCCAGCAGCTTGATCTGCGCATCCGTCGCCAGGCGGTGCTGCTCGGTGTGCCACAGGCGGCCGACCATCCAGAACAGCAGGTAGAGCAGACAGAACCCCATCAGCAGGGTGATGTCGAGACGCCGGTTCCAGTCGGCCAGCACGGTTTCCGGCGTCTGGCCGACCAGGACGAAGAAAGGATAGTTTTGCAGCCGCTGCAGGTTGAAGTACCGCAGCTGGCCATCCGCCTGGGCGGAGGCCTCGACCGTCGCACTCAGCTGGCCCGTGGCGATCGTCATGCGGTGCGGATGGCCCGGACGCAGCGTCCTGTTGATCTCCTGTGGCGCCGGCGGCCAGCGCATCACCAGTTTGAAGTCATCGGTCCGCCGGATCGCGACGATGCCGCCCTCGCCCAGACTGAGCGACTTGAACACCGACTCGAAATAACCGAGATCGATCAGGGCCGCCACCACGCCGAGGAATCCCCCCGCGGCATCACGGACCGCGTAGGCGACCACGAAACCCCGCTGCCCGCTGACTTGTGACGTGATGACTTCACTGAAGACCCGTCCGGCGGACGCATCGCCCTTCAGCGTCCGGAAGGAGGGCCGCTCGGCGATTTTCGGGGCGACCGACGGCATGCCGCCCGAGGTGTAGAGCAGGTCGCCGGCGGCATCCCAGACCCGCAGGGCGGCGACCTCGGGAAAGTTGTCCAGCCGCAGATCCAGTTCCCGGTTGATCTCCTGCCGGTACGCCGGGGCCTGCCGGGGCTGGTAGGCAGCATGCGGCAGGGTGCGCACCAGGGCGTTCAGGACGGTATCGGTGCGCCGCAGCGTGGCATCGAGATGCCCTTCGAGCACCCAGGCCAGGTTGCGGCGCGTCGTCTCCGCGCTGGCCAGCGCGTCGCGGTAGCTGCTCCAGAGCTGATAGGCCGTCATCATCAGGGTCGCGAACATGCCGACGCCGATCAGAATCCAGAGATTCTTCAGGCTCCTGAGCGGCTGCAGGGAATCGGTCGGGTTCCGGTTCATGGTCGGGTGCGCGGTCGAGTCGCGATTGTGCGCAATCGCCCCGATGATGACAAATGTTTTTCGCGGCGCCGCGAGCCGGAGCAGCCGCTACTTGCCGATGCAGAAGCGGCCGAAGATTTCCCCGAGCAGGTCGTCGGCGGTGAATTCGCCGGTGATCGACGCCAGGGCGTTCTGCGCGAGGCGCAGTTCCTCGGCGACGAGCTCCAGGCGCCCACCCGCCTCGCCCAGTCGCCGTCCCGCCAGCGCCGACTTTTCGGCGGCGACGGCGAGCGCTTCGAGATGGCGCTCGCGGGCCAGCAGCACGTCTTCGCCGTGGCCGCTCCAGCCGGCGACACGCAGCAGCTCGTCGTGCAGCAGGGCCATGCCCGCACCGGTCTTCGCCGACAGGCGCAGATGGACCTGGCCCTGCGTTGCATATCGCGCCGGTGCCTGCTCCGCCAGGTCGCACTTGTTCTCGACGACGATGCGCTCGATGCCGGCCGGCAGCCTCACGGCGACGGCATGGTCGGCCGGCGTGACGCCGCTGCGCGCATCGACGATCTGCAGCACGACGTCGGCCTGCCCGATCTCACGCCAGGTGCGCTCGATGCCGATCTTCTCGACGACATCATCGGTATCGCGCAGGCCGGCGGTGTCGATCACGTGCAGCGGAATGCCATCGACCTGGATCGTCTCGCGCAGCGCATCGCGCGTCGTGCCGGCGATGTCGGTGACGATGGCGCGCTCCTCGCCGGCGAGGCGGTTGAGCAGCGAGCTCTTGCCGACATTGGGCAGACCGGCGAGCACGACGTGCAGGCCCGTGCGCAGCACCGCACCCTGGCGCGCCCGCGACCGCAGCGCATCGAGGTCCGCGGTGAGCTTTTCCAGCCGCGCGACGGCGTCGATGTCGACAAGCAGTTCCTCGGCGGGAATGTCCTCGTCGGGAAAGTCGAGGGTCGCCTCGATCAGCATGCGCAGCTCGACGAGCTGGTCGACGATGGCCTGCACCGCCCGCGAAAACTCGCCGGACAGCGAACGCAGCGCCGAGCGCGCGGCCTGCGCCGAGGCGGCCTCGATGAGGTCGGCGATGCCTTCGGCCTGGGCGAGGTCGATCTTGTCGTTCTCGAAGGCGCGCCGGGCGAACTCGCCCGGCTGCGCCAGCCGTGCGCCGAGCTCGACGCAGCGTCCCAGCAGGGTCTGCATCACGACCGGGCCGCCGTGGCCGTGCAGCTCGACGACGTCCTCGCCGGTGAAGGAATGCGGGGCGGAAAAGAAGAGGAGCAGCCCGTGATCGAGCGGCAGGCCGTCCGCTGCCAGAAAGTCGGCACCGACGGCACGGCGCGGCGGGAATTTCCCGGCCGGCTTGCCCGTCAGCGCCTGGGCCAGCGGCAGCAGATCACGACCGGAAATCCTGACGATGCCGACGCCACCCCGGCCGGGTGGCGTGGCGATGGCGGCAATCGTGTCAGTGCGCCTTGAGGCCGGCACTTTCGATCATTCTGTTCACTTGCCACTGCTGGGCGATCGACAGCACGTTGTTGACGATCCAGTAAAGCACCAGACCCGACGGGAACCAGAGGAACATGAAGGTAAACGCGACCGGCATCCAGAGCATGATCTTGGCCTGCATGGGATCGGGCGGCGTCGGGTTGAGCTTGGTCTGCAGAAACATCGTCGCGCCCATGATGAGCGGCATGACGTAGTAGGGGTCCATCGCCGAGAGATCGGTGATCCAGCCGAGCCATGGCGCGCCGCGCATCTCGACGGTGCCCAGCAGTACCCAGTAGAGCGCGATGAAGACGGGAATCTGCACGACGATCGGCAGGCAGCCGCCAAGCGGATTGACCTTCTCCTTCTTGTACAGCTCCATCATCTCCTGGTTCATGCGGGCACGATCGTCAGCGTAGGTTTCCTTCAGCTTCATCAGCTTGGGCGTCAGCACGCGCATCTTCGCCATCGACTTGTAGCTGGCGGCGGACAGCGGGAAGAAGATGGCCTTGATCAGGACGGTCAGCAGGATGATCGCCCAGCCCCAGTTGCCGACCAGCTTGTGGATCCACTCGAGCACCCAGAACATCGGGGCGGCGATGAAGGTCAGCCAGCCGTAGTCCACGACCAGCGACAGGCCCGGCGCGATGGCGTCGAGCTTGTCCTGTTCCTGCGGCCCGGCATACAGCGGCACGTTCAGCCGTTCGCCGGCGAACGGCAGGACCACCCCGGCGGCGAACAGGCCGCCATCGAGCTTGCGCGTGAAATACTCTCGCTCGCCCGCGGCCGGAATCCAGGCCGAGAAGAAGTAGTGCTGCACCAGCGCCACCCAGCCGTTGTCGGCCGTCGTCGGATACTTGCCCTTTTCCCCGAAGTGGCCGAAATCGACCTTCTTGAACTTGTCCTGCTCGGTGTAGATCGCGGCGCCGGTGAAGGTGGACATCATTGCGTTGGCACCTTCCGGCGCCTTGTCGTCGCGCGTCAGCTGGAAGTAGGCGTGGGCACCCGCCGGCAGCGGGGCATCGGTTACCGCATGCTCGACATCGACGAGATAGCTGCCGCGACGGAACACGTAGGTCTTGACCGCCTTGCCACCGTCAGCCAGCGTCGCCTCCAGCGGCACGCGCAGCTCGTCCGTCCCGGCCTGAAGCTCGAGCTTGTCGGCCGGCAGCGTCCAGGTCGACTTGTGATTGGGCAGTCCGGCGCCGATCAGGCCCGACTGGGCGGCATACCCATGGACGGGATCGATGAGCAGGAAATTCTGGTCGGCCTTGCCGGTCGTCTTGTGCTTCAGCAACTCAAGCCGGACCAGATCACCGCCGCGTGCCGAAATTTCCGCCACGACCAGATCGGTGCGGACCGTCATGGTCGGGGCCGCGACGGTGTCCGGCGCATTGACCGGCACCGCGGCCGGCGAAACGCTGCCGGAAGAAGTCGGCGCCGACGGGACGGCGGCATCGCCAACCGAGCCGGGCTTGCCGACCGCGGCAGCCGTGGTGGGCGCACCGGCCGGCGGCTGGTCCTTGCGCTGCCAGGCATCCCACAGCATCATCGTCGAAAAGAAAAATACCAGCAGCAGGATCAGGCGTTGGTTATCCATGGTCGATACATCGGCAGTGAAGCGGAAGAAGGAGCGCCATTCTACGGCACCGGGTCATGACCGCCCGGATGCCAGGGATGGCAGCGAACGATGCGCCGCAGCGCGAGCCAGCCGCCCCTGAGGGCGCCGTGGCGCTGCAGGGCCTCGATGGCATAGCAGGAGCAGGTCGGATGGAAACGGCAGGAAGGCGGCAGGAAGGGGCTGATGGCCAGCTGGTAAGCGCGTACCAGCCAGATCAGCGGCCGCGCCAGCAGGGATTTCATGGCCGGACACCCGGCCGGATCCCTGTCCTGGCCTTTTGGCCGGCCTGGTCGAGCAATCCGGTAATTTCGTCCCGCCAGGCCGCACGTTCCGGCTTGCCGGAGGAAACCACGGGCTGTGCGAGGCGCAGGATGATATCCAGGGCTGGCAATTCATGGCGCCGGTGCCGAAACGCTTCGCGCGCCTGGCGCTTGATGGCATTGCGCAATACCGCGCTGCGGGCCTGCTTCTTCGGAATCACCAGCCCGAGACGCGCTACCGGCGCGGCCGCCTGGCTGTCCGACAGGTAATGAAGGATGAAGCGGGCACCGCGGACCGTCTTGCGGGCTGCGAATACTGCCGCGTACTGCTTCGCGGCCAGCAGGCGATACTGTCTGCCGAAGTCGAGACTCGCCTTGCGGCCGCCCGCTACGGCCCTCTCTGCCCTCTCGTGAATCAGAGGGTCGGTCGGGTAATCAGACGCCGAGACGATGACGTCCCTTGGCACGGCGGGCACGGATCACGGCACGGCCGCCACGGGTACGCATGCGGACGAGAAAACCGTGGGTACGCTTGCGGCGCACGACGGAGGGCTGGTAAGTGCGTTTCATGTGCAGGGTTCCTTGAGAAAAGCGCGCGATTACAACCTGTTAGTGACTTTCCTGTCAAGCTTTTTTTCATGACCGCATCCCGGTTGCACGGACAAGGCTTGTGGATAACTTTCCTCGAATTGGCTAGAATGCGTCCCGCGTCTTGTGGCGGTTTCTTTTTCACGGCACAGGCGGAGGTACGCGAATGCCGACGAACGCCGACCGTGGCATCGGCAAAAATACAAAAAATACACAAGACGAGATGAGCCAATTCTGGATGGACTGCCTGAGCCGCTTCGAAAGCGAACTGCCGGCCCAGCAATTCAACGCATGGATCAAGACCCTGCGTGTCGAAGCCGACGACAGCGGCCGACGCCTGCGTCTCGTCGCGCCCAACGGCTTCATCCTCAAATGGGTACGCGAACGCTACCTCAGCCGCATCGAGGACATGTCGCGCCAGTTCTTCCCCCAGCCGGTCGATATCGACCTCGCCATCGACGAGACCCTTCCGGTCGAACCGTCTGCCGATGCCGAACTGCCCGTCGCCTCGCCGATCACCGGCGACGCCCAGGCATCCCGCACCCATGCCCGTCCGGCCATACCCGTCGTCGTCGAAACGGCCGCCGACTACGACAAGACGCGGCTGAATCCGGAATTCACCTTCGACACGCTGGTCACCGGCCGCTCCAACGATCTGGCACGCGCCGCCGCCCAGCAGGTGGCGACCAATCCGGGCGCTTCGTACAACCCCCTGTTCATCTACGGCGGCGTCGGCCTCGGCAAGACCCACCTCGTCCATGCCCTGGGCAACGAAGTGTTGCGCCACGCACCCGACAAGGTGATCCGCTATATCCACGCCGAGGATTACTACTCCGACGTGGTACGCGCCTTCCAGCAGAAGTCCTTCGACATCTTCAAGCGTGCCTACCGCACGCTCGACGTGCTGCTGATCGACGACATCCAGTTCTTCAACGGCAAGGCGCGTACGCAGGAAGAGTTCTTCTACGTCTTCAACGCGCTGGTCGAGGCCAAGAAGCAGATCGTCATCACCTGCGATACCTATCCCAAGGACATCCAGGGTCTCGAGGAGCGCCTGATTTCCCGTTTCGACTGGGGGCTGACCGTGCAGATCGAGCCCCCCGAGCTCGAAATGCGCGTCGCGATCCTCAAGAAAAAAGCCGACAGCGAGTCGATCGACCTCGGCGACGACGTCGCCTTCCTGATCGCCAAGCACCTGCGTTCCAACGTGCGCGAACTCGAGGGCGCCCTGAAGAAAGTACTCGCCTTCGCCCGCTTCCATGGCCGGGAAATCTCCCTCGACCTCGCCAAGGAAGCCTTGCGGGACATCATCGGCGCCCACAACCGGCAGATCACGCTGGAACTGATCCAGAAGACCGTCGCCGATTACTACAAGATCAAGGTCGCCGACATGTATTCGCAGAAGCGCACCCGTGCCATCGCCCGGCCGCGCCAGGTGGCGATGTGGCTGGCCCGTGACCTGACGCCCCACAGCCTGCCGGAAATCGGTGATGCCTTCGGCGGCCGCGACCACACGACCGTCCTGCATGCCTGCCGCACGATCACCGACCTGCGTACCAAGGAAACCCATCTCAACCACGACCTGCTGGTGCTTTCACAGACCATCAAGGGCTAACAAAACGGCCATGAACAAACCCGTGAATTTCTTCTGGACGAGTTGTGGACAAGATGCCGAAAACGGTCGGCGACAGAATCGCTCCACTTTCATCCACAAGCTCACGCCGTGCTTATCCATCGCCTTACCAAGCAGGCAAGCTGCTGCCCACAAATGATTTTTTCGTGTTATCCCCACAATCTTCCGCCCTTCATCATCATCATGAGGAGTTTTTAAGATGCTCCTATTCAAAGGACCCCGCGATCAGTTTCTGACCCCGTTGCAGGCCGTCTGCGGCATTGTCGAAAAACGGCATACCCTGCCGATCCTTTCGAACGTGCTGATCGAGAAATCCGGCGAACAGCTGACGCTGCTGGCGACCGACATCGAAATGCAAATCCGCACCCTGACGCCGTCGAGCGGAACGGAGCAGGTCGCCATCACCGTGGCGGCGCGCAAGCTGCAGGACATCCTGCGCTCCCTGCCGGAAAATGCGGAGGTCAGCCTGAATCTGGACGAACGGCGTCTCCAGCTCAAGGCCGGCAAGAGCCGCTTCAACCTGCAGACTCTGCCGGCCGAGGATTTCCCGCGCATGGCGGAAGCGTCCGGCAAGGCGGCCGTGCTGAAGCTGACGCAGAAGCAGTTCAAGCGTCTCCTCGGCCTGGTCCAGTACGCCATGGCGCAGCAGGACATCCGCTACTACCTGAACGGCCTGCTGCTCGTGGTGAATCAGGGCGAACTGCGTCTCGTGGCCACCGACGGCCATCGTCTCGCCTATGCCAGCGAGGACATTGCCGGCGTGGAGGGCGGGGCGGATACCCGGGTCGAGGCGATCCTGCCGCGCAAGACCGTGCTGGAACTGTCGCGCCAGCTGGCCGACAACGACGAAGCCCTCGAAATCGCGCTGTCGCCGACCCAGGCGCGCTTCAGCTTCGGCAACGTCGAATTCGTCAGCAAGCTCATCGACGGCAAGTTTCCCGACTACGAGCGCGTCATCCCGCAAAACCAGACCAAGGTCATCGGGCTCGATCGCGGCATGCTCCAGCATTCGCTGCAGCGCGCCGCCATCCTCACCAACGAGAAGTTCCGCGGCGTGCGGCTCGTGCTCGCGCCGGGCAGCCTCAAGATCCTGTCGACCAACGCGGAAAACGAGGAAGCCCAGGAAGAGATCGAGATCGACTATTCGGGCGAGGATCTCGACGTCGGCTTCAACGTCAACTACCTGCTCGACGTGCTCAACAACGTGGCGACGGACCGCGTCGAGATTCGGCTGGCCGACAGCAACTCCAGCGCGCTGATCATGCTGCCGGAGAACAATCGCTTCAAATATGTCGTGATGCCGATGCGTATCTGACGGTGAAAAAAGATGACTGACCAATCGCAGGCCCCGATGGACGGCGGCTACAACGAAGATTCGATCCAGCAGCTCGAGGGCCTGGAGGCCGTGCGCAAGCGGCCGGGCATGTACATCGGCGACACGTCCGACGGCACCGGGCTGCACCACATGGTGTTCGAGGTCGTGGACAACGCCATCGACGAGGCGCTGGCCGGCCACTGCGACGAGATCGTCATCACCATTCATACCGACAATTCGATCTCCGTGACCGACAACGGCCGTGGCATCCCGGTCGGCGTCAAGTTCGACGACAAGCACGAACCCAAGCGTTCCGCCGCCGAGATCGTCATGTGCGTCCTGCATGCCGGCGGCAAGTTCAACCAGAACTCGTACAAGGTTTCCGGCGGCCTGCACGGTGTCGGCGTCTCCTGCGTCAATGCCTTGTCGAAGTGGCTGCGCCTGACGATCCGCCGCGACGGCAAGAAGCATTTCATGGAGTTCAACCGCGGCCATGCCGTCGACCGCGTCGTGGAGGTGCAGAACGGCGTCGAAGTCTCGCCGCTGAAGGTTATCGGCGAGACGAAGAACCGCGGTACCGAGGTCCATTTCCTCGCCGACGAGGAAATCTTCGGCACCATCGAATTCCACTACGACATCCTCGCCAAGCGCCTGCGCGAACTATCCTTCCTCAACAACGGCGTGCGCATCAAGCTCGTCGACCAGCGTACCGGCAAGGAGGAGGATTTCGCCTTCTCCGGCGGCGTGCAGGGCTTCGTCGAATACATCAACCGCAGCAAGACGGTACTGCACCCGAGTGTTTTCCATTCGGCGGGCGAATCGCAGCTGCCTGGCGGCGGCGTCATCGGCGTCGAGGTCGCAATGCAGTGGAACGATTCCTATGCCGAGCAGGTGCTGTGCTTCACCAACAACATCCCGCAGGCCGACGGCGGCACGCACCTGACCGGCCTGCGCCAGGCAATGACGCGCGTCATCAACAAGTACATCGAGGAAAACGAGATCGCCAAGAAGGCGAAGGTCGACATCGCCGGCGACGACATGCGCGAGGGCTTGGCCTGCGTGCTGTCGGTGAAAATGCCCGACCCGAAGTTCGCCTCGCAGACCAAGATGAAGCTGGTCTCCTCCGAGGCCCTGCCGGCGGTGCAGGAAGTCGTGGCGCAGAAGCTCGCCGAATACCTGCTCGAAAAGCCCGGCGATGCCAAGGTCATCACCGGCAAGATCGTCGAGGCGGCGCGGGCGCGCGAAGCGGCGCGCAAGGCACGCGAGATGACCCGCCGCAAGGGGGTGCTCGACAACATCGGCCTGCCCGGCAAGCTGGCCGACTGCCAGGAGAAGGACCCGGCGCTGTGCGAGCTCTACATCGTCGAGGGCGACTCTGCCGGCGGCTCGGCCAAGCAGGGCCGTGACCGCAAGTTCCAGGCGATCCTGCCGCTGCGCGGCAAGGTGCTCAACGTCGAGAAGGCGCGCATCGACAAGGTGATCTCCTCCGAGCAGATCGTCACGCTGCTTACCGCCCTCGGCTGCGGCTTCGGCAAGGAGGACTACAAGCCCGAGAAGCTGCGCTACCACCGCATCATCATCATGACCGACGCGGACGTGGACGGCGCGCACATCCGCACCCTGTTGCTGACCTTCTTCTACCGCCAGATGCCCGAGCTGGTCGAAGGCGGCCACATCTACATCGCCCAGCCGCCGCTCTACAAGATCAAGCACGGCAAGAGCGAGCGCTACATCAAGGACG
This sequence comes from Rhodocyclaceae bacterium, assembly GCA_034004665.1. GTDB lineage: Bacteria > Pseudomonadota > Gammaproteobacteria > Burkholderiales > Rhodocyclaceae > Sulfuricystis. The sequence continues at coordinate 8,635 of JAVEWF010000004.1, read as the reverse complement.
ACGCCGAACTCAACCAGCATCTGCTCACGCTGGCACTCGATGGTGCCGCCCTCTCGCCGAAGCTCGGCGCCACCGCCATCGAAGGCGCCGCGCTCGAAGAGCTGGCGAAAAGCTACCTGACGTCGGAAGCCGTCATCCGCCGCCTCGGCGATTTCATCGATCCCGAAGCCCTGCATGCCTTGATCGCGCACGACATCGCGCTCGACCTGTCCGGCGAAGATGCCGCCCGGGCCAGCGCGGCGGCCCTGCAGGCCGTGTTGACGGGAGGACTCGAACTGCACGCGGCCTACGACGAAAGAACCGAAACCTGGCAACTGCACCTCGAAAAGATGCGTCACGGCAACCGCCGTCGCTCCGTCATCGACGAGGATTTCCTGCGGTCGGGCGATTACGCGCAGCTGCGCCGAACCGCCCAATTGCTGGCCGGGCTCGTCGACCGGGATGCCGTCGTCCGGCGCGGCGAGAAGTCGCAACCGGTGGGCAGTTTTGCCGAGGCGATGAAATGGCTGCTCGGCGAAGTCGAGCGCAATCTCGGCAAGCAGCGCTACAAGGGTCTGGGCGAGATGAACCCCGAGCAACTCTGGGAAACCACGATGGATCCGAAGGTGCGCCGCCTGCTCAAGGTGCAGATCGAAGACGCCATCGCCGCCGACGAGATCTTCACCACCCTCATGGGCGATATCGTGGAACCCAGGCGCCGGTTCATCGAGGACAACGCCCTCTATGCGCGGAACATCGATGTGTAACGCGGTGGTATCCCGCCGATACTGAAGGTGCCGTCCTGCCGGCGCCGACTTTTTCAGCCGGACGGCTGAACCGCTGGCAGGTCTTCTTATCCCTTCAGCCCGCGGATCAGTCGCCCTTCCCGTTTGGTCGGGCGTCCCCTGAGATCCGAGCCGGGCACGGGGGCCAGTCTTCGGAGTTCCTGCTGGGCCAGTCGCGCGGCTTCGCTTTCCGGTGTTTCGGCATACAACAATCGTGCTTCGGGCGCGGGTCGTCTCTGGGTCGCCATGCCACGGACCATCACCACGAATGCGCTTTGACCGATGGTGATGTCGAGTTCGTCGCCGATCCTGAGTTCGCGGGCCGGCTTGACGTGTTCGCCGTTGCACCTGATCTTGTGGCTTGCGATGGCTTCCGCGGCCAGACTGCGCGTCTTGAAGAACCGTGCGACCCACAGCCACTTGTCGATGCGCATCCGTTCAGCTTCCATCACCTTCACCGCTGCAACACGTGAATGCTGCCTTTGGCCAGAGCGATTTCCCGCAGGAAGCACAGCAGTCCGGCCACCAGGGCCAGCATGGCCATCACGAACAGGCTCGCGATGATGAATGGCATCTGCAGGCTCATGATCGAGCCGATGAACAGGGTGGCGATGACCACGCAGACGAACAGGGCGGCGCTGGTGCCCAGGCCGATGGCCCAGTGGACCATTCTGGCCCGGTGCGCCAGGACGTCCATTTCGGTTTGTACCGAAGCAAGGAGGTCGCCTTGTGCCTGCGGAAGCACCTGCTCGAGGACCCGAAAGCGATCCACCACGCGCGTCAGGCGATTGACCAACACCGACAGGATGGCGCCGATGCCGGTCAGGAGGAATGCCGGTGCCACGGCCAGCTGGATGACGTGGGCGACGTCAGTGATGTTCGCGAGCGATTCGATCAGTGCCATCGTTGCAGGTTATTGCAACGACTCGCCGATATCAACGTCATCCACGTCCGTCGCTTCACGCAGCACGCCGACCGGTGCTCCCATGCGGTCTTCCTTGGTAGCATCGGCGATCATTTCTTCCGACAGTTTCCGGCCGGCCGGGAACGCCAGAAAGGCCTAGCGGTGCCCCTTTTCGAGCTGATCAGCATCGCCCTTCTCTCCGCGCTGCTCTGGTTCTGGTACGACAGCGCCCGGGTTCGCGAGATCGCCATCCGGGTGGCGCAACGGGCGTGTCAGGCCGAAGGCGTGCAGTTGCTGGACGAAACGGTCGCCGTGTCCCGTACCCGGCCGGCACGGGATGATGAAGGCCGACTGGTCCTGCAGCGGATTTATCGATTCGAATACAGTGAAACCGGCGACAACCGGCGGCCGGGCAGCCTCGTCATGCTCGGGCCGGCGGTTGTCGCCGTCAATATCGGTCTTCGTCTCGTCGGGGAATAGGACCCTAGAAGCGCCGCACGAGGCCGGTCACGATCCCGTAGATCTCGAGCTGCCCCTGCGGCCGGATGACGGGATAGGCAGGGTTGTGGGGCTTGAGGACGAACCTGCCCCGCTCCAGGCCGAGCTCCTTGAGGGTGAATTCGTCATCGACGATGGCGATGACGAAATCCCCGGCCTGCGCCGCCCGGGCACGCTCGACGACGACGATGTCGCCGTCATGGATGCCGGCATCGATCATGGAATCCCCCTTGACCGGCACCATGACGGTTCGGGAGGGCTGCCGGACCAGATACTGGTCGACGAGGAACAGCTGTCCCTGCGCACCCTCGATCATGTCCGGCGCGCCGGCGCGGACGGCGGTTTCCGCCAGGTGGCGTTCGAAGAAGCGGCTGGCCGGTACCCAGGCGTCGTCGTCCGGCGCATGCTCGACGAAACCGGCCTGCGCCAGCCGTTCCAGCAGCCGCTTGGAGGCCGTCTTGGAGGCGAAGCCCATCAGTTCGGCGATGCGCTGGAGCGAGGGAATACGCCGGTTTTCGGCGTAGTAGTCGCGCAGTCGGCCAAGGTAGTTCTGATCGCGCTGGCTATCGGACGGGGGCATGGCGGGCTCCAATCGCTTCGTGTACGGACGGCCACCATCCTAGTGTCCGTACGAACACATGTCAACTTTCTTCCCGGAATGCCGTTAGTCGACAGGGCGTTGCAACATGCCTGTCACGTGAGTGCGTGACAATGAAAAGACCAATACGATGTGGAGAATGGCAATGGAATGCGAAGACTTTTTGGAACCGATGCAGGATCAGGAATACGACGACGATCTGTAGGCATCGAGACTGTTCCGGTGTGATGAGAGGCCGCCCTGGGCGGCTTTTTCTTTGTGGGTTGCGGTCAGGAGCGGCGTGACCTCGTCGGCGTGCCGCGTCGCGCGGATCGTCCTGAACAGGGTCGCCGCCTGCGGGTAGCTGCGCTGCATCAGCATCAGCCACTGCTTCAGGCGACCCGGCGCCTGGCGCGGCAGCACTTTCCGCTGCACCTGTTCCCAGTAGTCGAGCAGCATCGCCTGGATGCGGGGCCAGAGGATTTCCGGGTCGTCGGGGCAGGCCCCGCGGATCCTGCCGGCCAGCAGGGGATCGGCGACCGCACCGCGGCCGAGCATGACATCGGCGCAGCCGCTGACGGCGCGCAAGGCATGGTAGTCGGCCACGGTCCAGACCTCGCCGTTGGCGATGACGGGCACATGGATGGCTACGCGGATGCGCGCCAGCCATTCCCATCGCACCTCGGGCCGGTAGCCGTCTTCCTTCGTGCGCGCATGGACGACCAGCTCGGCGACGCCGCCGGCCTCCAGGGCTTGCGCACAGTCGATGGCACGGTCCGGGCTGCGGATGCCGAGCCGCATCTTGGCCGTGACCGGGATCGATTTCGGGACGGCGGCACGCACGGCAGACGTGATCCGTTCGAGCAGTTCGGGTTCGTCCAGCAGGGCGGCCCCGCCGCGATGGCGGTTGATGAGCGGTGTCGGGCAGCCGAAGTTGAGATCGATCCCGGCGGGCTGCAACCGGGCCACGCGGGCGGCGCTGGCCGCCAGCAGGCCGGGGTCGGAGCCCAGCAGCTGCACCCGCACGGGCGTACCGGCCCGCGTCCGGGAACCGTGCTTGAGTTCCGGGCTGATGCGCGTGAAGGCGGAGGCCGGCATGGCCGTCGCGCTGACGCGCACGAATTCGGTGACGCACCAGTCGTAATGGCTCGCCCGGGTCAGCACGTCGCGCAGCAGGTCGTCGGCCAGCCCTTCCATGGGGGCCAGCACGAGGCGGCCGGAATGGGGATGGGAATGCGACGGCATGTTCAACACGGGTTCACTCAAGTAATAGTCGGCGCCGGCAGGACGGCGCAAATGAAAAGGGCGAACCCGCAGGTCCGCCCTTTGTCGTTCGTGTGGCCGAGATCAGTCGGCACCGACTTCCTTGAGCAGGTAGGCGATCACGCCCTTCAGCTCGCTGTCGGTGAGTTCGGCCAGACCGCCGCGGGCCGGCATGTTGCCGTGGCCGCGGATCACGGTCTTGGTCACGGCGTCGAGGCCCTTCGAGGCACGTTGCGTCCAGGCCGCCTTGTCGGACAGCTTGGGTGCCCCCTGGTCGCCGGTCTCGTGGCACTTGAAGCAGGTGGCCCTCGCGATTTCCTCGGGATTCTTCTCGCTGGCGGCCGGTTTGGCGCCGGCGGCCGGTTCCTTGAACTTCGCGCCGGACTGGTTGGTCATGAAGACGATGGCGCGCACCAGTTCTTCTTCGTTCGCGTCGGAACCGCCGTTGGGCGGCATGGCGTTCTTGCCGGCCTTCGCGGTCTTGGTCAGCACGTCGAGACCGACGCCGATGCGCGGTGCCCAGGCGGCCTTGTCGCCCATCTTCGGCGCACCGGCGGCACCGGTGTCGTGGCAGGCCGCACAGACGGCCTTGTACAGTTCTTCGCCGGACCGGCTGCCGGCGGCAGCAGCGCCCGAGGAGGCCGGCGCCAGCTTGACCTTGGCCAGCGGCTGGATGCGCGCATTGACCGCTTCTTCATCGAGGTCCTTGGGACGGCCGCCCATGGCCATGGCCAGTGCGGGTGCGAGGAAAACCAGGCCGGCCGCCGCAACGATGTGCGAAAACTGCTTGTTCATGTGAATCCCCCTGTCAGATGTCGTCCGGCATGACCCCGGAACCGAGGCGGACGGTACATAAGCTGTTGCTGATTGTATAACTGGCGCGCCCGAGACGATTCGAACGTCCGACCCCTGCCTTCGGAGGGCAGTACTCTATCCAGCTGAGCTACGGGCGCGCGGTGAGGCGGGCATTCTACCGCGGCTGAGGCAAGCGCGCCGGGCTCGCTAGAGCCCCCGCGCCCAGGCGGGGCGCAGCGGGGCCGATTCCGGCCGCGCGATGGCGGCGCGCACCTGTTCGAGCAGGCGCGCCTTGTCGACGCCGAGGGTGCCCTTGAGGATCAGCCAGTTCGAGGCATGGTCGCTGCGGAACACGGTGCGCTCGAGTTCGAGACCGGACAGGAAGCGTTCCATCTCGACGAAGAGCTCGGGCTGCGACAGCGGCTCCCAGCCGGGAAAGCCGGCGCGCAGCCGGTCTTCGCCGAGCGGGAAGCTCACCACCAGCGTGGCGAGGTATTCCGGCTGCGCGGCATTGGCGAGACGGGCGGAATTATCCGCGTGCTGCTGCCACAGCGCCGTGCCGCCGAGGCCGTTGAGGATCATCACCGAACGCGTGATGCCGGCCTCGCCGAGCTTCAGCAGCGCTTCGCAGGTGCTGTCGAAGGTCTCGCCCTTGCTGACGCGCGCCAGCACTTCGTCGTCGCCCGACTCGGCGCCGACATAGGCGATCTTCAGTCCGGCATCGGCGAGTTCCTTCAGCTCGGCGACCGACTTCCTGCGCAGGTTGCGCGGCAGGCAGTAGCTGGACACGCGCCGTACGCCGGGCAGGTGCGTGCGGATCGCCTGCAGGACCGCCAGCAGGCGTCGCGTCGGCAGCACCAGCGCGTCGCCGTCGGCGAGGAAGACGCGCCGCACGTCGCTGCCGAAGCGTTCGCCGCAGGCGCGGATCGCTTCCAGCGTCTCGGCCTCGTCGCGGGCGCGGAATTTCTTCTGCGGCGCGGTGTACATCTCGCAGAAGGTGCAGCGGTTCCACGAGCAGCCGTCGGTGACGGGCAGGATCAGCGAATCGGCCTCGGAGGGCGGGCGGTAGACGGGGTCGACGTAACGGATCGGGAAGGCGGAAACCATCTGAATAGGCGGTGCTTGGCGAGCCGTCATTATGGATCAGCTGCGGCATGCGGCTGCTAGCATCGCCCGATGATGCCCGCCTGGCTGTCCACCCTGCTGACCCGCCGCATGCTGATCTGCGTGTTCACGGGCTTCGCCTCGGGCATGCCGCTCTACCTGCTGCTCAACCTGCTGCCCGCCTGGCTGCGTACCGAGGGCGTCAGCCTCAAGGCGATCGGCCTGTTCGCGCTGATCCAGTTTCCCTACACCTGGAAATTCCTCTGGGCGCCGCTGCTCGACCGCTACGTGCTGCCGATCGGAAACATGGGCCGGCGGCGCAGCTGGATCTTCCTCACCCAGGGCCTGCTGGTGATCGTCATCGCGCTGCTCGGCCGGCTGTCGCCGGCCACGGACCTCGGCGCCATCGTCTGGCTCGCCGCGCTGCTCGCCCTCGTCTCGGCCACCGCCGACATCGCGCTCGACGCCTACCGCCGCGAACTGCTGGCCGAGCATGAGCTGGGCCTCGGCAACTCGGTGCATGTGAACGCCTACCGTATCGCCGGCCTGGTGCCGGGTTCGCTGTCGCTGATCCTCGCCGATCATTTCCCGTGGGACACGGTGTTCCTCATTACCGCGCTGTTCATGCTGCCCGGCATGGCCATGGCGCTGCTGGTCAGGGAACCGGCCGTCGCCGGCGGCGTGCCGAAGACGCTGCGCGAAGCGGTGGTCGAACCTTTCCACGAATTCATCACGCGCGCCGGGCTCAGGGAGGCGCTGCTGATCCTCGCCTTCATCTTCCTCTACAAGCTCGGCGACTCGATGGCCACCGCGCTGGCCACGCCCTTCTATCTCGACATGGGCTACGCCAAGTCCGACATCGGCCTCGTCGCCAAGCACGCCGGCCTGTGGCCGGCCGTGATCGGCGGCCTGCTCGGCGGGCTGTGGATGGTCAGCCTCGGCATCAACCGTGCGCTGTGGCTGTTCGGCGTGGTGCAGGTGGTCTCGATCTTCGGCTTCGCCTGGCTCGCCTCGCTCGGCCCGCAGGCCGTCGTCGACGGCGCGGCACTGGGACGGCTGGCGGTGGTGATCGGCTTCGAGGCGCTCGGGGTCGGGCTCGGCACGGCCGCCTTCGTCGCCTTCATCGCCCGCGCCACGCATCCGCTGTACACGGCCACGCAGTTCGCCTTGTTCACCAGCCTCGCCGCCGTCCCGCGCACCTTCGTCAATGCCGCGACCGGCTGGCTGGTCGAGTCGCTGGGCTGGATGCCCTTCTTCCTGTTGTGTGTATTGCTGGCCCTGCCGGGCATGGCGCTGCTCGTGAAGGTGGCGCCGTGGCGTGCGAACAACGATGCTGCCGGCGCGCTTGCAAAATGAACGCGCGTCTCAACTTTCCTACCTATTCATCGTTATGGTGAACATGTCGCTTCAAGGCAAGCGGGGGGACTGGAAATGGTGATCGTGATGGACATGACGACAGGAAAAATCGACAGGCCGGCGGAAGAGGAAAAGGCTGCCGAAGAATTCGGTCCCTTCGTGGACGAGGTGCTCAATGCCGGCTGGCTGCCGCAGCCGGAAGCCCGACTGGCGACGCATGTCGAGCATGCCGACAAGCCGGTGGTTGCCGATGCCGAGGCGTTTCTCCGCAATCTGTACCTGAATCAGGAGTAGGTAGAGCCCGCCCACCCCCAGCCCCGCCCTCGCAGGCGGGGAGACTTACAGCGCGTGGCGGCGGTCGCCGCGCGCGAAGCCGATCAGGGACTGGTCCAGCCCCTTCCCCAGTGCGATCACCTTGAACAGCTCGCCCATCTCGCCCGGGGCGATCAGCGTCTGCACCGCGCCGTTCGCGCGCAGCGCCTGTTCGCCGCCACCCTGCTGGCGGCCCGCCAGCAGTTCGCCGATCCCGCAGTTGATCAGGAAGGCCGCCTGGCTCGTGTAGCCGAGCACGTCCAGCCCGGCGTCGAAGCCGGCTTCGGCGACGGCGGTGAAATCGACATGGCTGGTGATGTCCGACAGGCCCGGCCACCAGAACGGATCCTCGTGCGCCCGCTGGCGATAATGGCAGCGCAGCGTGCCGCGGCCGCGTTGCGGGTGGTAGAGCTCGTGGCGCGGCAGGCCGTAGTCGATCAGCAGCAGGGCGCCGCACGCCAGCCGCCGGCCCCATTCCGCCACCCAGGCGCGCGCGGCCAGCGAAATCTCGCTCGCGTAGGGGGCCGTGACGTCGAGTACCGCCATTGCACCCGCCAGCGGACTGCCCGCCGGCCGCTCGGCCCAGCCGAAACCGTCATCCGTCAGCACTACGCCGCGCTCCATCAATCCCGCGTCGCGCCAGGCCACGGCATGGGTCGGCAGCGCGTCGAGCAGTTCGTTCGCCACCACGCAGCCGCAGAACGTTTCCGGCAACGCGTCGAGCCAGACGACGCGGTCGGCCAGGTGTGGCACGGCAGTAGCAATCGTCTGCTGCTGGCGGGCGCGCAGTTCGCCGGAGAGTTCGAGGATCGCGTAGCGCGCCGGCAATGCGTCGAGCGTCTCCAGCGCCAGCAGCAGGTCGGCGGCCAGCCGCCCGCTGCCGGCCCCGACTTCCAGCAAAGTCGGCGCCGGCAGGACGGCGAGAATCTGTGCCGCCTGCCGCGCCAGCGCCTGCCCGAACAGGGGTGTCAGCTCAGGCGCGGTGACGAAATCGCCCTGCGGGCCAAACTTCAGCGAACCGCCTGCGTAGTAGCCCAGCCCCGGCAGGTGCAGGGCCATGTC
>JAVEWF010000049.1:0-17392 GCA_034004665.1 Rhodocyclaceae bacterium | reverse complement strand
TCGCGCCGAAGCGCTTCGCGCCCGGCGCGACGTCGGCGACGCTCTCGACCAGCGTGTTCCACTGCCCGCAGCCGGGGCACTGGCCCTGCCACTTCGGCGACGTGGCGCCGCACTCGGTGCAGGAATAAATGGATTTCTGCTTCGCCATCAGCCGACCTCGATCACTGGCACGCGCGGCGCCAGCGCGCAGAACAATTCGTAGCTGATCGTGCCGACGGCGGCGGCCACTTCGTCGGCGGGCAGGCCTTTGCCCCACAAGGTCGCCGTCCCACCAACGCCGACTTTCAGATTGCTCAGATCGACGCACAGCTTGTCCATCGACACGCGGCCGAGCGTGCGCGTGCGCATCCCGTCCACGAGGACCGGCGTGCCGGTCGGCGCGTGACGTGCATAGCCATCGGCGTAACCGCAGGCGACGACGCCAATCCTCATGGGCTGCGCAGCGGTGAAGGTGCAACCATAGCCGACGCTCTCACCGGGGGCGAGATCCTGCACCGCGATGATTTCGCTTTGCAGCGTCATCACGGGCCGCAGATCGAGTTCGGCGGCGGAGGTCTCCGCGAACGGCGATCCGCCATAGAGCATGATGCCCGGCCGCGCCCAATCGCGTTCACTTTGGCCGACATTTTCCGGAAAACGCAGGATCGTCGCGGAATTGCCAAGCGAACGCGGATCACTCATGCCGGCGGTCATGGCTGAGAAACGCGCCAGTTGCCAGTCGATGCCGCGCGGGCCGTCGGCATCGGCGAAGTGCGTCATCAACACGGTTTCGATCCGCCGTCCCGCCAGCGCCGACTTTGCAAGCGCCAGTCCCGGGGCATCGAAGCCCAGCCGATGCATGCCGCTGTCGATCTTGAGATAGACGGGCAGGTCCGCAGGCCAATCGCCGGCGAGCAGCGCGGCCACTTGATCGGCACGGTGCAGGACCGGTATCAGGCGGTGACGGATGAACAGGGGCAACTCATCCGGCCCATAAAATCCTTCGAGCATCAGGAGCGGCCTGTGCCATCCGCTCTCGCGCAGGCGGATGGCGTAAGCGAGCTCGATCAGGGCAAAGCCGTCGGCTTCGTCATCCAGCGCGGCTACCGTGCGTTCGAACCCATGACCGTAGGCGTTCGCCTTGATGACGGCCCACAGCCGGGACGAGCCGGCATGGCGACGGGCGACGCAAAAATTATGGCGCAGCGCCGCGCGATCGATGATGGCACGAACGGGCCTCATGACCAAGGAAACTGCGGCGCGCTGCAGAAGGCTAGCGCGCCTTGCACTCCTTCAGTTTTTCAGTGGCAAAGTCGACGAAAGCCGTCACCAGCCGCGAGCGGAATTTTTCCTTCGGATAGACCATCGAAAGCTTGCGCGTCAGCCGCGGCTTGAGCGGAATCGAAACAAGATCGCCGAGCCGCAACGACTTCATCACCGAGGTACGCGAAGCGATGGCGTAGCCGAGCCCGGTCTCGACGACTTCGAGCAACGCCACGGGGCTGCCGAGCTCCATCACTGGCATCATGTGGTCGATATCGACACCATGTTTGCGCAGATACACCTCGGTGAATTCGCGGGTTCCGGAGCCGGGTTCGCGCGAGACAAAAGGATATTCCGCCAGATGCTGTGGAGCGATCTCCTTGAGCCGTGCCAGGGGAAATTTCGGATTGCAGATGACCTGCAGCTCGTCTTCGCAGCAGACCTCGGTCTGCAGGTTGGGCTGGTGCGAGGGCGACTCGATGAAGCCAATATCGATGGTGTGTTCGGCGACACGGGTTTCGATGCTTTCCGAGTTGGCGACGATGAGTCGCGGCCGGACGTTGGGATACTTCGACTTGAATTCGCCCATGATGCGTGGCAGCAGGAATTCGGCGATCGTCGTCGAGGCGCCGACCAGCAGCGAACCGCCCACCTCGCCGGTCATCTCCGCCAGCCGGACATCCATTTCGCCGGACAAACCGAGGATCTTCTCCGCATAGGCAAGCACCAGTTCGCCTGCCGGCGTCAGCGAAATGCGGCCATGACCACGATCGAACAGGCGCGTATTGAAATGCTCCTCCAGCTGCTTGATCTGGAAAGTCACCGCTGGCTGTGTCATGAACAGCACCTCGGCCGCCTTGGTAAAGGACAGCTGACGCGCTACGGCGTGAAAGACCTGAAGCCTGCGATCCGCCATGAAAACTCCCCGGTATCTATTTATGCCCGTTATTCAATCACAGTTTTATGGCATAAGAAAGCCTGATATCAGTCGTTTGCCGCGCAGCGAAGCATTATTGCGGCAGGTCCCGACCGGAATACCCCCATACTTTCATGCTATAAACCAGCGCCGATGACCGCCGTTTCGCCCTCCCGTCAATGGATGCACTACGCCAAGAAATTGCTTTGGCTGAGTTGCGTCGGCCTCGTGGTGGGCTGGTCGTTGTGGCTGCTTTATTCGAAGCTGCGCGGGGAAGTCGCCACCGATCCTGTCGCCAGCGAACTGCTCGCCTCGGGCGGTTTCTGGGTCAGCATCCAGGTCATCGCCGAATCGATCGGACGCAGTATCGGCAACGTTTCAGCTATCGGCTATATGCTCGCCAGCCTGTCCGCGGTAACCGCCTACATCGCGCTGGCCTGGTACGACCGCATCGCACTGATCCATCTGAATAAACATCGGGACATTTCATGGCCCTTCATCGCCTCGTGCTCGTTCGTGACTTATGCCCTCGGCCACAACATCGGGGCATCGGTGCTTTCCGGTGGCCTGGTGCGCCTGCGGGCCTATGGTGCCAGCGGTCTTTCGACTGTTGAAATAGCCATTCTGGTCGCACTCTGTTCGTTCACCTTCGTGTACGGCACCGTACTGCTGATGGGCTTGATTTTCATCATCCAGCCCGAGATCGTTCAACCGCTCACCGACCTGATTCCCTATCTGGCGTTGCCAGCTCCCCTGGTCCAACTCACCGGGGCCATCATGCTCGGGCTCTGCATCCTTTATGTCCTCGGATCGTGGCGACACTTCAAGCCGGTACATTTCCGCTCGGTACATATCGTTTATCCACGCCTTCCCATCGTTGCCCGCCAGTTGATGGCTGCACCACTGGAGTTGATCGCTGCTGCCGGCATCATCTATTTCGCGCTCCCCGAGACCGGCAACCCCGGCTTCATCACTGTGCTCGGCGCCTTTCTGCTCTCGTTTTCGGCCGGCTTGATGTCGCAAACCCCGGGGGGAATCGGCGTCATGGAAGCAGTCTTCCTCGCCGTCCTGCATACCGTCGCACCTTCTGACGTCATCGCTGCACTATTGATCTGGCGCCTGATGTATTTGCTGATCCCGCTGGCAATCTCGCTGCCGCTCGTAATTGCCTTCGAACGCAGACAACTGCATCGGACTTGATCACATGCGATTGGTGCGGACCCTTCCGTTGCTGCAAGCATGAAAACAAAAAAAGCCGATGATCTTGCGATCATCGGCTTTTGAATACTGGCGCGCCCGAAGAGATTCGAACTCCTGACCCCCTGGTTCGTAGCCAGGTACTCTATCCAGCTGAGCTACGGGCGCGTGTCAAACGACGCGCGCACTATAGCGAAAAACGGTTTTCGCGTAAAGTCCGCGACCACTTTTTTTAATCACAGGGGCTTCTGGGCCTTAATTTGCACCTTGCGCGAAGTACAGCAGAGGGCAAGCTTGCACCCCACCATGAAACAGACCTACGACGAATCCAGTTTCCGCGTCCTCAAGGGACTCGAACCCGTGCGCGAGCGGCCAGGGATGTACACCCGCACCGACTCGCCCGCCCACATCATTCAGGAAGTCATCGACAACGCCGCCGACGAGGCGCTCGCGGGCTTCGCGAAGCACATCCATGTCGCGCTCGCCAGGGACGGCAGCATCACCGTCACCGACGACGGCCGCGGCATTCCGGTGGGCGATCATCCCGAGGAGAAGGTTCCCGTCGTCGTGCTGGCCTTCACGCGCCTGCACGCCGGCGGCAAGTTCGACAAGAAGGCTGGCAATGGCGCTTATGCGTTCTCGGGTGGCCTGCACGGTGTCGGCGTGGCGGTGACCAACGCGCTGTCACACAGCGTGGAGGTCGAGGTGCGGCGCGAAGGGAAGATTCACGCCGTCAGCTTTGCCGAAGGCGGCGAGAAGGTTTCGGCGCTGGCGGTGCTGGGCGAGTGCGGCCGGCAGACCGGCACGCGCGTCCGCGTCGTGCCCGATCCCAGGTATTTCGACTCGCCCAAGGTACCGCAGGGCGAACTGGAGCGCCTGTTACGCTCCAAGGCCGTGCTGCTGCCCGGCGTCAAGGTCACGCTGGCAGTCGAACAGGCAGACGGCAAACTGGCCGAAAAGACCTGGCGCTATCCCGAAGGCCTGGCCGGCTACCTGAAGGAAATCGCCGGCGAGGATCAAGCGGTCGCCCCGCTGTTCGCCGCCGAGAACTACGCCGGCGCCGACCATGAGAGCTTCGCCGCCGGCGAAGGCGCGGCCTGGGCCTTCGGCTGGTGGCCGGAGAACGCACCCTCCGAGTCCTACGTCAACCTGATCCCGACGGTGGCCGGCGGCACGCACGAGTCCGGCCTGCGCACCGGCGTCTTCGAGGCAGTGAAGTCGTTCATCGAGCACCACGCCCTGCTGCCGCGCGGCGTCAAGCTCCAGCAGGAGGACATCTGCGGCAAGATGGGCTTCGTGCTCTCGGCGCGCATCCTCGACCCGCAGTTCCAGGGTCAGGTGAAGGAGAAGCTCAACTCGCGCGAGGCGGTGAAGCTCGTCGCCGGCATGGTGCGCGACCCCTTCGAGATCTGGCTCAACCAGCACGTCGAGGCCGGCAAGGCCATCGCCGAACTGGCGATCAAGCAGGCCCTCGCGCGCCAGAAGAATGCGCAGAAGGTGGAGAAGAAAAAGCAGTCCGGCGTCGCCGTGCTGCCGGGCAAGCTCTCCGACTGCGAATCGACTGATATTTCGGAAAACGAACTGTTCCTCGTCGAGGGCGACTCGGCCGGCGGCTCGGCCAAGATGGCCCGCAACCGCGAGACGCAGGCCATCCTGCCGCTACGCGGCAAGGTGCAGAACTCCTGGGAGATCGAGGCCAACCGCCTGTTCGCCAACAACGAGATCCACGACATCGCGGTGGCGCTGGGCATCGAACCGCATGCCGGAACCGAGAACGTCGATTTGTCCAATCTGCGCTACGGCAAGCTCGTCATCATGTCCGACGCGGACGTCGATGGCGCCCACATCCAGACCCTGCTGCTCACGCTGTTCTACCGCCACTTCCCGGCGCTGATCGCGCGCGGCCACGTCTATATCGCCCAGCCGCCGCTCTACCGCGTCGACGTGCCGGCCAGCGGCAAGAAGCGGCCCGCCAAGCGGCTGTATGCGCTGGACGAAGGCGAACTCGAAGCCATCAAGGATCGCATCCAGAAGGAGGGCATCGCGCTGGACAAGATCGAGGTGGGCCGTTTCAAGGGCCTCGGCGAGATGAACCCCGAGCAGTTGCGCGAAACCGCGATGGACCCGGCGACGCGCCGCGTGCTGCCGGTCTTTGAACGTAACGAAGCCCACGACGACACCCTGAAACTCTTCAACCTGCTGATGGGCAAGGGCGAGGCTTCCGGCCGCCGCGCCTGGATGGAAACCAAGGGCCATCTGGCCGAGGCTGACGTATGAACACCCCAGACCTATTCGAATCACCTCCCGCCGTCCCACCGGGGCCGACTTTCGCGGAAGGAGAGGCCCTCCCCCTCGACAGCTACGCCGAGCGCGCCTATCTCGCCTACGCCATGAGCGTGGTGAAATCGCGCGCTCTGCCGCAGGTCGAGGACGGCCTGAAGCCCGTGCAGCGCCGCATCCTGCACGCGATGAACGAAATGCGCCTGCCGTCGACGGCCAAGCACGTCAAGTCGGCGCGCGTCGTCGGCGACGTGATCGGCAAGTTCCACCCCCACGGCGACAGCAGCGTCTACGACGCCATGGTGCGCGTCGCCCAGGACTTTTCCTTGCGCTATCCGCTCGTCGACGGCCAGGGCAACTTCGGCTCCCGCGACGGCGACGGCGCCGCGGCGATGCGCTACACCGAATGCCGCCTGACGCCCATCGCCGAACTGCTGCTCGCCGAAATCGACCGGGGCACCGTGGACTTCGTGCCCAACTACGACGGCACGATGACCGAGCCGTCGCTGCTGCCGGCCCGCCTTCCCTTCGTGCTTCTGAACGGCGCCTCGGGCATCGCCGTCGGCATGGCCACCGAGATTCCGCCGCACAACCTGCGCGAGGTCGCCGAAGCGATCAAGCTCGTTATCCGCAAACTGACCGTGCAGCTTGACGAAGTGCTCGCCGTCCTGCCCGGCCCGGATTTCCCCGGCGGCGGCCAGATCATCTCGACGAACACCGACATCCGCGCCGCCTACGAGACCGGCCGCGGCAGCATCCGCATGCGCTGCCGCTGGCGCATCGAGGACCTGGCGCGCGGCCAGTGGCGCGTCATCGTTTATGAACTACCGCATGGCGTCTCCACGGCGCAGGTACTCTCGGAAATCGAGGCCGTCACCAACCCGCAGCCCAAGGGTAACGTGGGCGGCAAGAAGGACGTCTCGCAGGAGCAGAAGAACCTCAAGCAGGTGATGCTCGGCGTGCTCGACGCCGTGCGCGACGAGTCGAACGAGAAGGAACCCGTGCGCATTGTGCTGGAGCCGAAGAGTTCGCGCGTGCCGCAGGACGAGTTCATGGCCGTGCTGCTCGCGCGCACCAGCCTCGAAGCCAACGTGTCGGTCAACATGACCATGATGGGCACCGACGGCCGCCCGGCGCAGAAGCCGCTGATGACGATGCTGCACGAGTGGGTGCAGTTCCGTCATGCGACCGTCGAGCGCCGCTCCGCCCATCGTCTCGCCGAGGTCGAGCGCCGCCTGCACATCCTCGCCGGCCGCATGCTCGCCTTCCTGTCCATCGACAAGATCATCAAGACCATCCGCGAGGCCGACGAACCCAAGGCCGAGCTGATGGCGAAGTTCAAGCTCTCGGAAATTCAGGCCGAGGACATTCTCGAAATCCGCCTGCGCCAGTTGGCCCGCCTCGAAGGCATCAAGATCGAGCAGGAGCAGAAGGCGCTGGAGGAAGAAGCGAAGGAACTGCGCCGTGTGCTCGAAGACCGCAAGGAACTCACGAAGCTCGTGGTCAAGGAAATCACCGAGGACGCGAAGAAGTTCGGCGACGAGCGCCGCACGCTGATCGAGGCCGTCGCCCCGGTCAGCACCGCCGAGGTGGCGATCCCCGACGAGCCGGTCACCGTCATCGTCTCAAAAAACGGCTGGGTGCGCACCCGTCAGGGTCACGGCATCGACCCGAACAGCATCGGCTACAAGACCGGCGACTTCCCGTACCTCGTGCAGGAAAGCCGCACCGTCTGGCCGCTGGTCATCATCGACAGCAACGGACGCGCCTACAGCGTGCGCGTCGCCGACCTGCCGGGTGGGCGCGGTGACGGTGCGCCGCTCGCCACACTGGTCGACTTACAGGACGGCGGCAAGCTCGCCCAGGCCCTCACCGATTCGCCCGAGGCGCACTACCTGTTCGCCAACTCGGGCGGCTACGGCTTCATCGCCAGCATTGCCGATCTCGTCTCGCGCAACCGCGCCGGCAAGGCCTTCATGTCGCTCGACAAGGGTGAAAAACCGCTCATCCCGGCAAAAGTCGGCGCTGGCGAGACGGTAGCCGCCATCTCGGCAAGCGGCCGGCTCCTGCTATTCCCACTCACCGAACTCAAGACCCTGGCCAAGGGCCGCGGAACCATTATCCAGGCCATCGATGCCAAGGATGAACTCACTGCCGTCGCGGTGGGAGTACGCAGCTTTATCGTCGCCGGCAGTGGGCGGGGCGGCAAGCTTGCCGAGTGGACGCTAACCGGCAAGGACAGCGACAGCTTCCGTTCCCAACGGGCGCGCAAAGGCCAGCCGATTCCTCCAAAACTCAAACCGGCTGCCCTGTATTCAGGCCAGGACTAGTGCGGCGCATCTCTTGGTATAATTCGCCGGCATTATGAGTGACAAGAATTCCCCCGCTACCCGCTACTGCTACCACTGCCGCACCCACCATCCGGTGGAGGAGATGAAGCTGCTCGTCACCAAGACGGGTTCGCGTTGGCGTTGCATCAAGAGCATCGAAGCCGTGAAGCGCTCCAAGGAAGAGCGCGACCAGTACGGCCGTCAGGTTTCGGCTGCAAACCAGGCCGAAGCTTCCGGTCGGGCCCGGATGCTCAACAAGATCCAGCAGGGTCGGTAAGCCACCTTCAGGCGAGTTTCTCGCATAGCGCGGACATCCGTTCCGCGCGGTTTGCGATCGCGTGCCGCAGCACGTCCGCGTTCGCCTGCAGGATCACGCGATGTTTCGCCCTAGTCACGCCGGTATAGACCAATTCGCGGGTGGTAACGTGCGACATGACCTCCGGCAAGATCAGCAGCACTTGCCCGAACTCCGAACCTTGTGACTTGTGCACTGTCATCGCCCAGGCCGGCTCCCAGGCCGGAAGGCGCACGGCGGATATCCAGCGCCAGCCCTGATTCGCATCGGCGGCGGGAAAGCACGCCTTCAGCGCCCCATCGGCAGGATCGACCAGCATCAGGCCGATATCGCCGTTGAAAAGCCGCAGCGTCAGGTCGTTTTTCACCACCATGATCGGCAATCCCGGCTGCGGTACTACGCCAAGCGCGCGATTGACGCGTGCGACATCGCTGCGTAGTGCGCACAGCACGCGAAAACTGGAAAACCGTTCAAACAACTCGGTGGACGATGCGCCAGCGGCCACTGCTGCACAGTAAGGCGCATAGCCTTCACGGGCTGTCACCAGGGAGGACGGATCGTCGCCGTCGCGCCAGATAAGGTCGTCGCCCCCGGCCTCCAGGCACTGGAGCGCTTCATCGGCCTCGCCGCGGCGCAGCGTGCCGGCGAAACGGCCGATACCGCTCGCCGCGTTGAAGCGAAAACTCGTTTTCAGCATGGCGACGCACCCCGTCAGCCGGGGGCTGGCACACAGGTCCGCGAACACCGCACCAGCCTCGACCGCCGCAAGCTGATCACGGTCGCCGAGCAGGATCAGCCGTGCCGACTCCGGCAAAGCCGCCAGCAGATGAGTCATCAGCGACAAGTCGATCATCGATGCCTCATCGACCACCAGCACGTCCACGGCCAGCGGCTGCTCCCGGTTCCGGTAATACCCGCGGCCATCGACACGCATGCCGAGCAGACGATGCAGCGTCTGCGCCTTACCATTGTCACCTTCGCCTTCACCCTCGATCATGACGCCGGCAGTACGCAAGGCCTCGCCCATGCGTGCCGCCGCCTTGCCGGTCGGTGCGGCGAGCGCGATGCGCAGCTTTGGTTCCCGTCCCAGCAGCAGGCCGATGATGCGGGCCAAGGTGTGAGTCTTGCCGGTACCGGGGCCGCCCGAGACGATGCACAGACGCTGCGTCAGCGCAATGCGGGCCGCCTGGCGTTGGCCTTCATCCGCAAAGAGTACGGCAAGTCGTGTCTCGATGGCTACGTCGGCATCGGTGGGGATGACCGCGACAGCACGCGCCACAAGATCCGCGGCGATACGCGACTCATGCGACCAGTAACGGCGCAGATAAAGCCGACGGCCGTCCCAGACCAGCGGGGTCCACTCGTCGGCCGTACCGACAATCGGCAGTGTGGCCAGTGCGGCCCGGAAATCGGCCCGCTGCGCCGCACCCATCTCGACGGCCCAGGGTCCCCAGCCCGCCTCGCGGTCGAGATCGGCACACACATGACCGTCCTGCGTCGCCTGACAGGCGAGCACCAAGGCCAGTTCCGCCTGAGGGTTGCCCTCCCCCAGTGCGTGTGCGAGGTGAAACACGACCGACGGCAGATTCATCGTAGCCATTGTTCAATCTCGTCGTGGGCCGGTCGTGCGAAATGGATGCCGGTCGAGGTACCGGGCGTCATGCCGCGCAGGAACAGGTAATAGACACCGCCGAAGGCCTGTTCCCAGTCGAGTGCCGGTTCCCGCAAACTCAGCGCACGCCTCAGCGCGGCCGCATAAATCTGCTGTTGCAGGTCGTAGCGATGCAGCCGCATCGCCGCGGCGAGCGCCACCGGGGCGTAATCGGCACGACTGTCGCCGAGATGATTCGATTTCCAATCGACGATGTACCAACGTTCGGCATGGCGGAAGACCAGATCGATGAAGCCTTTCATGTAGCCTGCCCGCTGTGCCGGCGAGCCGAGCGGGAAAGCGAACTCGAGCTCCACGAGCCGCTCGTTGCGGGGAACATCGGTCAGCCGCAGGCCCGCGGCATCGAGCGGGGCGGCAAGGACATCGGCCACCAGACACTCGACTACCGGCTGCCATGCGGATGCATAGCCGAATTCGGCCAGCGCCGCGGCGATGACGGGACCGGACGACTGTGATCGCTGGAAGTCGATACGCTCGAAGATCGCGTGCAGGCAACTGCCCGCACGTGTCCCGCGGGGAAAATCGTGGATGCTCGCAAAAGTCGGCACCGGCGGGACGGCAGGCAGCGCGGGAGACATGACCACGCCGCACTCGGCCTCGCGGTCGGCATCACGATCGGCGGCGCCCTCTTCCGCCAGGCGCGCCGCAAGTGCCGAAAAGCTCGTCACACGCCATGGCGCAGGTATCGTGCCGGCAAACCTGCGCAGCCTGCCGTCCACAACGGGACATACAGGCATCGCAACCTGCGCACCCTCCGCTGGCAATGGCCGCACGCTCAGCGCTCCTGCCAAACGCGGGTCTTGCACGAGGGCATTCAGTTCGATGTCCAATGCCGCATCTCCGCGCGCGAGCGATTGTGCCAGCCACTCGCGTGGCTCATCGACGGCCTGTCGCGGGCCAAACAGCAGCCAGGCCAGGGGCGACCGCTCGCATTGATTCACACGCCCCCAGGTGACGATGCAACGGTGTTCGGCGCGCGTCATCGCGACATACGCCAGACGCAGTTCTTCGGCAAGCGCTTCGATATCGGCCTGGCGCCGCAGCGCGTCGATCTGCGGAGAACCGAAATCAAGCTGGGTGCTTGCGCCATCGTGGGCCAGTACGGGCCAGCCGTCCTTGTCCGGCAGCAGGCCATCCCAGAGGAACGGGCAGTAGACGACCGGGTACTGCAGGCCCTTCGACGCGTGAATCGTGACGATACGCACCAGTTGCGCTTCGCTTTCGAGCCGCAGCTGATGCTCCTCGCCTTCGGGGCCCTCGCGCTGTCGTGCGATATGGCGCGCCAAGCCTGCCGCATCGAGCGTTCCTGCATGCTCGACCGCCTGCAACAGTTCGGCGAGATGACGATAATTGGTCAGGCGCCGCTCGCCGTCCGGTCGCGCCAGCAGGCGTGCAACCACGCCTTCCCGACGCAACAAGCGGTGCCACATCGCCATGAAGCCGCGCTCGCGCAACAGTTGGTTGTCGGCATGGAAAGCATCAAGACGCTCGCTCCAGGCATCGGAATCATCGTGCCACTCAGCCAGGTGCGTCGAGGTTGCGCCGAACAGTACGGTGGCGAGCGCCGCGCGCACCAGTCCCAAACGTGCCGGCGCAGCGACCGCCAGCAGCAGCCGCTCGAACTCTTCCGCCTCGTCGCTATGCCAGATGCTGCCGCCCCCCATGGCCACACTGGCGATGCCGCGCCGGGCCAATGCCTGCCGCACCGCTTCACCCTGCCGGCGCTTGCGAACCAGCACTGCGATGTCGCCGCCCGTAAGGGGACTGCCGTCGAGTTGCGCCCGTCCTTCACCGGCCAGGACCAGCAAGCGCGCGATATCGTCCGCCACCGCGGCAGCGACGAGCGGTAACGCCCGGTCCTTCGCCATCGGCTTGCTGTCCGGCGACGACGCCATCGACCACAGCGTGAATGGCGCCGAATCATCATCGATCCGCAACGACTTGCGTGCCATCCGGGCGGGCATGGCCGGATCGTAGGGCAATGCGTCTAGCAGGAAGGGGCGCGCCCGATCGAACAGGGCATTGAAGGCGTTCAGCAATGGCGGATCGGATCGCCGGTTCTCCAGTAGCGCATAGCCGGCAGCCGCCTGCTGCCGCGCAGCAAGATAGGCGAAGACATCGGCACCGCGAAAACCATAGATCGCCTGTTTGGGGTCGCCGACGAATATCAGGGGATGGTCCTGGGTACCGAAAAGCTGGCTGAAGATCTCGAGTTGCAGCGGGTCGGTATCCTGAAACTCATCGACCAGGGCCGCCTGATAGCGCTGACGCAGGCTGACCATCAAGGCGGGACCGCCCGCGCCGCGCAGCGCCTCGGCAAGCTCGGCCAGCAGGTCGTCGTAGGTCTGTTGGCCATTGCGACGTTTCAGTACCTTCAACTCCTCTCGTGCCGCATGGAGGAAGTCATGCACCAGCCGGCGCATTTCGGCATCGCAGGCCTGGACATAGGCCGCAGCACTCGCCAGCAGGGCATCCATCGCGGTGAAGAAAGGGTGCTCGGGGGTCGGCTGGCCCTTCTTCGTGCCAGCGACGAGCTTTTCCGTTCCGAAGAACTCCAGACCCTTCGGCAATGGCGCAACGACGACGCTCTGGCCGAGGAAGGCTTCGATGGCCTCGGCACGCAGTCGATTCTGCCTGAGGCTGTAATGCGTCTGTTTCATGCCCGGGCTGTCCAGCAGGGCAAGAATGGTCTGGGCGTCGCTCCGCCACACGCGGCGCACAGATGCGCAGGCAGCCGCGAAGTCGTGTTCGGCGATGGCACGTTCGGGGGCGGCTGGCACAGCCGTACTGACATAACCGCGACCGAGATAATCGCGCACCCGTCGCGCCAGTTCCTCAGGGCCGCCGATCTGTTCGATCAGCCAGCGTGCCCAGGGAAGTGTCGCCTCGGCCATCAGGCGGCGCCAGGTATCGCGTGCCACGCTGTCGAGCAGTTCCTGCTGATCGGCCAGCAATTCGCGTTCGAAACCATAGGCCGCCTCGAAAGCCGTTTCGGCCAGCGCCCGCTGGCAAAAACCATGGATCGTGTAGATCGCCGCCTCGTCGAAGCATTCGATCGCCAGTCGCAACCGCGCCATTGCTTCATCGCGGTACGGCATGTGCCGTGCCAGCAGATCGCGGAGGAAAGGCTCCGCGGCATCCCCCGCATCGAACGCCATCAGCGCCCCAACCAGTCGCGCGCGGATCCGTGCCCGCAATTCAGCGGTCGCCGCACGCGTATAGGTCACGACGAGAATGCGGCCGACCGGCAGTTCGTGTTCGAGCAGCAACCGCAATACCAGCGTGGCGATGGTCCAGGTCTTACCGGTGCCCGCTCCCGCTTCGATCAGCCGCGTACCGGACAGGGCGATGTCGAAAGGGCCCTGGAGAGGCACGAAATGAACGTGAGGATGCTCAGTCATCGTCGCCGTCCGCGCACACCGCCTGCAGCGGCGCGAAGATACGCCGCGCCAGGATCTGGAAGCCTTCGCCGAGCGGATCGTCGTCGCGATCGCGCAGCGACAATCGGACATAGGCGTCATCGCGCTCGCCGTGCCAGCCGTGGTAGCTGTCTCCGGCCCACTCGCGCTGCGGCTTGCCAGTCTGCAACCAGGCCCAGGCACTCTCGGGATAAAAGGGCAGCACGGTGGTTTGGCCTTCGCGATAGATCGCCAGGAGGTCGGTGAGGAGTTGCACGGCCTGATCCACGGGCGGCAGCGTCAGCACGCCATCGCGCGCCACCAGTGCGCTCGCAGGCGGCACGCCGGCCGGTGCGCAAACCTGCAGCACCAGATGGTCGATCCACAAACGCAACCGGTCGCATGCCCGCGTGCGACCGTGCCGCACCCGCCAGAGCCCGGCAGCGGTCAAGCCATCGAGCTGCCCTGTCAGCACGAAACCATCCGCATGAAAAGCGACGGTCGCAGGACTCATCCGCGGCACGTCATTCCAGGGCCGGGCACGCCGCCAAAGGCTGTCGGACTCCGCCTGCGCGGCGGCATGGACGAGTTCGCCGGCCACGCCGTGAGGCAGCCAGCCGCGGGCATGCAGCAGCGCTGAGATTTCCGCCGCATCGGTACCGATCTGGCGCAAATCGAAACAGGCCTCGCGCAGGCGGTATTCCATGAGCTTATCGGGCACGAAGGGCTCATGAATGTCGAGCAGCTCCTCGCCCGCCTCGAGGTGAATGCCGAGTCGCTCGCGCAAAAAGTGGCGTACCGGATTACTGAAGAAGCGATGCAATCGGGAAAGCTCGACCATATTTTCCTGCGGTGCTTCGGCACCCATGGCCGCGCGTGCAAGAAAAGCTTCCGGTATCTGACTGCCATGCACACGATCCACATCACCGTGACTGTGGTAACTGAATAATCTGGCATCCCGGCCATCCTGATAGGCGGTGGCGAAAGGCTGCAGCGGGTGGGAAATCACGAAATCCTTCGTCTCGATACCCGTCATGGACTGCAGCGTATCGAGCACTTCCGCAAGCGGTACGGCGGGTGGCAGTTCGGCATTGCTGCGGGCGTCATGCCCGGTATAGGTGATGACGAGCGCGTCGCCGGCACAGAGCAAGGCTTCCAGAAGCGCATGACGCTCCTCGCCGCGCCGGTTGCGGTCACCGGGACGCGGATGGCGCGCCAGCAGGTCGAAGCCCGGCTGCGGCGCGGGCCGTGGCCAGGCACCATCGTTCATGCCAACCAGGCACAACACGCGTGCCGGCAACGGCCTGCCCGGCTGCAGCGCCGCGATGGTCGCGTTCCCGCCGGCGAAAGCCTGCGCCGATCCCTGCCCGGCCAGCAACGCATCAAGCTCGCGCAAGATCACGGACAGCGGCAGCGTCGCCAGGCAATGCGCATCACTGGCACGCTGCGTCAGCGTCGCAAGTGCCGTGCGCAACTGCTGCATCTGCCCTTCTTCCTGCTCGCCGGGCTGCAGGAAGCGTTCCAAGGCGGCAGACAGCGTCTCGCACCATGCCGCCGCCGTCCCGCCAGTACCGACTTTTCCGGCGAGGTCGAACACGGCTTCTGCAAAATCGATCAACAGCCCGAGCAGCACCGCCCGGCTGCCCTCGCAGCCGCCGGCCGGCAGCATGCCCTGCCACAAGTGTTCAGGCTCATCGGGCAGCGCGACGCCCAGCAGCAGGCGGCGCAGACCGGCGCGCCAGGTATGGGCATCTTCGGCAGGCAGGCCCCGACGGCGTCGCGCCCGGCCATCCACGGCCCAGCGGATGCCCGCCTGTGCGACCCAATCGCGCAGCAAGGGCAAATCGCCGGCCTCGATGCCGAAAGCGCGCGCCAGGGCGGGCTCTTCCAGCAAGGCCATCACGCTCTCGGCATCCAGTTCGCCTCCCGCCACCACACACAAGCGCTGCAAGGTCCGCCACAGGGGCGCGGCGGCCATAGGCCGATCGGCCACCGCACAGGGAATGCGCAACGCCGGCTCGGCGTTTGTCAGGACAGCCTCGACCAAGGGTGCGTAGGTTTCGATGTCCGGCGTCAGGATCAGGATCTCCGAAGCCTGCAAGCCGGGCAGACGTTCGAACAGGTCGAGCAAGCGATCGTGCAGCACCTCGGCCTCGCGCAACGCACCATGACAGTCGTGCACCTGGAATGTGGCATCGGGCGCTACCTCTCGGCTGGTCACGAGCTCCAGCATGTCGCGCTGCAAGGTGCCGAGCAGCGAGGCCGGCGGTGCGACGAACCAGGCATGTTCGGCACTGCCGTCGAGTGTCTCGGCCATGCGTATCACGCCATGCTGTCGCGCGCGCCCCAGCGAGGCCAGCAGCGGATGGCCGCCCTGATAGAGCATCGCCGCTTCCGGACGTTCAAGCGCAATGCGCAGCTGCACCTTTTTCGTATCGATATCGCCCCAGTACTCCCGGCAGGGTGCCAGGACGAACACATGCAATTCGATCCACTCGGCCAGACCGGCAAACACCTCCCAGTAGAGGGTCGGCATCGCTTCGACACACCACAGCGAGATTCGCCGCGGCAAACGCGCCCGGGCTACCGGATCTCGACGCAGCCGATCGAAGAAGCGTTCGCGCGGGTGTTCGGCCGACAAGTCCACAAGTTCGCCCGCAAGACTTCGCCACAACTGGGCCTGCCAATTTTCATCCGGCCCGAGACCGACGCGACGACCGGTATTCCAGGCAGCGATCCAATCCGGTCGCTCGACCAGATACCTTTCGAACAGGGCGGCCAGACGCGCGGCCAGTTCGTACGCACGCACGCCATCGTCACCGTGCAGATACCGCTTCACTTCGGGCGCTTGACTGGCCCCCAACAGTCGTAGCAGGCGCCACTGCAGGGCGCCATGATCGAAAGGATTGCTGGTAGCGACTTCCGGCAAGACACGGCCGAACAATTGCCAGGCGAAGCTGGCAGGAAATGGAAAGGCAGTCTGGATCGCGATCCCGAGGCTGTCAGCGAGCCGGAAGCCCAGCCAGCGCGCCACGGCCGCCGAGGACACTACCACCACCTCAGCCTCGAGCAAGGACAGCGGATCGGCTCGCAGCATCTCGCCGAGCGCCACAGCAAGCGCATCCGGGCGATTGCTCAGATGGATATGCTGCATGATGAGACGGTTTGTATGAAGTGGAAGAGGTAGTCGTCGACTTCGATCTGACTTTTCAGGGCTTTTTCTGCGGTGTCTGCACGAAGACCTCGCCGTCCTTGACGAGGCCAAGCTCGAAGCGGGCGCGTTCCTCGATGGCTTCGTAGCCGGACTTGAGGTCGCGCACTTCGGCATCGAGCGATGCATTGCGCGCTTCGAGCTGCTGGTTCACCTCGCGCTGGTCGCCGAGTTGCCGCTCCAGTTCCTGCACCCGGAGCAGGCCGCCCTTGCCGAACCACAGCGGTAACTGCAGCAAGATCAGCAGAGCGACCAGCACCCAGGTGGGCCAGCGCATCTAGACCGTTACTTCCTCAGGTTGTAGAAGGTGTCGAGACCGGGATAGGTCACGGTATCGCCCAGATCTTCCTCGATGCGCAGCAGCTGGTTGTACTTGGCGATGCGGTCGGAGCGGCTGAGCGAACCGGTCTTGATCTGGCCGGCGTTGAGGCCGACGGCGATGTCGGCGATGGTCGAATCCTCGGTTTCGCCCGAGCGGTGCGAGATCACGTTGGTATAGCCCGCACGCTTGGCCATCTCGACGGCGGCGAAGGTCTCGGTCAGCGTGCCGATCTGGTTGATCTTGATGAGGATCGAATTGGCGATGCCCTTGCGGATGCCTTCGCGCAGGATGGCCGGATTGGTGACGAATAGGTCGTCGCCGACGATCTGCACCGACTTGCCGAGCTTGTCCGTCAGCAGCTTCCAGCCATCCCAGTCGCCCTCGGCCATGCCGTCCTCGATACTGATGATCGGGTATTTGCCGGCCAGCGTCGCCAGATAGTCGGTCATGCCGGCCGAGTCGAGCTCCAGTTTTTCGGAAGCCAGCTGGTACTTGCCGTCCTTGAAGAACTCGGAGGCGGCGCAGTCGA